>DASTSE010000043.1:0-3962 GCA_035760865.1 Dokdonella sp.
CCGCCTCAAATACCGCTACCTCGACCTGCGCACCCCGGACATGCAGCGCAAGATGCGTACCCGCATCAGGCTCGTGCAGGCGCTGCGCCGCTACCTCGACGAGCGCGGCTTCCAGGACATCGAGACCCCGATCCTGACCAAGGCGACGCCCGAGGGGGCGCGCGACTTCCTCGTGCCGGCGCGCATGCACCCGGGCGAGTTCTATGCGCTGCCGCAGTCGCCGCAGCTGTTCAAGCAGATCCTCATGATGGCGGGCTTCGACCGCTACTACCAGATCGCGCGCTGCTTCCGCGACGAGGCGCTGCGCGCCGATCGCCAGCTCGAGTTCACCCAGCTCGACATGGAATTCGCGTGGGTGTCGGAGCGCGACGTGCAGGACACCGTCGAGGAGATGATCCGCGTCGTGTTCCGCGAGGTGAAGGGCGTCGAGCTCGCCGACCCGTTCCCGCGCATGACGTACGCCGAAGCCATGCGCCGCTACGGCTCGGACAAGCCGGACCTCCGCATCGCGCTCGAATTCACCGACGTCGCCGAACTCGTGAAGGGCTGCGAGTTCAAGGTGTTCGCCGAGTGGGCCAACCATGCCGACGGCCGCGTCGTGGCGCTGCGCGCGCCCGGCGGCGCGCAGTTCTCGCGCAAGCAGATCGACGATTACGGCGCGCACGCGGCGAAGTACGGCGCCAAGGGCCTCGCCTGGATGAAGGTCGAGGACGCGGCGAAGGGACGCGACGGCATCGCTTCGCCGATCGCCAAGTTCCTCGACGACGCCACGCTCGCCGCGATCGTGAAAGCGACCGGTGCGCAGACGGGCGATGCGATCTTCTTCGGTGCGGCGACGTACAAGACCGCGTCCGACTTCATGGGCGCGCTCAGGCTCAAGCTCGGCAAGGACCTCGGCCTCGTCGCCGAAGGCTGGGCGCCGCTGTGGGTCACCGACTTCCCGATGTTCGAATGGGATGACGAGGAAAAGCGCTACGTCGCCCTGCATCACCCGTTCACGGCGCCCGCCGTCGACAGCATCGAGGACCTGCGCGCGAACGCGAAGACGGCGGTCTCGCGCGGCTACGACATGGTGCTCAACGGCAACGAGATCGGCGGCGGCTCGATCCGCATCCATCGCCCGCGGATGCAGAGCGCGGTGTTCGAGCTGCTCGGCATCGGCGCAGAGGAGGCCGAGGCGAAGTTCGGCTTCCTGCTCGACGCGCTCAAGTACGGCGCGCCGCCGCACGGCGGCATCGCGTTCGGCATCGATCGCATCGCCGCGTTGATGGCCGGCACCGAGTCGATCCGCGACGTCATCGCGTTCCCGAAAACGACGAGCGCGCAGTGCCTCATGACCGGCGCGCCGTCGCCGGTGCCCGAGGCGCAGCTCGCCGAAGTGCACATCCGCGTCGCGGAGCGCCCCACGAAATGAGTCGCGCGTCGCGCCGGCCGGTCGACTCGCGCGCGCGCACGCAGCGCGCCGCGGTCGAGTCCGCGCCGCGCGAGCACGTGATCCTGCTGCACGGCATCTGGATGCGCGGCATCACGTTGCTGCCGCTCGCGCGGCGGCTGCGGCAGGCCGGCTATTCGGTCGAGACGATCGATTACGCGAGCGTGTTCCGCGGCATCCAGCCCGCGGTCGCGCGCCTGCGCGAGCGCATGGCGGCGCGGGACGCCGATGCGGTGCACCTGGTCGGCCACAGCCTCGGCTCGCTCGTCGCGCTCGAGGCGACGCGCGGCGTGCGCGGCCTGCCGAAGGGCGGCATCGTCTGCATCGGGCCGCCGCTGCGCGGCAGCGCGGTCGCGCGCGCGCTCACGGGGTTTCCCGGCGGGCGCCTGCTGCTCGGGCAAAGCGCGGAACCGTTGCTCGAAGGCGTCGAGGCATGGAAGGGTTCGCGCCCCGTCGGCGTGATCGCGGGCAAGCTGCCGTTCGGCCTCGGCATCACGCTCGGCCCGCTCGTCGCGCCGCACGACGGCACCGTGTCGGTCGAGGAGACGCAGTTGGCCGGCATCGCCGACCACCGCACCGTCGCCGCCTCGCACACCGGGCTGCTGTTCTCGTCCGAAGTCGCCGACCTCACGGTCGCGTTCCTGCGCGCGGGCCAGTTCACGCCGACGCCGCGCTGAACGCTGCGCTAGACTCCCCCCTTCTCGCCGAGCCAACGGGATCGTGTCGATCACTGCCCTCCAGCCAGCGCTCGCCGTCGTGCGCATCCTCGGCATCGACCCGGGCAGCCAGCGCACCGGCATCGGCATCATCGACGTCGATCCGGCCGGACGCTCGCGGCACGTGTTCCATACCGCGCTCAATCTGCTCGACGGCGAAGACGACGCGTTCGCCGCACGCCTCAAGCGCATTTTCGACGGTGTCGGCGCGATCGTCGCCGAGTACGCGCCGCACGAAGTCGCGATCGAGCGCGTGTTCGTCGCCCACAACGCCGATTCCGCGCTCAAGCTCGGCCAGGCGCGCGGCGCGGCGATCTGCGCGGTCATGCACCACGGCCTCGGCGTGGCCGAGTACGCGGCGCGCGAGGTCAAGCAGGCGGTGGTCGGCACCGGCGCGGGCGACAAGGCGCAGGTACAGCACATGGTCGGCCTGCTGCTGCAGCTGCCTGGCCGGCTGCAGGCGGACGCGGCGGACGCCCTCGCGATCGCCCTCGCGCATGCGCACACGCGTTCGAGCCTGCAGCGGCTCGGCCTGCCGCGCGAAGCATGGAGGCGGCGTCGATGATCGGTCGACTCCGCGGCGTGCTCGTCGCCAAGCAGCCGCCTTGGCTCGTGCTCGACGTCGGCGGCGTCGGTTACGAACTCGAAGCGCCGATGTCGACCTTCTTCGACCTGCCCGAGCTCGGCCGCGAGGTGAGCCTGTGCACGCACTATGCGGTCAAGGAAGACACGGTCGCGCTGTACGGTTTCCTGCGCGAGGCCGAACGCAGCCTGTTCCGCACCGTGCAGAAGGTGTCCGGCGTCGGCGCGCGCATCGCGCTGTCGGTGCTGTCCGGCGTCAGCGTCGATGAGTTCGCGCGGCTCGTGCAGGGCGGCGACGTCGCCGCGCTCACGCGCATCCCGGGCATCGGCAAGAAGACGGCCGAACGCATGGTGGTCGAACTGCGCGATCGCGTCGACGGCCTCGGCGGCGGCGCCGCGATGGCGATCGGCGGCGGCGCCGGCGCACTCGATCCGGTCGCCGAAGCGGGCGTCGCGCTGCAGGCGCTCGGTTACAAGCCGGCCGAAGTCACGCGCCTCGTGCGCGATGCGGCCGCTCCCGGCGATCGCGCCGAAGACATCATCCGCAAGGCGCTCAAGGCAGCGCTGCGCTGACGGAGAAACGGGAACGATGAGCCAGGACAGCGGCAACGAGGGCGACGTCGGCGCCCGTACCCGCGCACTCGTGCTCGGCGCGATCGGCGTGGTCTACGGCGACATCGGCACGAGTCCGCTCTACACGATCAAGCAGACCTTCGGCGAGCACGGCGCGCCGCCGACCACGGCCAACGTGCTCGGCGTGCTGTCGCTCGTGTTCTGGTCGCTGATCCTAGTCGTCTCGGTCAAGTACGCGGGTTTCATCATGCGGGCGGACAACAAGGGCGAGGGCGGCATCATGGCGCTCACTGCGCTCGCGCAGCGCAGCGTGCGCTCGAGCCAGCGCGCGCGGTGGTGGATCGTCGTGCTCGGCCTGTTCGGCGCCGCGCTGTTCTTCGGCGACGGCGTCATCACGCCGGCGATCTCCGTGCTCGGCGCGGTCGAGGGCATGGAGGTGCTCGCGCCCGGCCTCGCGCACTGGGTCGTGCCGCTGTCGGCGCTGATCATCGTCGGCCTGTTCGCATTCCAGAACCGCGGCACCGGCAAGGTCGGCGCGGTATTCGCGCCGGTGATGATCCTCTGGTTCCTCTCGCTCGCGCTGCTCGGCATCTGGCACGTCGCACAGCATCCCGCCGTACTGCGCGCGCTGTCGCCGTACTACGCGATCGAGTTCTTCC
>DASTSE010000044.1:0-9195 GCA_035760865.1 Dokdonella sp.
GACCGAACTCGTCTTGGTGTTGGTCGCGCCGCCGTTGTCGGTGACCGTGAGCGACACGCTGTAGGTGCCCGCGCTCGCGTAGGTGTGGCTCGGGTTGGTCGCGGTCGAGGTGCCGCCGTCGCCGAACGTCCACGAACGCGATGCGATGGTGCCGTCGCTGTCGCTCGAGCTGTCGGTGAAGTTCGCCACCAGCGCATTGGTCGTGAAGCTGAAGTTCGCGACCGGCGCGACGTTGCCGCCACCACCGCCACCGATGTGGTTGATCGCACTGCTGAGGATCATGCTGCCGCGGCCGCTGGCGAGGTCGTAACCCGGACCCGCCGAGATGCCGTTGCTGCCCGAGGTGACGTCGTGGAAATCGCCTGCGGGCAGCTGGTAGATGATCGGGCCGGCGAAGCCGACCGACGTCCCCTTGACCGCGATCACGCGTGCCCACATGCCGGCGAAGATCGGCGCCGACAGGCTCGTGCCGCCGATCTGCTGCGTACCGCCGTTGACGATGACCTTGGCGCCCGAGTTCGGGTCGCCGTCGAACGCGACGTCGGCGACGCCGCGGTGCGAACCCGACCACAGCGTCTGCCAGCTCGGCTTCGGCTCGATCGTGCTCTCGCTGCCGCCGGAACCGCTCCACACGGTTTCGCTGCTCCATGTCGACGTCGACGCGTTGAGCTGCGTGCCGGCCACGGCGACCACGTACGGCGAATTCGCCGGGTTGCTCGCCTTGGTGCCGCCGTCGCCGCACTCGTCCGCGCCGGAGTCGCCGGTCGAAATCGAGAACGTCTGGCCCTGCGCGACCGCGGTCGCGAACAGCTGGTCGTCGGCCGCGTCGGAGCCGTCGCTGTGCGCATCGGTTTCGCACTCGCCGAGCGACATGTTGATGATCTTCGCGACGTTCGCCGAAACCGCGGTGTTGATGTTCGCGGTCAACGCGGAATTCGCGAGGGTCGGCTCGTTGTAGAAGATGATCTTGCCGACCTGGCCGCCGGCCATGCCGACGACATCCTGGCTGTCGAGGTTCCATTCACCGATGCCGCTGGTGTCGTTGCTCGTGCCGCCGGTATTGACCGTCTGCGTCGTCACGGTCGGGAAGCCGTGCGCCGACGTGAACGAGTTGAGGTCGGTGATCGTCTGCGTGAGCTTGCCTTGCGTGATGATGCCGACGGTGACGCCGGCCGCGGTCGCGACGCCCGAGCCGCCGTAGATCGACGAGAACTCGTTCGGAAAGTGGCCGGTCACCGCCTGCGGCTGCGGGCCCTCGAGCACATGCGACATCACGTGCGGGCGATGCACGTCCTGCAGGCCAAGCACGGCGAGGACGATGCCCTGCAGCGACGCCGGAACGTGCACCGGCGACGTGTTGGCGATCGCCGCGCTGCCGTCCTTCCTCGTCACGCGGGCGAGCGAGGTCTGGAACGCGGCCTGCGCGACATCGGCCGTGCCGTCGGCGGAGACCAGCATGCGGTTGTCCGCGACCACAATGTTGCTGAAGCCTGCCGACGCGAGGAAATCGACGACGGCCTTGACCTGTTCGTCGGTCGGCGCATGGCGCTGCAGCACTTCGTCGCTCGACAGCGTCGGGCGCACGCCGGTGACGCGTTCGGCTTTCGCCGCCGACGCGATGTAGCGGTCGAGGCCGGCGCGATCGCGCATCCTCAACGCGACTTCGATGTGGATCGGTTGCGTGAACGGCACCATGCCGTCGATGTTCTCGCCGGAACGCAGTGTCGTCGCCGGCGCGAGCTGCGCGGGCTTCAGCGTGGCGGCCCCCACCGCCGACGCCGTGCCGAAAGCCAGGACGACGGCGACGGCGAGCGCCGCGGGCCGCGTGGTGATTCTCGAATTACGCATTACTGACTCCCTCAATATGCAAAGTTCGAAATACCTATGGGTGTGTGTCGCGATGCGGTCGCACGCGGCGAAGCCGTCCCCGGCGCGCATCCAGCGGGCCGTTTCGGAACGATCGACGTTGTCGGTACGTGTTGCCTGCTGCAGCCGTGCCGAGGGTCCGCGTGCTGTTGCGCCAACGGAAGGTGCAGGCCCCGCATCCCCTCTCTTGGATGCAGGCTGTCGCTCGGTGCGGTTGCAGTCCGCATCGAGCTGATAGCACCCCGGTGCTGTCACCAACCTGACAACCGGCCGTCGTCGATCGGCAGTGGCGATGCGGTCGTCGAAAAAATGCGCGAATGCTGCAATGCGAAAAAAAACGGCGGCCGGTGTGTGCCGGCCGCCGCCTCTCACCTCCCTGATGGCATCGCTCCGTGCGTATCGCCCGCACCGCGGCATTGCCGCGCACGAGCGCGATCCACGCTCGAATCCACGATCCCTGGATGCCCGACGCGGTGTCCCCACACCCGACGGGCTTCCTTGCGTCCCACGTCCGCGTCCTCGGCGATGCCGGCCCCTCTCTCGACCCGACATGCGTTCTGCTGCGAAGACCGGTACTGCTCCCCAGCCCGGCCCTTGGGTACCGTTCCGCGTGGAGGAGCCACGCGGAAGTCAGCAAGCTAGCAGCATCGAGCGCGCAAGAAAAGCCGTTGCTGCCGCATAACTTATTGATCCCATTGGCATATCAGCGAAAGTTGCTGCATGGCAACAGGCGCCCGGCCTTGTCAGGCAGCGGGCCTGCGGCATGAATACGGTTTCACCCGTCGCATCGCAGCATGCGCACGCGGCCGGCCCGACGCGCGCCGTCGCGCGGGCCATCCCGCGCCCGTGCGAGGACGATCCCTCGCGTCAGCGACGGCGCCCGAGCGTCGCGATCTTGCGCGGACGGCGCAGCCAGAGGATCACGGTCGCAACGAGCAGCAGCGGCGGGAACCAGTACACGGTCTTGAGCCAGCGGTGCTCGACGTTCCAGGTCGAGTTGAAGATGAGATCCATCGCGACCGTGGAATCTTCGCGGATGCGCGCGAAGCCTTCTCCGAACGCCGCGCTCACGCGCTCTTCGCCGAACGCCTGCAGCGCCGGAAGCGCCGAGTCGAGCGGCGCGCCGAGCAGCACGTAGGTCGCGGCGAGCGGCGCTTCGCGGTTGGCCGAATCGACGATGTCCGGTCCGACGTCGGGAATGAGCGGCAAGGAGCCCCAGACAACGATGTCGTAGAGCAGGAACAACACGAACAGGACGAGGACGATCACGTGCAGGTGGCGTTTCATCGCGGGCGCGCCGTTTCGGGGACGCCCCATCCTAGAACGAAACCACAGGCCACGCGCAAGCGGCCGTCATCGTCGAGGAATCACAGCATGCCGGTTTCGAGGCGGGCCGCCTCGGACATCATCGACTGCGTCCACGGCGGATCGAACACGAGGTCGACGTCGGCTTCGGCGATCGTCGGAATCATTTCGAGCTTCGTGCGCACGTCGTCGACGAGGATCTCGCCCATGCCGCAACCAGGGGCGGTGAGCGTCATGCGCACGCTGACCTTGCGCCGGCCGTCCTCGAGGCGTTCGAGGTCGCAGTCGTAGACGAGGCCGAGCTCGACGATGTTGATCGGGATTTCCGGATCGAAGCAGGTGCGCAACTGCTCCCACACGAGCTTCTCGACCTCGACGTCGTCGGCGCCTTCGGCGAGTTCGAGCGGTGCGGGAGGCTCCTTGCCGAGCGCGTCCGCGTCGGCACCACGGATGCGGAACAGGTTGCCGTCGACGTAGACGGTGAAGCTGCCGCCGAGTGCCTGCGTGATGTAGCCGACCTGGCCTGCGGGCAACGTCACCTCGTCGCCCTGCGGCACCATCACGGCGGCGCAGTCGCGTTCGAGGCGGATCGGTTCGGAAGTCTGGCTGTAGCCCATTGCGGCGAATCGGAGTGGCGGCCGTGCGGAACTGCGCATTATGCCGCGTCGCGGACGGCGCTGCGCCCTGCCGATATCAGGGCGTTGTCCAAACCTTCAACCACCCGGCCTTCAGCGCGACGGCGCGAGACCGGTTTCGTGCAGGCACTTGCCGAGCAGTCTCATCGCCGCCTCGATGTCGGCCGGCGGCAGGCCCGCGTAACCGAGCACCAGGCCGGGACGCGGCGGCTGCCTGAGGCAGTACGGCGCGATCGTGTAGAGACCGAGGCCGCGCGTGCGCGCATGCGCGACGAGGCGTTCGCAGTCGGCGTGGCTCGCGCGTGTGAGCCACGCGGTGAGATGCATGCCGGCGTTGGAATCGACGACCTCGACCGCGTCGCCGGCGTGGCGG
The DNA here is from genome assembly GCA_035760865.1 of Dokdonella sp. Lineage (GTDB taxonomy): Bacteria > Pseudomonadota > Gammaproteobacteria > Xanthomonadales > Rhodanobacteraceae > Dokdonella_A. The sequence continues at coordinate 4,180 of DASTSE010000044.1, forward strand.
CGCAGGCCGTTGAGCATCGCGCTGCGTCGCGCGCGCAGCGCGACCGCGGCTCGGCGCAGGTGCCGCTCGAAGCCGCCGTCGGCCATGAAGCGCGCGAGCGTCGACTGCTCGAGCGCGTTGCAGCCGCGATCCTCGAGCCACTTCGTGGCCGAGAACGCCTCGCGCAGCGACGCCGGGACGACCATGTAGCCGAGCCGCAGCGCCGGGAACAGCGCCTTGGAAAAGCTGCCGATGTAGATCACGCGGCCGTCGCGGTCGAGCGACTTGAGTGCCGCCAGCGGCCTGCCGCCGTAGCGGAACTCGCCGTCGTAGTCGTCCTCGATGAGCCAGGCGTGGCGGCCGCTCGCCCAGTCGAGCAATTCGACGCGGCGCGAAAGCGGCAGCAGCGCGCCGGTCGGGAACTGGTGCGACGGTGTCACGACCGCGAGCCGCGCGCTCGACGGCAATGCGGCCGGCACGAGGCCTTCGTTGTCGACGCGGCAGCCGCGCGCGTGCGCGCCGAACGCGGCGAACACCTGGCGCGCACCGCGATAGTGGGGATCCTCGAGCACGACGGTGTCGCCCGGCTCAAGCAGCACGCGCGCGGCGAGCGCGAACGCCTGCTGCGTGCCGGAGACGATGACGACGTCCTCGGGCGCCGCGGGCACGCCGCGGCGCCGCGCGAGGTAGTCGCAGATCCGTTCGCGCAACGCGAGCAGACCTTGCGCGTCCGGATAGTCGAACTCGACATGCTCGGCGGCCCGGCTCACCTCGCGGCGCCAGACGCTGCCGAGCAGCGGATTGGCGAGCGGCAGCCCGTACTGCAGGTCGTAGCGCAGGTCGCTGTGCTGGTGGCCCGGAATGCGCCGGCCGTCGGTATTGGCGAGCGCGCGGCGCGCGAAGCTCGACAGCGGCGCCACGAGCGTATTCGCGCTGCGCTTCTGCGGCGTCGCGCTGCCGACGTTGGCGACGAAACTGCCGGATCCGACGCGGCCGAGCAGGAAGCCTTCCGCCTGCAGCTGCTCGTAGGCGGCGAGTACGGTGTTGCGCGAGACGTCGAGTTCACGCGCGAGCGAGCGGCTCGCCGGCAGCCGCGCGCCGGCGGCGACGCGACCGTCGAGGATCGCGCCCTTGAGGGCGCGGATCAGCTGCGCATAGCGCGCGCCTTGGCCGTCCAGGTCGAGGTACACGATTGGCTCCGCTGAGTTCCGTGATTCCGGTACTGTAGGGTACCAATGTCAGACCCTATTGTTGAGTGCCGATCGACAACCGAGGACAACCGATGGATGCTGGGACCGCCACTGTGCCCCGCGACGCCCGCCACCGCATCGAGCGCTCGAAGGCGCGTGCGCGCTACGACCGCGAGAGCGTGCACGCGATCCTCGACGCCGGCATGATCGCGCACGTCGCGTTCTGCGTCGGCGGTCAGCCGTTCGTGATCCCGATGCTGTACGCGCGCGACGACGAGTCGATCGTGCTGCACGGCTCGATCGCGAGCCGCCTCATGGGCGAGCTCGCCGACGGCGTGCCCGCCTGCCTTGGCGTGACCCACCTCGACGGCCTCGTGCTCGCGCGATCGCATTTCGATCATTCGGTGAACTATCGGTCGGTGGTCGTGTTCGGCCGCGCGCGCGCGGTCGTCGACGAGGCGGAGAAGGCGGTCGCGCTGTCGCGCTTCGTCGATGCGATGATCCCCGGGCGAGCGGCCGAATCGCGCGCTGCCGACCGCAGCGAGCTCGCCGCGACTCAGGTCTTGCGACTCGCGATCGAGGACGCGAGTGCGAAGGTGCGCAGCGGCGGCGCAAAGGACAATCCGGCCGATCTCGCGCTGCCGCACTGGGCCGGTGTCGTGCCCATGCGCACGCGCTACGCCGCGCCACAGCCCGAAGCCGACCTCGCCGATCCCGCCCTTCCCGCCTCGGTGCGCACCCTGCTCGCGACGAACGAGGCCGGCGCATGACGATCGCCTACCGCGACGACGTGCGGCCGCACCTCGAGCAGGCGCGCGACCTCTACCGTGCATCTACGCTCGGCGAGCGCCGACCGATCGACGACGACGTGCGCTTCGCCGCGATGCTCGCGAACGCGAACCTCACGGTCACCGCGTGGGACGGCGACCTGCTCGTCGGCATCTCGCGCTGCGTGACCGACTTCGTCTGGACGACCTATCTCGCCGACCTCGCCGTGCGCGTGTCGCACCAGCGCAGCGGCATCGGCAAGGAGCTCATGCGACGCACGCAGGCTGCCGCGCCGCAGGCGAAGCTGCTGCTGCTCGCTGCGCCTGCGGCCGAGCAGTACTACCCGCACGTCGGCTTCAGCCACTTCCCGCAGGCGTGGATGCTGCGCGAGCACGAATCGATCCCATAAGGCTGACCCGGCTGCGCAGACGCTGCGCCGCCGGCCGATGCGCAGCGCGCAGCGCGAGCGGCTATCATCGCGGGTTACGCCCTCGAACCGGATCCGCATGCGCGCATCGCCGCCACCCGCTTCCCGTCCGCGCGCGATCGGCATCGCGACCGCGGCCATGTGCGCGCTCGCGGGCGGCGCCGTGTGGTGCCTGCTGTCGCTGTACAGCCGCGGCGACCTCGCCGCACTCGCGTTCCTCGTCGCATTGCCGGTCGCCTGGACGTTGCGGCGCCACGGCTACGCCGGGCGCTGGTCGGGCGCGCTCGTCGCGAGCACGTGCGTCGCGCTCGCGGCGCTTTATTCGTTCTACCTGCAAGCGGTCGCGCAGGTCGCCGGCATGCTCGGCCTGCCGATGCGCGAGGCGCTGCTGCGCATGGGCCCCGCCATGGCGATCGACATCGCGCGCGCGAACATCGGTGCGGCGAGCACCCTCGTCGTCGCCGCCGCCATCGTGTTTGCGGGCGCGCTCGTCAAGCGACGCGCCTAGAAGCCGGCACCGGGGCGTGCTGCGGATCCGGCAGTAGGCTGGACCAGGCCGCGAGACGGCGGAGCCGCCGCTGCGCGCAGTGATCCGCCTGCTGCCGTTCGTATCGATCGCCGCGAAGCGGGCCGCGCCCGCTACGCGCCGAGTCCCGCGCTACCGCACGTCGCCCATGGCAACGCGGCGCAATGCCTGCTCGAACACATCCACCGGTTGGCCGCCCGAGATCAGGTGGCGCTCGTTGAGGATGACCGCGGGCACGCCGTGGATGCCGCGATCGGCGAAGTAGCGCTCCTGCGCGCGCACGGCGTCGCCATGTTCGCCCGAGTCGAGCACCGCGCGTGCGCGCGCACCGTCGAGGCCGGCAGACTCCGCGATCGCGACGAGCACGTCCCGGTCGGAGACGTCGCGAGCGTCGCCGTGATACGCCTGCAGCAGGGCGTGCTTGAGCGCTCGCTGTTCGGCCGCGCCGATGGTGCCTGCCCAATGCAGCAGTCGATGGGCGTCGAACGTGTTGTAGATGCGACCTCGCTCGCCGAACTCGAAGCCGACATCGGCGCCACGAGCACGGATCGTCGCGCGATTTCGCTCGAGCTGCTCGCGCGAGAGGCCGTACTTCGCGACGAGGTGCGAGACCGCGTCCTCGCCTTGCGCTGCCATGTCCGGGTTGAGTTCGAACGGCTGGAAATGCAGTTCGACCGCGATCGCGCCGCCGATGCGCTCGAGCGCACGTTCGAGCGAATTGAGACCGACGGCGCACCACGGACATACGACATCGGAAACGAAGTCGATGCGGATCGGTCGGCTGGCCATCGGCGACTGCCCTGTGTGGTGACCGTCATCAGATATGGTCGGCCGGCGCCTACGTCAACCCGACGTTGCGGCACCGGCGACACTTCGTGTACGCGACCTGCGCCGCGGGACGTCAATCGGCGATCGTGCGATCGACGAGGCGCTGCGCCTCGGCGAGGATCTGCACGAGATGCTCGCGGCTGCGGAAGCTCTCGCCGTAGATCTTGTAGATGTCCTCCGTGCCCGACGGGCGCGCGGCGACCCAGCCGTCGTCCGCGACGACCTTGATGCCGCCGATCGGTGCGTCGTTGCCGGCAGCGCGATCGAACACGCCGACGACGCGCGAGCCCGCGAGCGTGCCTGCCGTCACCTGGGCGGGAGCGAGCGTCGCGAGTCGCGCCTTCTGCTCCTTCGTCGCGGGCGCGTCGACGCGGTCGGTGTGCACGGTGCCGAGTTCCCGCTCGAGGCGCGCGTAGTACTCGCCCGGATCGCAGCCGCTACGCGCCGCGATCTCGGCCGACAGCAGCGCCGGCGCGATGCCGTCCTTGTCGGTGCTCCAAGCGCCGCCGTCGCGACGCAGGAACGAGGCTCCGGCACTCTCCTCGCCACCGAAACCGAGCGAGCCGTCGCGAAGGCCGTCGACGAACCACTTGAAGCCGACCGGCACCTCGAGCACGCGGCGGCCGAGTCGCGCGGCGACGCGATCGATCATCGCACTGCTGACGATCGTCTTGCCGATCGCCGCGTCCGCGCGCCAGCCGTCGCGCGTGCGGAACAGGTAGTCGATCATGACCGCGAGGTAGCGGTTCGCGGGCATGAGACCGACGCTGCGCGCGACGATGCCGTGGCGGTCGTGGTCGGTGTCGCAGGCGAACGCGACGTCGTAGCGCTCGCGCAAGGCGAGCAGGCGCTGCATCGCGGGCGCAGACGACGGATCCATGCGCACGCGCCCGTCCCAGTCGAGGCTCATGAAACCGAACGTCGGGTCGACCCGGTCGCTGACGACGTCGAGCGCGATGCGCCAGCGCTCGGCGATGCGCGGCCAGTAATGCACGCCGGCGCCGCCGAGCGGATCGACCGCGAGGCGCAGGTTCGCGGCGCGAATGGCGTCGAAATCGATCAACGCGCCGAGATCGTCGACGTAGGCGCCGAGGAAGTCGTGCTCGCGCGTCGTCGATGCACCGCGCGCGCGCTCGATCGGCACGCGCTTGACGCCGCGCAGGCCGTCGGCGATCAGTGCGTTCGCGCGTTGCTGGATCGCGCCCGTGACCGTGGTGTCCGCCGGTCCGCCGTTCGGCGGGTTGTACTTGAAGCCGCCGTCCTCGGGCGGGTTGTGCGACGGCGTGACCACGATGCCG
>DASTSE010000045.1:0-3677 GCA_035760865.1 Dokdonella sp.
TCTTCTCAGTGTGCTCCGTGTGCTCCGTGTTTCAAGCTTTTCCTGTAGCGTCTCTGCTTCTCTTCGTGTCCTTCGTGTCCTTCGTGTTTCAGTCTTCGCCTTTGCTCGCCAACGCGGACCCGAGGTCGACCGCGCGCAGGCCAGGCTTGTTCGAGCATGCGAAGCACGCCGGACGCGCACTGGACGATGAATTCTCCTTCCTTCTGCTCTTCTCCGCGTGCTCCGTGTGCTCCGTGTTTCAAGCTCTTCTTCAGCGTCTTCTGCTTCTCTTCGTGTCCTTCGTGTCCTTCGTGTTTCAGTCTTCGCCTTTGCTCGCCAACGCGGACCCGACGTCGACCGCGCGCCGGCCAGTCTCGCGGCAGTGGCGCTCGTAGTCGGCGAGCCGCGACGCCGCGGTCACGCGTGCGCAGACGGTGTCGCCGGGGCCGAGGAACTCGACGCTGCCGAAGACGACGACGAGTGCGACGAGCGGCTCGTCGCCGACCGCCTTCCACCAGTCGACCGTGCCCGGAGGTTCGTGTACGTAGCCGCCTGCGACGACGCGCTCGCCCGTGTGCAGCACGCGCTCGCCTGCGAGGTTCCACGCGTGCACTTCGCCTGCGTGCCGGTGCAGCGGCATCGCGACGCCGGGCTCCATGCGGATGAGCTCGGCGAAACCGCGGTCGCCGTAGACGCGCAGCAGCTTCGACGCGCGGCCGGTGGTCGGCGAAGCGATCCACGGCAGCGCGCCCGCGTTGCGCTCGTGATGCGCGAGCAGTGCATCGCGCCACGCATCGATGGCGGGCGTCATTGCGCGGCCCTCACGCCGCGACCGCGCGCAGGTGGCGCTCGAACGAGGCGTCGACCGCGGCGCGCGCGCCGCCGATGATGTTGCGGCCCCAGGTGTAACCGTAGACGTCCTCGAACGCGAAGCGCGCGAGCCGGTCGCGCATCGCGCGCACGTCGCCGGTCGCCATCGGGATGAAGTTCGGGTAGCTGTACATGAAGGTGACGTGGCGGCGGTCCATGACGACCTGCAATGCGTCGCCCGGGAACAGCGCGCCGCCCGCACGGGGGCCGTCCTTCCAGTGCAGCGCGGTGCTGCCCGGGAAATGGCCGCCGCAGCGGACCAGCGTCACGTCGTCCGACAGGCGCAACTGGTCGCCGCTCCACCAGCGGATGCGCGGCGACGGCCGCAGCACCCATTCGCGATCGGCTTCGTGCAGCAGGATCTCGACACCGCCGAGCGCATCGCTCCAGTCGACCATCGCCGAATAGAAGTGCGGGTGCGAGATCACGATGCGGTCGATGCCGCCGCGCGCGCGCAACGCGGCGAGGGCGGCGTCGTCGACGAGGCTCACGCACTCCCACAGCAGGTTGCCGGCGCCGGTCGGCAGCAGCAGCGCGCGTTGCGGGATCGCGAAGTCGGGCGCGATGCCGATCCCGAGAAGGCCGGCGTCGGTGTCCACGCGCAGGCGGTGGCGTGCGGCGAGTTCGGCCGGCGTGGTCCAGCGCTGGCCGTGCCAGCCGACGTACTGGCGCTCGTCCTCGCAGACGACGCACCGCTCGGGCGGCAGCGCGCTGTCCGCGTGCTGGGTACCGCAGGTTTCGCAGATGTGGCACGGCATGATCGGGCTTCCTTTCGCTGCGCGGGCGAGCATTCGGCGCAGGCTTAACGTACGCTTGCACTGGCACTCGGATCGGTCCAGTCGCGATGACTTCACAGGAACCAGTCGGCCCTCCCTTCGCGTTCCGGCTGCAGCTCGACGGCAGCGGCGGAGGACGCATGCGCCAGCTGCACGCGCAGTTGCGCGCGGCGATCCTCGACCGGCGCTTGCCCGCGGGCGCCGAACTGCCGTCGACGCGAAGCGTCGCGACGGCGTACGCGATCGCGCGAAACACGGTGATCGCGGCGTACGACCTCCTCATCGCCGAGGGTTACGTGGTTCCGCGCGCGGGCGCGAAGGCGGTCGTCGCCGAACTCGCCGCAGCGACCGCGGCGCGGCGCGGCGCGAAACCGCGGCCGCTTCCGCTCGGGCTCGAGGATCCGCGCCTCAATCCGCTCTGGCGCACGCCCTTCCTCGTCGGTTCGTCGCCGCGCGGCTTGCCGCCGCGATCGTTCCGGCTCGGCGTGCCCGAGCATCGGCATTTCCCGCACGAGGTCTGGCGCAAGCTCTCGGCGCACGCGTTGCGCGCATGGTCGAGGGCGCCCTTCAGCTACCCGCCGTCGGAAGGCATCGCCGAGCTGCGTGAAGCGATCGCGCAGCACGTCGCATTCGCGCGCGCGGTCGCCTGCAAGGCGGACGATGTCGTCGTGACGTCGGGTGCGCAGCAGGGGTTCGACCTGCTCGCGCGCCTGCTCGTGACGCCGGGCAGGACCCGCGTCGCGTTCGAAGAACCCGGCTATCCGCCCGTGCGCGCCGCGTTCGCCGCAGCCGGCGCGCAGCTCGTGTCGATCCCGGTCGACGACGAAGGCCTGTGCGTCGACCAGCTGCCGGCCGACGTGAAAGTCGTCAGCGTGACGCCGTCGCACCAGTCGCCGACCGGCGTCGCGCTGTCGATGCGCCGGCGCATCGCGTTGCTCGATTTCGCGCGCACGCATGGCGCGGTCGTGCTCGAGGACGATTACGACGGCGAATTCCGCTTCGGCGGCCGCCCGCTCGACGCGCTGCAGACGCTCGATCGCGATGCGCTCGTGTTCTACATCGGCACGTTCTCGAAGAGCCTGTTCCCGGCGCTGCGCAAGGGGTTCGTCGTCGCCCCCGCGTGGGCGCGCGACGCGCTCGTCACGGTCAAGCACTGCACCGATTCGCACGGCGACGCAATCGCGCAGTCGCTGCTCGCGGCGTTCATCCGCGATGGCCATCTCGCGCGCCACGTGCGCCGCATGCGGCCGATCTACGCCGAACGCCGCGAGGCGCTGCTCGACGGGTTGCATCGGCACTTGCGCGAGTGGTTCGATCCGATCCCGTCGGAAGCGGGGCTGCACCTCGCCGCGCGCATCCGCGATCCCGCGCTCGCCGACGCGATACATGCGAAGGCGCGCGTACACGTGCCCGGCGCGATGCCCTCCGGCGAGTATTCGCGCGAACCGTTGCCACATCCCGCGCTCGCGTTCGGCTACGGCGTCATCGACGCGGAGGAGATCGGCCCGGCGCTGCAGCGCTTCGCGCGCGCGCTCGCGCTGTGATCCGGGCCTCGCAGACGCAGGGATCGCATCGGCCCTCGCATTCCGTGGGAGCGGCGTCAGCCGCGTTGCATTTGGCGATACGGCAAGAACGATCGCGGCTGAAGCCGCTCCCACATCGTCATGAGGCGCGCAGCGCCGACTGCTCCGCAGCAGCGGCGCGAACGGCGAAGCCGGGACCGAAGGACCGCAGGGCAGGAAGCCCGGAGTCATCCGCCGCGTGCGCGGCTCAGCCCACCAGGTTCCATCGTCGCGGCCGCGCGTCGAGGCCGCTGCCGAGGGTGGACGTGGGCCGTCAGGCAGCGGCGAAGACCGCCGCGATCTCGTCCGCGCCGAGTGCGCGCCAATCGCCGGCCGGCAGGTCGTCGAGCACGAGCCCGCCGATTGCGCTGCGATGCAGGGCGTCGACATGGTTGCCGACCGCGGCGAACATGCGCCGCACCTGGTGATAGCGCCCCTCGCTGATCGACAGGCGCGCGTGGCGTGGGCCGAGCACCTCGAGCTTCGCAGG
>DASTSE010000046.1:0-19848 GCA_035760865.1 Dokdonella sp.
CGCGAGCCTCGCACGCGACGTCGAGCTCGTGCTCGACGTGCCCGACCGCACGCTCGAGGTCGACGGCAACGCGACCGAACTGCAGCAGTGCCTGCTCAACCTCTGCCTCAACGGCGCCCAGGCGATGCCGAACGGCGGCACGTTGCGCGTCGTCGCGCGGCCGGCGGTGCTCGGCGATGCCTTCTTCGACGCCGACGAGACCGCGCGGCCGGGCCGCTACCTGTGCATCGCGATCAGCGACGACGGCATCGGCATGACGCCCGAGGTGCGCAGCCGCCTGTTCAAGCCGTTCTTCACGACCAAGGAGAAAGGCACCGGCCTCGGCCTCATGTCGTGCCGGCGCATCATCGAGAACCACGGCGGGGTGATCCGCGTCGACAGCGCGCCCGGCAAGGGTTCGACCTTCTCTCTCTACCTGCCGATGCCGGCCGCCGCGGACGGCGGCGACGCGATGCAGGCGCTCGGCGCGCGCGGGCGCGGCGAGCGCGTGCTCGTCGTCATCGAGCGCGAGAGCAAGCTCGTGATGCTGCAGGACATCATCGAGTCGAGCGGCTACGTCGTCTCGGCGGCCGACAACGGCACCGTCGCGATCCAGTCGATCGAGCGCGACGGCCTGCCCGACGTCGTGCTCATGGACGGGCGGATGACGTTGATGACCGGCGTGATGACCGCCTCGCACCTGCTCGAGCTCGACTACCGCGGGCCGCTGATCCTGATCGCCGCGCCGGCCGAGCGCGCGGCGATCGAACCCGACCTGCCGCCGTTGCCGCGCATCCGCTTCATCGACCGGCCGGTCGATCCGGACCAGCTCCTGCGCGTGCTCGCTGAGGAAGTCCGCGCGCGCTGACGCGCGCGCGGCGCTGGATCAGGCCGGCACGAACTCGAGCGCGGCCGAGTTCATGCAATAGCGGTTGCCGCTCGGCGGCGGACCGTCCGGGAACACGTGGCCGAGATGGCTGTCGCAGCGCGCGCAGCGGATTTCCGTGCGCACCATGCCGTGGCTCGTGTCGCGGATTTCGCGCACGTGCGCGGGATCGAACGGCGCGTAGAAGCTCGGCCAGCCCGTGCCCGACTCGAACTTCGCGACCGAGCGGAACAGCGGCAGCCCGCACAGGCGGCAGGCGAACGTGCCCTCGCCGTGCTCGTGCAGCAGGCCGCCGCAGAACGGCCGCTCGGTGCCATGGTCGAACAGCACGTGGCGCTCCTCGGGCGTGAGCCGGGCGGCGAGCCGGTCGCGCTCGGCCGCATCGATCGGCGTGAGGTCATAGCCGGTCGAAGACGTCGTCATGCGAGGCCTCCGTCCTTCGGCGAGTCCGCGCGCAGCCAGTCGCCGAACTGCTTGCGCAGCTTGGCGACCTTCGGTGCGGCGACGGCCGCGATGTACGCCTGCTCCGGATGCAGCGCGGCGTAGTTCTGGTGGTAGCGCTCGGCGTCGTGGAACGCCTCGAGCGGCACCAGCTGGGTCGCGATCGGCGCCGAAAACACCTTCGCGGCGTCGAGCTGGCGGATGTACGCGGCGGCGACGTCGCGTTGCACGTCGTCGGCGTAGAACACGACCGAACGGTACTGGCGGCCGCGATCGTTGCCCTGGCGGTCGACCTGGGTCGGATCGTGCGCGACCGCGAAGAACACCTTGAGCAGCCGGCCATAACTGATGCGGCGCGGGTCGAAGCGGATCGACACCGCTTCGGCGTGGTCGGTCGCACCGCTGCACACGCGCTCGTAGTTCGCGCTCGCGGCCTCGTCGCCGCTGTAGCCGGAGGTCACCTCGAGCACGCCGTCGAGTTCGCGGAACACGGCCTCGACGCACCAGAAGCAGCCGCCCGCGAGCACCGCGCGCGCTTCGTGCACGCCGTCGGCCGGTGCGGGATCGAACGCGGCATCGGGAACGAGGGAACGGTCGACGGCAAGGCCGGCGCCGGGAATGTCGCATACGGCGTTCATGGGCAGACTCCTTCGGGGCATGGTGTGCGCTTCGTGGGAGCGGCGGAAGCCCGGTGCCTCGTCCGGAAGCCGACGGGCATCGTGGCGCGTACCGCTGCCATCCGGCGACGAGCGGATCGACCGCTCGCGTCAGAGACAGGCTCACGGCGAAGTTCCTTGCAGATGATGGCCCGGAAGCCCGAACGCAAGCCCATGCTGTGGCGAAACGCGCGCGGCAAATGTGCATGTAAAGATGGATTTACGCGTGGGCGTGCCCCTCCGTTCAGGCGCGACTGCTAGCCTTCGCGCAGCGTCGGCCGAACCCGGCGCACGCCCCGCCCGAAGGAAGGCCCCATGTCGCGTTGGAAGCTCGCGCTCGTCGTCATCGCCCTGCTCGTGGCCGTCGCGGTCGGCTGGCGCCTGTTCCATTCCGGATCGACCGGCGCAGGCCGCCGCGGCGAGGGCATGGATGCGCAAGCGCCGGTGCCGGTCACCGTCGTCGCCGCGGCCACGCGCGACGTGCCGGTCTACCTCACCGCGCTCGGCACCGTGCAGGCGCTCAACACCGTGACCGTGAATGCGCAGGTCGGCGGGCAGCTGCAGGCGCTGCACTTCAGCGAAGGCGAGGAAGTGAAACGCGGCGACCTCCTCGCCGAGATCGACCCGCGCACCTTGCAGGCCGCGCTCGACCAGGCGCAGGCGAAGAAGAAGCAGGACGCGGCGCAGTTGAGCGCGTCGCAGAGCACGCTCGCGCGCTACGAGGAACTCATCAAGAAGAACTTCGTCTCGGCGCAGGACCTCGAGAACCAGCGCCAGACCGTGCGCCAGCAGCAGGCGATGCTCGCGGCCGACGACGCCGCGATCGCGAGCGCGCGCACGCAGCTCGGCTACACGCGCATCGTCGCGCCGATCAGCGGCATCGCCGGCATCCGCCAGGTCGACGTCGGCAACCTCGTGCAGGCGAACTCGGGCAACGGCATCGTCGTGCTGACCCAGGTGCATCCGATCAACGTCATGTTCACCCTGCCGGAGCAGAGCCTCGAAGCGGTCCGCTCGGCGCAGGGCGCGAGCGCGGACGGGCTCGAGGTCGCCGCGCTCGACCGCACCGACGCGCACGTGATCTCGACCGGCGTGCTCAAGGTGATCGACAACCAGATCGACACCGCCACCGGCACGTTCAAGCTCAAGTCCGAGTTCGGCAATGCCGACGACGCGCTCTGGCCGGGCCAGTTCGTCAACGTGCGCGTGAAGCTGCGCACCGTAGCGGGCGGCCTCGTCGTGCCAGCGACCGCGGTGCAGCGCGGCCCCGCCGGCAACTACGTCTATGCGCTGCAGGCGGACGGCACGGTCGCGATGAAGCCGGTCGTCACCGCGGGCGACGCCGGCGACGACGGCGTGCTCGTCGCGAGCGGCATCGCCGCCGGCGACAAGGTCGTCACCGAAGGCCAGTTCCGGCTCAAGCCCGGCAGCGCGGTGCAGGCGCTCGCGCCGGGCGAGACGCCGGCGCCGCCGAGCGCGGAAGAACTCGGCAAGATCAAGGAATCCGGCGCGCCGCAGCAGGGTCAGCGCCGCGGCGGCGGACGACGCGGGCGCTGACGCGCCCGCCACCCCGGCCGAGCGACCTCGCCATGAGTTTCTCCACGCTGTTCATCCGCCGCCCGATCGCGACCTCGCTGCTGATGGTCGCGCTGCTCCTGCTCGGCGTCGTCGGCTGGCGCGCGCTGCCGGTCGCCGCGCTGCCCGACGTCGATGCGCCGAGCCTGATCGTGACGACGCAGTATCCGGGCGCGAGCGCATCGACGATGGCCGCGCTCGTGACGACGCCGCTCGAGCGCCAGTTCGGCCAGATCTCGGGCATCGTCACGATGAGTTCGGACAGCTCGGCCGGGCTGTCGACGATCATCATCACGTTCGACCAGGGACGCGACATCGATGCCGCCGGCCAGGACGTGCAATCGGCGATCAACGCCGCGCGCGGCACGTTGCCGACGAACCTGCCGTATCCGCCCGTCTACAACAAGGTCAACCCGGCCGACGCGCCGATCCTGACCCTCATGCTCACGTCCGACTCGCGCCCGCTGCGCGAGGTCAACGACTACGCCGACAGCATCCTCGCGCAACGCCTGTCGCAGATCGGCGGCGTCGGCCTCGTCAGCATCGCAGGCAACGTGCGGCCCGCGGTGCGCGTGCAGGTGAACCCGGCGCAGATCGCCAACCTCGGCCTCACGATGGAGGACGTCCGCAGCGCGCTGACCCAGGCCAACGTCAACGCGCCGAAGGGCAGCCTCAACGGTACCGTGCAGAGCTTCAGCATCGGCACCAACGACCAGCTCGCCGACGCGGCCGAATACCGCTCGACGATCGTGAGCTACCGCAACGGCGCGCCCGTGCGCCTCGCCGACATCGCGACCGTCGTCGACGGGGTCGAGAACGACCAGCTCGCCGCGTGGGCGAACGGCAAGCCCGCGGTGCTGCTCGACATCCGGCGGCAGCCGTCGGCGAACATCGTCAAGACGGTCGAGGACATCCGCAGGGAGCTGCCCGCGCTGCAGGCGCTGTTGCCGGCCGACGTGCACCTCGACGTGTTCTCCGACCGCACCGTGACGATCCGCGCTTCGGTCGAGGACGTCGAGTTCACGCTCGGCCTGACCGTACTGCTCGTCATCGCGGTCATCTTCGTGTTCCTGCGCCGGCTGTGGGCGACGGTGATCCCGAGCGTCGCGGTGCCGCTGTCGCTGCTCGGCACGTTCGGCGTGATGGCGTTCGCGGGTTTCTCGCTCGACAACCTGTCGCTGATGGCGCTCACCGTCGCGACCGGCTTCGTCGTCGACGATGCGATCGTGATGATCGAAAACATCGTGCGTTACATCGAGCAGGGTCGGCAGCCGCGCGAGGCGGCGGAGATCGGTGCGAAGGAAATCGGCTTCACCGTGCTGTCGCTGACCGTCTCGCTGGTCGCCGTGTTCCTGCCGCTGCTGCTCATGCCCGGCGTCACGGGCCGCCTGTTCCACGAGTTCGCCTGGGTGCTCACGATCGCGGTCGCGATCTCGATGGTCATTTCGCTGACGCTGACGCCGATGATGTGCGCGTACCTGCTCAAGGCCGACGCGCTGCCCGCCGGCGACCATGCCGGCGACGCGTCGACGCATGCGGGCAAGCGCGACGCGTGGACGCGCACGGTCGGCCTCTATGCACGCAGCCTCGACTGGGTGCTCGCGCGCCAGCCCTTGATGCTGCTGCTCGCCTCGGCCACCGTCGTCGTCACGATCGCGTTGTACGTGCTGATCCCGAAGAGCCTGTTGCCGGAGCAGGATACGGGCCTCGTCACGGGCGTCGTGCAGGCCGACCAGAACATCGCGTTTCCGGCGATGCAGGAACGTACGAAGGCGGTCGCCGACGCGGTGCGCGAGGTGCCCGGAGTCACCGGCGTCGCCGCATTCGTCGGCGCCGGATCGGTCAACCCGACGCTCAACCAGGGCCAGCTCAGCATCGTGCTGAAGCCGCGTGGCGAGCGTGGCGGGCTCGACGAAGTCGTCCCCGCGCTGCAGCGCGCGGCCGCGCACATCCCCGGCGTCGCGCTCTACCTCAAGCCGGTGCAGGACGTCGCGCTCGACACGCGCGTCGCGCCGACCGAGTACCAGTACGCGCTGTCGGAAGTGAACGCGAACGAGCTCGCAGGTTTCGCCGCGCGCATGACCGACGCCCTGCGCAAGCGCCCCGAGCTCGTCGACGTCGACAACAACCTCGCGACCCAGGGCAATGCGCTGCACCTCGCGATCGACCGCGAGAAGGCGAGCCGCCTCGGCGTGCCCGTGCAGACGATCGACGACACGCTCTACGACGCGTTCGGCCAGCGCCAGATTTCGACCATCTTCACCCAGCTCAACCAGTACCGCGTCGTGCTCGAGGTCGCACCCGCGTTCCGCACCAGCAAGGCGCTGCTCGACCAGCTCACCGTGCGCGGCAACGGCAACGGCGCGCTCACCGGCAGCAACGCGACCACGCTCGGCCAGGCGACCTCGAGCAACTCGGCGACGCCATCCGGAATCGGCAACGCCGGCAACACCGGCATCGCGCTCGGCGCGGGCGGTGCGATCCCGCTGTCGGCGCTCGCGAGCGCGACCGAGACGAACGCGCCGCTCGTCGTCAGCCACCAGGACCAGCTGCCCGCGGTGACGATCTCGTTCAACCTCGCGCGCGGCTATTCGCTCTCCGACGCGGTCGACGCGATCCGCGCGGTCGAGGCGGAGCAGGCATTCCCGCCACAGGTGCGCGGCCGGTTCGTCGGCAAGGCGGCCGAGTTCTCCGCTTCGCTCGCCGACGAGGTGCTGCTGCTGCTCGCCGCGGTCGTCGTGATCTACATCGTGCTCGGCGTGCTGTACGAGAGCTACATCCACCCGATCACGATCCTCTCGACCCTGCCGCCCGCGGGCGTCGGCGCGCTGCTCGCGCTGATCGCGTGCGGCATGAGCCTGTCGGTCGACGGCATCGTCGGCATCGTGCTGCTGATCGGCATCGTCAAGAAGAACGCGATCATGATGATCGACTTCGCGATCGAGGCGCAGCGCGACGGCATGAAGCCGCACGAGGCGATCCGCCGCGCCTGCCTGCTGCGCTTCCGCCCGATCATGATGACGACCGCGGCCGCGCTGCTCGGCGCGCTGCCGCTCGCGCTCGGCAACGGCATCGGCTCGGAACTGCGCCGGCCGCTCGGCGTGTCGATCGTCGGCGGCTTGCTGCTGTCGCAGCTGATCACGCTCTACACGACGCCGGTGATCTACCTCTACTTCGAGCGGCTGTCGGAATGGATGCGGCGACGGCGCGAGGCGCAGGTTCGCACGCTCGCACAGCCGAGGTCGGCATGACGGTCCTTGCCGCGCCGACCGTCGCTTCGTGGTTGCGGCAACCGTCCGAATCCGGCACGAGTTCGCTTCGGCCGACGTCGCGCCGGGGCCGGCACTGCTTCATTCGCGAAAGCCGACCCACATCCCTGTATGTTCGTCCCGCATCCTTGCGGGCCGGTTACTTTCTCTTGCATGCCCAAGAGAAAGTAACCAAAGAGATGGGCACCCCGGCAGCAGCGCCCTCCGGGCATCCTGCCCTGCGGGTGCGTGAACGTCTGTCGGGGTCCGCCGACGGCGCTCCTGCGCCGACGGCGAACGCGCGCACATCCTGTACGCGCCCCTACGGGCTGATCCGACAGCCGTCCACCGCCGCTGACGGGGACCCTGAGAAGCAGCGCGCTCCTGCGCGCAGAAGCTGCAAGCAACGAAGCGTTGGTTGCTTCAAGCAACCGCTTTTGTCGCATTACGCGGCCCGCAGCGACGCGGCAAGCAGAGATGCGTATCGCCGCGAGTCCCACCGCGTCCTGCGAAGAGCAATCGCGAATTCTCGCCGTCGCTCGTTGCTGCGCGGCTTCGCTCCACCCTTCGATGCCTCGTCGAATGCGGTGGGACTCGCGGCCCCGCGCTGTCGCATCCAGGCGCGTGACGGCGACGCTGTATCCCACCGTGCATGGACCAGGGCGTCCATCTGCAATGCCCCAAGCAAAGAAAAGGAACCGAACCGCAGGGATGCGGGACGAACACGCAGGGACGCGGGTGGGCGGCCGCGAAAGACGCCATGCCCTCCGCTCTTCAGGAAGATGAGCGGAGCGCGAAAAGGCGCCCTCACCCCACCCTCTTCCGCAAGCACGAGGGGCCAGAACGGAGCGCACACGCGCTTGCCGAGACGCGCCATCGAGCTAGCAACCCCACTCGCGCGGAGCCGCACCCCGTGAACATTTCCGCGCCGTTCATCCAGCGCCCGATCGCGACCTCGCTGCTCGCGATCGGCCTGTTCGTCGCGGGGGCGATCTGCTATTTCCTGCTCGGCATCGCCGCGCTGCCGAACCTCGAGCCGCCGGTGATCTTCGTCAGCGCAAGCCAGCCGGGCGGCAGCGCCGACGTCATGGCGGCGACCGTCGCCGCGCCGCTCGAGCGCCACCTCGGGCAGATCCCGGGCATCGACACGATCAACTCGACCAGCAGCGAGAGCAGCACGTCGGTGATCCTCATCTTCGACTCCAGCCGCAGGGTCGACGACGCCGCGCGCGACGTGCAGGCGGCGATCAACGCCGCCGCACCCGACCTGCCGACCGGCCTCACCAACGCACCGACCTATCGCAAGGCGAATCCAAACAACCAGCCCGTGCTCGCGCTCGCGCTGACCTCCGACACCGAGCCGCTGTCGAAGCTCTACGACTACGCGGACTCGCTCATCGCGCAGCGCCTGCGCCAGCTGCCCGGCGTCAGCGACGTCGACGTCGCCGGTGGCGCGACGCCGGCCGTGCGCGTCGACCTCAACCTGCGCGCGCTCAACTCGATGGGCCTGTCGCCCGACCAGCTGCGCAACGCGCTGACCGCGGCCAACGTGACTTCGCCGCAGGGCTTCCTGTCCGACGGCCGCACGACGATGGCGGTATCGGCGAACGATGCGCTGCACACCGCGGATGAGTTCGCCGATCTCGTGGTCGCGGTGAAGAACGGTGTACCGGTGCGCCTGCGGGACGTGGCGACCGTGCGCGACGGCCAGCAGGACCAGTACCAGGCCGCGTGGTACGGCACCCGCCGCGCGATCCTGCTGTTCGTGCGCAAGCAGGCCGACTCGAACGTGATCGCTACGGTCGACGGCGTCAAGGCCGAGATCCCGGTGTTGCAGACCTGGCTGCCGGCCGGCGTGACCCTGACGCCGTTCTTCGACCGCACGCCGATCATCCGCGCGTCGATCGACGAGGTGCAGGTCAGCCTGCTCATCAGCCTCGGCATGGTCATCGTGACGATGGCGCTGTTCCTGCGCCGCCTCGCGCCGACGCTGATCGCCGCGACCGCGGTGCCGCTGTCGATCGCGGGCGCGTTCGTCGTCATGTACGCGTTCGGCTTCACGCTCGACAACATGTCGCTGATGGCGCTCGTGATCGCGATCGGCTTCGTCGTCGACGATGCGATCGTCGTCATCGAGAACGTGATCCGCCACGTCGACGCCGGCATGCCGCGGCTCGAGGCGACGTACGCGGGCGCGAAGGAGATCGGCTTCACGATCGTGTCGATCACCGCTTCGCTCGTCGCCGTGTTCGCGCCGGTGATGTTCGCCAGCGGCATCACCGGCCAGTTCTTCAGGGAGTTCAGCATCACGCTGATCTCGGCGATCCTGTTCTCGGCGCTCGTCTCGCTCACGCTCACGCCCGCGTTGTGCGGCCGCTTCCTTTCGCCGCACGCGCAGGCGAAACCGTCGCGGTTCGGCGCGCGCATCGACGCCTTCCATGCGGGCATGCTTGTGGTCTATCGCCGCCTGCTCGACCATGCGCTGCGCTGGCCGCGCCTGACCGCGCTGCAGCCGCTGCTGTTGATCGTGCTGACCGTGTTCCTCATGCGCTTCCTGCACAGCGGCCTGTTCCCGCAGCAGGACACGGGCATGCTGCAGGGGCGTATCAGCGCAGGCGCGGACATTTCGCCGCCGCGCATGATGGAGCAGACGCGCGAACTCGCCGCGCTCGTGATGCAGGACCCCGCGGTCGACAGCGTCGGCTCGCGCCTCGGCGGCGGCTTCGGTCGCGGCGGCGGCGGCTCGGGCCAGCTCTACATTACGCTCAAGCCGCTCGCCGAACGCCACGGCGAATCCACCTTCGCGGTCATGACGCGGCTCAACCGCGCGGCACAGGCGATGCCCGGCGTGCAGATGCGCCTGCGCCCGGTGCAGGACCTGCCCAGCGGTGGTGGCGGAGGCGGCGGCAGCGGCGGCCAGTTCCAGGTCGAGCTCAAGGGCAACGACATCGCGAGCCTGCAGGCCTGGACGCCGAAACTCGTCGCCGCGCTGCAGAAGGTCCCGCAACTGCGCGATGTCGGCAGCGACGTCGACGAGTCGGGCCCGCGCCAGATGCTCGTGGTCGACCGCGACGGCGCGGCGCGCCTCGGCATCAGCATCGCCGCGATCGACAGCGCGCTCAACGACGCATTCGGCCAGCGTCAGGTGTCGACGATCTATTCCGACGTCAACCAGTTCAAGGTCGTGCTTTCCGCGATGCCGAATCAGGCGACCGACCCGGCCTCGCTCGAGCGGCTCTACGTGCGCGCGAACTCCGGTGCGATGGTGCCGCTGACCGCGGTGACGCGCATGCAGGACACGATCGCGCCGACCGAGGTGAGCCACGAGGGCCAGTTTTCCACCGTGAGCCTGAGCTTCAATCTCGCGCCCGGCGTGAGCATGGGCCAGGCGCAGAAGATCATCGAGAGCACGATCGCCGGCCTGCGCCTGCCCGGCGACATCCGCCTCGATTTCGCCGGTGACTTCCGCAGCTTCCAGCGCCAGCAGGGCGACAGCTCGCTGCTGATCTTCGGCGCGATCGTCGTCGTCTACATCGTGCTCGGCATGCTGTACGAGAGCCTGATCCACCCGGTCACGATCCTGTCGACGTTGCCTTCGGCGGGCGTCGGCGCGCTGCTCGCGATGATCGTCACCGGCACCGAGCTGTCGGTGGTATCGATGATCGCGATCGTGCTGCTGATCGGCATCGTCAAGAAGAACGCGATCATGATGGTCGACTTCGCCCTCGTCGCCGAGCGCGAGCACGGCCTCGCCCCGCTCGAGGCGATCCGCGAGGCCTCGCTCGTGCGCTTCCGGCCGATCATGATGACCTCGATGGTCGCGATCTGTGCCGCGCTGCCGCTCGCGGTCGGCTTCGGAACCGGCTCCGAGCTGCGCCGTCCGCTCGGCATCGCGCTGATCGGCGGCCTGCTCGTCTCCCAGAGCCTCACGCTGCTGTCGACGCCGGCGATCTACCTCATCTTCGCGCGCATGAGCGAACGGCGGCGCCGCCGGCGCGAAGCGCGCCGCACGCGATCGGCGCTCGCGCCGTCACTGCAAGATCGCGGACCCGCCGCCTGAAAGCGCGACAGCTCGGAACACGGGGCACGCGGCGGACGCAGCAGGTCGAGCAGCGCGCAAGCACGCTCATCCGCAAGAAGCTTTTCCTCCGTGTGCTCCGTGTGCTCCGTGTTTCAATCTTTCGCTCTCGCCAAGGCATGCGACGGCCGACGCAGCAGATCGAGCAGCGAGCAAGCACGCTCATCCCCGAGAAGCTCTTCCTCCGTGTGGTCCGTGTGCTCCGTGTTTCAATCTTTCGCTCTCACCGGGCCGTGCAACAACATCCGCAGCGGGTCGAGCAGCGCGACGTAACCCGCGGTGACCGCGGTGTCGCGGCGCAATGGCCGGCGCACCTGCGCCGCGCTCGTCGTGTGCACGCTGCGCTCGGCTTCGTGGAAGCGCAGGCAGGCGGGATCGAACGCGAGGCCGCAGTGTGCGAGCAGTGCGCGCACGCTCGCCTCGGGCGCGTTGAGCAGCGTTTCGTGCACGAGTGCGTGGATGGAATCCGGCGCCTGCGCGCGCCAATGCGCGACCGCGCGCGTGCAGTCATGGTGGAACGCCGCGAGCTCGGCGAAGTCGTAGGCGAAGGACTGCCCTTCGCCGAAGTTGTGCTTCCAGCAGCTCCAGCACGTTTCGAGCGGGTCGCGCACGCAATGCACGATGCGCGCGCCGGGAAACATGCGCAGGATCGCGCCGAGCACCTGCCAGTTCGGCAAGGTCTTGTCGGTGAACAGCGCGCCGTCGCGGCGCATCGGCGCGATGCGCGCGAGATAGTCGTCGCCGAGGCGCCGCCAGTCGTCCGCGTCGGCGCGGCCGACCCAGTGCGGGAAGCGCACGCCGCGGGCCGTGGACTCTTCCTGCAACACGCGCGCGACGAGGTTCGTCTCGCCGCCGGCGACGACGTCCGGATGCGCGACGAGGATCTGTTCGGCGAGCGTCGAGCCCGAGCGCGGCATGCCGACGAGGAAGACGAGGTCGCCGCCGCGCCCCCTCGACGGCGGCGGCGCGGCGAACGCGGCGAGGATCGCGTCGACGAGCGCGCTCACCGCGGGCGCGCTCCAGCGGATGTCGCGTCGGCGCGCGGCATTCGCCTCGGCCAGCAGCGCGAACGCTTCGGTTTGTCGCTGTTCGGCCTCGAGCGCATTCCCCAACGCGAAGGCGAGCGCAACGCGTTGCGCGTGCGTGCCGCTGCCGCGCGCATGCACGCGTGCGAGCTCGGCGACGTCGTCGCCACCGGGCCGGATCGCCTTGAGGTTGAACAGGCCGATCCAGGCCGACGGCGCGGCCGCTTCGTCGTCGAGCAGCGCGCGCAGCTCCGCTTCCGCCTCGTCGAGGCGACCGAGCGCCTTCAGCGCGTCGGCGCGCAGGATGCGCGTCGCCGCACGCCGCGGATCGACTTCGACCGCGGCATCGTAGGCCGCGCACGCGCCGGCGAAGTCGCCGCGCAGTTCGAGCACGCGCGCAAGGTTGAGCCATGGGTCGAGCAGGGCCGGATCGAGTTCGCTCGCGCGGCGGAACGCGCGTTCGGCCGCGTCGAGGTCGCCGCCTTGCGCGAGCGCCGACCCGAGATTGGCGACGACGAGGCCGTCGTGCGGCTGCCGCTCCGCCACGCCGCGCAGCAACGCAACCGCGTCGGCGCTGCGGCCGAGCTGGTTCAGCGCGACGCCACGAAGGCGCTGCAGCTCCGCGTGCCCGGGTGCGAGCCGCAGCGCGTCGTCGAGCAGGCGCTCGGCCTCCGCGGCGCGCCCCTCGACGATCGCCGTGGTCGCAGCGCGCGCGAGGCGCAGCGCGTTCGCGGGCAGTCCACGCTCGCGGTCGTCGGGGTTCGATGCGTCGCGCTTCGTAGCGGTCACGGCCACCTCGATGGAAGGACGCCGATTATCGCGAATCCTGCCGCTGCCGCCATGCGGCTACCGCGACATCGCGTTCCCCCCGCTCTGCTCGTCGGCGACGGCGCTGCTCGCCGGCTGCGCCGGCGCCACGACCACACCCCCGCGGCAAGTCGCACCGCAGGCGCGACACCCGCACCGCTCACCGATGCGATGCGCGCGGCGATGTCGGCCGTGCTGCAAGGCAACGGCCGCAGTGCGGTCGCACGGCTGCAGGCCATCGATCCCGCCGCGCTGGCCGAGCCGGCGCGCGCTCTGCGCGCGTGCACTCGATCGCCTCGACGCGCGCCACGCGCCACCGGTCGCGCTCGACGACGCGTTCGCGGCCGCGGTGCTCGCGGCGTACCGCGAGTACGGGTGGCGATCGCTGCGAGCCGAACATTCCGCGGCAGAGAACGAGGCGCAGCTTCTCGCGGCGCTCGACGCGCTCGTCGTCGCCGACGGCGGCACCGCCGCGGCGTCGATCGACGCGGTCGAACCGCTGCTTGCCCGGCGCATCGAGGCGCACGGCCGCCACGCGCTGTTGGGCCAGACCCTGCCCCTGCGCGAGTTCATGCTGTGGTCGAGCGAGACGAGGCAGGCGTATGACGTCGAACTGCCGCAGGCGCGGCAAGCGGTCACGGTCGTTAATGGACGGCTTCGCAAGCCGCGGCTGGGCCGGTTTCGCAAGCTGCGACCGCATGCACAGCGGCGGCTGGACCAAGCCTGAGGGACTCTACGCGGTACGCAGCGCGTACGACAGCGCGAGCGAGACGTTCAGCGTGAGCTGTCTCGCGCACGAAGCCGAGGACTACTGGGACAACGCGCATTTCCCCGCGCTCGCGCAACCCGAGCTCGAATACCGTGCGAAGCTGGTGGAGATCGCGAGCGCCCATGCGACCCTCCTGGCGCTGCTCGACGCGTTCGTGTCGAACACGTCGGACGACCGCGGCGTGCCGCACAGCCATGCGAATGCGCGCATCGTGCGCGAGTTGCGCACGCGCCTGTTCGGCGGCGACCCGACGCGCGCATGGACGAGCATCGATGCCGCGCGCATCAACGCCGCCGCGGCCGAGATGCTCGCCGAAGACACGCGCCGGCTGCAGGCCGCCGCGCCGCGCGCGGAGCGCTGACTCCTCAGCGGTCGAGCCCGAGCGCGCCACGCCCGAGCGCGCCGCCGCCACGCGGCGCCGTCGCGAATCGGCGCGACGACGGTGCCGGCGCGTCGCCGGCGAGTTGCGCCCACAGCGCGTCGAGCGCGGCGTAGCCGTACGGCAGCAGCGGCACGTAGCGGTCGCCGAACCCGGGCAGTGCGAGGAACGCGTCGAAGTGTTGCGCATTCGGCACGCGCCAGTAGACCGGGCTGCGCCCGCGCGCTTCGAGGGCGTCCACGTACGCGCTCGAATGGAACGCATGCGGCAACAGGCCGTCGTCCTCGCCGTGCACGACGATCAGCGGAAGGTCCGCGCGCGGAATCTTCGCCGCCGTCGCCGACACCGACGCATGCAGCGTTCGCGCAGCCGCGTCGTCGCCGTCCCACAGCGCTCGCAGGCCGTCGACGCCCGCCGCGGTCGGATCGGCCGACGCGTCGACGCCGCCGAGCAGTTGCACGCCCGCGCCGGGCGGGATCCCGCTCGCGTCCGACCACCACGCCGCGCGCATCCGCGCATCCGCCACGGTCGCGGCGCCCTGCGCATCGACGACGCCGAAGTGGAAGCCGCACGGCATCGTGCCCGGGGTCGCGCGCAGGTACGATGACGCGTACGTCGCGGCGATCGCGCGCCACAGGTCGAAGCGGGTCGAGCTCGCCGCGGTTTCGATCGCGCGTTCGCTCCAGCCGCCTGCGCGCAGGCGCTCGATCGCCGAGCGCGCCTGCGCGATGCGATCGGCGCCGGCGACGAGGCCGCGTCCACGCAGGTGCGCGCAGCGCGCGAGCCACGCCGGTGGCGGCGAGCCGTCGATGCGCGCGAACGGGGTCGCGTCGTAGCGCGCGTCGGTGAGCGCGCACGGCAGCAGCTGCGCCGCTTCGCTGGCGACGTCGTAGAGCGGCCGGCCGCCATCCAGGTGGACGTTCGGCGCGAGCGCGACGACGCCGTCGAGGAGGCGCTCGGCATCGAGGCCTGCCGCCTGCAGCGCGGCGCCCGCACCGTTCGACACGCCGGTCACGATCACGCGCGTGTCGTGCGGCGTGAACGGCGCCTGCGCCGGATACGCGCGATCGAGCATCGCGAGGGCGAAGCGCGCGGCCTGCAGCACGTGGCGGCCCCAATCGGCCTCGGGATTGTCGCCCGACTGCGCGTGCTTGATCGCGACGCCGTGCGCGCCGGCCATGCGCGCGGGCTCGAACTCGAGCGGCGCCGCGCCGCGCACGGCACGCGTGCCGTCGAGCGCGACGCCGGTGTCGCTGTCGAGATCGAAGTAGCCCGAGCCGGTGCCCTTGTCCGTATACGCGACCGCGTAGCCGCGCGGCAGGCCCCACGCGCCCGCGAGCGCGATCGCGCCATACACGCCGCGCGAGCCCGACGACGCGGCGACGACGAGGCAACGCGCGCGCGCGTCGAATGCATCCGGAGCCTGCAGCAGCACGCGATGCGGAGCGCGCGCGCCGGGCACGCGCGCGAACGCGTGGTATTCGCGTCCGGGAACGCTCGGCACCGCGCCGTAGACGCGGCCATAGCCGCCGAGCGGGCCGAGGTCGGCGATGCCGTTCCAGCTCGCGTGGATCGCACGCCGGCGCAGTTCCGCGGGCGTCGGTGCCGCGGGATCGGCGAACGCGGGCGGCGGTGCGCGCAGGCCGTCGAGGCCGAGGCCGGCGCTGAGCAGGTCGTCGCGATCGCGGTGCGCGCTTTCGCGTACCTCGCCGACGCGTTCGTTCGCGGTCATCGCATCCTCCGGCGCGGGACGGCTCGCGCCCGCGGCGAGCGCGCCGGAGCGGCCGACGTGAGCAGCCGCCTTCGCGCGGCCAGGCGCGACGCGCGCGCCGACCGCGATGGTACGAAAGCGCGGCGCGTGACGCGACGACAGGATGCGCGCGCATCTCGCCCATCGGCGACGCGCGCTGCCCCTCCGCGATAGGTTCCCGCACGCGCCTGCGTACTGCGGTAATGGATTTCCCGGAGATCGATCATGCGCATGAACAGCCGTTGCCTCTCGGCCCTCTTCCTTCTCGCCGGCGCGCCGTACGCGCCGGCGATGGACCTCGTCGTCGACCGCATCGACGACGGCGGCGCGGGCAGCCTGCGCGCCGCGATCGACGCGGCGAACGCAGCCGCCGGCGCGGACCGCATCGTGTTCGCCGATGCGCTGGCCGGGCAGACGATCACGCTCGCGGCGCCGACGCCGACGTTGACGGACGCGACCGAGATCCTCGGCCCGACGACGTCGCCGGCGATCCTGCGCTCCGCCGGCGACGACCGCGTCCTCGCCATCACGACCGCGCCGGGCGCGATCGTCGCGCTGCACGATCTCGTGCTGGCCGGCGGACGCCGGCTCGACACGAGCGGCGGCTGCCTCGCGATCCAGCACGCGAGCGTGCTGCTCGAGCGCGTGCGCGTGACCGACTGCGAGGCCGTGTTCGGCGGCGCGATCGCCGCGAGCGGCGGCGCGATCCTCGAGCTCGAGGACAGCCGCGTCGACCACGCCCTCGCGCGCCGCACCGGCGGCGGCATCTACGCCGCGGGCGCGCTGTTCATCGGCAACAGCGAGATCGACCACAACGCGGTCGACGGCGCCGGCTACATCAGCGGCGGCGGCGTGTACTTCGGCCCGCCCGAGACGCAGTCGATGCTGTGGATCCTCGACAGCCGCCTGCACGAGAACACCGCGATGACGTCGACGCCCGACGACTCGGGCAGCGGCAGCACGGGCGGTGCGCTCGACGCCTCGCGCGGCTCCGTACTCGTCGAGCGCAGCAGCTTCTACGGCAACCGCGCGCTCTACGGTGCCGCACTCAATCGCACCGGCTTCAGCGACGACGCGCTTACCGCGCGCATCGTCGGCTCGACATTCGCGAACAACCAGGGCGACCAGATCCTGTCGTTCCTCGTCGGTTCCGCCACGATCGAGTTCAGCACCGTGTCCGGCAACGAGTGGCTGCGCCCCGGGATGTGGGGCAAGACGGCGGTCGACGCATGGGCAACCGTGCCGTTGCGCATCAGCGGCAGCGTGATCGCGGGCAACGCGGCGGACGGCACCGATGTCGCCACGCACGGCGCCGCCGCCGACGTCGGCCGCAGCCTGATCGGCAGCGCCGCCGCGGGCGCGATCGATCCGACGCATCCGGGCGACAACCTGCTCGGCATCGCGCCGCGGCTGTACGCGCTCGCTTTCAACGGCGGACCGACGCCGACGATGGTGCCGAAGCCGGGCAGCCCGCTGCTCGATGCCGCGGGCACCGCGGACCTGCCCGCGACCGACCAGCGCGGCTACGCCCGCCTCGTCGGCAGCGCCGCGGACATCGGTGCCGTCGAGGACGACGGCGACCGCCTGTTCGCCGACGCGTTCGAAGTCGATCCGGGTAGCTGACGCATCCGGCTTCGACCAAAGTCGCAGCCGCGCGGCGCAGCGCATCGGCTAGCCTGCGATGGCTGCCGATGCCATGCGACGTCGATGGACTACGAAACGCTGTACCGCCGCTCGATCGAGGAACCCGAAGCGTTCTGGGCCGAGCAGGCCGAGGCGATCCACTGGCAGCGCCCGTACGCGCGCGTGCTCGAGTACGAGCGGCCGCCGTTCCGCCGCTGGTTCGCGGGCGGCGAGACGAACCTCTGCTACAACGCGGTCGACCGTCATCTCGCCGGGCGCGGCGACCAGCTCGCGCTCGCGGCGATTTCCACCGAGACCGGCCAGCGGCGCCATTTCAGTTACCGGGAGCTGCATCGCGAAGTGAACGACTTCGCCGCCGTGCTCGTCGCGCTCGGCGTCGGCCGCGGCGACCGCGTCGTGATCTACATGCCGAACATGCCCGAGGCGGTGTTCGCGGTGCTCGCGTGCGCGCGCATCGGCGCGATCCACTCGGTCGTGTTCGGCGGCTTCGCCGCGCACAATCTCGCGCTGCGCATCGACGATGCGCGCGCGTCGCTCGTCGTCTGCGCCGACGCGGGCATGCGCGCGGGCAAGGTGACCGCGTACAAGCCGCTCGTCGACGCCGCGATCGCGCAGGCGCAGCACCCGCCGCGCCACGTGCTGATCGTGTCGCGCGGGCTCGATCCCGACCCACCGCGCGTCGACGGTCGCGACCTCGACTACGCCGCGCTGCGCGCGCGCCACGCCGGCGCCGACGTGCCGGTCGCCTGGCTCGAGTCGAACGAGCCGAGCTACCTGCTCTACACGTCCGGCACGACCGGCAAGCCGAAAGGCGTGCAACGCGACGTCGGCGGGCATGCGGTCGCGCTCGCGTTGTCGATGCGCACCGTGTTCGACGTCGGGCCGGGACAGGTCATGTTCTCGACCTCCGACGTCGGCTGGGCGGTCGGCCACAGCTACAACATCTACGGCCCGTTGCTGGTCGGGGCGACCTCGCTGCTCTACGAAGGGACGCCGGTGAACCCGGACCCCGGCATCTGGTGGCAGCTCTGCGCCGAGTACGGCGTGCGCACGATGTTCTCGTCGCCGACCGCGATCCGCGTGCTGAAGAAGCACGACCCGGCGTGGCTGCGCCGGTACGCGTTGCCCGAACTGCGCTGGCTGTTCCTCGCCGGCGAACCGCTCGACGAACCGACCGCGCGCTGGATCGCCGACGGCCTCGGCAAGCCCGTCATCGACAACTACTGGCAGACCGAAACGGGCTGGCCCGTGCTCTGCCTGCATCCGGGGCTCGATCTCAAGCCGGTCAAGTACGGCTCGCCCGGCCTGCCGAATTTCGGTTTCCGGCTGCGCGTGATCGACGAGGCGAGCGGCCGCGACGCCGCACCGAACGAGAAGGGCGTGCTCGTCGCCGAGCCGCCGTTGCCGCCCGGCTGCCTCAGCACGGTCTGGAACGACGACGCGCGTTTCCTGCGCAGCTACTTCGGGCACTTCCGCGAGCTGCTGTACAGCTCGCTCGATTGGGCGATCCGCGACGAGGACGGCTACACCTTCATCCTCGGCCGCACCGACGACGTCATCAACGTCGCCGGCCACCGGCTCGGCACGCGCGAGATCGAGGAGGCGGTCGCGACCCATCCGGCCGTCGCCGAAGTCGCCGTCGTCGGCGTTCACGACGAGATCAAGGGCCAGGTGCCGTACGTGTTCGCGACGCTCAAGGCGGCCATCGCGGACGATGCGCGCCGCGCGACGGCGACCGCGCTGCAACAGCGCGTGTGCGAACAGCTCGGCACGATCGCGCGCCCGGCGCGTGTCTTCCTCGTCCCAGCGCTGCCGAAGACGCGCTCGGGCAAGCTGCTGCGGCGATCGATCCAGGCACTGGCCGAGGCGCGCGACGCGGGCGACCTGTCCACGCTCGACGATGCGAATGCGCTCGAGGAGATCCGCACCGCGCTCGCGCGCGGCGCCGACGCGACAACCGGCTGACGCGATTCGGGATTCGTGCGCGTCGCGCTTCCGCGCAGAGGATCGATCACGGCGCGGCGCACGGCTTGGATGTCGACCGGCGTGGCCTTCCGCGCGGCGTCGGCGCCGGCGCCGACATCCGTGCGGTCGAAGCCGACGTCGTCGTCTTCGCCGATGGTTCCGACGGCACGTCACGGCGTCCATCATCCACGCCCGCTCCGTGGGGCCGCGTACAATCCGCCGCGCGTCGCGCGAACCCTGCGTCGGCGAAGTCCAAGAGGAATGCGGATGAGCGAGTTGCCACCCTGCCCGAAATGCGGTTCGCCGTTCACGTACGAGGACGGCCATCAGCTCGTCTGCCCCGAATGCGCCCACGAATGGACGCCCGGCGGCGTCATCGAGGCGACCGCGTCAGACGAGCGCGTCGTCAAGGACGCGCACGGCACCGTGCTCGCCGACGGCGACAGCGTTACCGTGATCAAGGACCTCAAGGTCAAGGGATCTTCGCTCGTGGTCAAGGTGGGCACGCGCGTGAAGAACATCCGACTCGTCGACGGCGACCACGACATCGACTGCCGCATCGACGGCATCGGCGCGATGAATCTGAAATCGGAATTCGTCAAGAAGGCGTGATCCGCCAGGGGTAGGCGGTACCGTCCGCTGGATC
>DASTSE010000047.1:0-3646 GCA_035760865.1 Dokdonella sp.
ACGGCGGTATTGCCCGCGACGATGACGCCGTCGTAGAAGGTCGCGTCGGTCGGGTCGGTCGGGTTGATGAAGATGCCGCCGCCGTTGCGGGCTGTGTTGCCGACGAGCTGCATGTTCTGGCCGAACTGGATCGATCCGCGACCGCGGAACGCGACGCCGCCGCCATCGCCCGAGGCGGTGTTGACGCCGACGATGAGCTCGCCGTCGTTGGCGGTCAGGAACGTTTCGCCGCTGAGATCCATGCCGCCGCCCGGACCGTTCGTCGCGGCGTTCTGCTGCACGAAGTTGATGATGTGGTTGCCGCTCGGCAACACCAGATCGTGGAAGTGGATGCCGAGGCCGGGCACGCTGCCGTTCGCATGGATGCCGGCACCGCTGCCGGCGGTGTTGCCGGTGATGTTGACGCCGTAGAGCTCCAGGCTGCCCGTGCCGTCGAAACTGATGCCGCCGCCGCTGCCGCCGAGGCTCGCGCCGGACAGCGTGAGCGCGTCGAGGTACACGGTCGCGTGGCCGGTGACCTGGATCACGCTCTGGTGGAATCGGCCGCCGCCGCTCATCACGCTCAGGCTGCCGTCGAACACGCCGGGCGACGCCGCGCACTGGTTCGGGTCGGTCGGGTCGATCGCGAGGCCGCCGATGATCGCGACGACGACGCCACCGGGCGTACCGTTGTCGTTGATCACGACCGGCTCGTTGAACACGAGCCCGCCGCCGAGCGCGATGTAGTAGTCGACGCCGTCCGCGCCGCCGTTGGCGAGTTCCTCGGCAAGGATCGAATTGATCGCGTCCTGGATCGTGTTGTTGCTGCACGGGATCGTGTGGAACGCCCACGCGGAAGGCAGCGCGCACAGGAGCAACGCCGCCAGCACGAAACGGAAGAAGAAATGGGTGAACCTGTCCATGGCCGCGCTCCTCGCTGTGAATCGTGTGCAAGTAGACGAGGTGCAGGCGTCGGATGCGCCAACGCGTGGCCATCCAGGTCGCCCTGGCGAGCGAAGTCACTGCGCTGGGTCGTCGATGCCGTCGCTGGACACGGGCACGATGGGGTGCGCTCGGACATCCCGCGCGCTCTGCCGGACGTCGGCAGCGCGCCCGCGCGATGCGCATCGGGCACGCCGCATGCGCGCGGCGCGCCCGGTTCCGATGGCCCTACGGCTCGAAGCCGTCGGCGAAGATGGCGTCGAAGTCGGTGCCGACGCCGGCCGCCGAGGTCGTGAACGCGAGCACGCCCTGCGCACTGCTGGTCGCGTTGCCGGGCGCGCCGGCGCTGATCGTGATCCTCGTCGCTTGCGGCTCGTCCTGCAGCGATACCTGGTAGGCCGTGTTCGGCTGCACGTCGGTGACGACGTGCAGCGCGTTCGCGTGCAGCGGCGTGCGATAGGAAACGGGCAGTGCGACCGGCGTTCCGGCCACACCCGAACTCGACACGAGCGCGGTAGTGCCGTTGGCGTCCGTGAGCGTGGTGCCGAAGACGGCGCCCTCGACGACGTCGAGCTTCGACGCCTGCGCGACTGCGGCCGGCGAACCCGCGAGATCGAAGACGGTGACCCACTTCTGCGTCGCGCCGGCCTGGTTCGGACGCACTTGCACCTGCCACACCTTGCCGCTCGGCCTGCCCGGATACATCTCCACGGCCGTGCCGGTCGCGCCGTCGGGCGAAACGATCGTCATCGAACCGGCGAACGCGTTCTGCGCCGTCGTCACGTCCAGGCGCGACGTGCCTGCCGGCGACGCGGCAGCAACCGGCTCGGCGGCCACGTCGAACGCCATGTATTGATCGTACGATGCGTTGCCTGTCGTCGTGCGGTCGAACACCGCCACGCGGTTGGGGCGGATGTAGAGGATCTGGCGCGACCAGCCGGCGACCGCCGGTCCCGCCGCGAACGGGCGGTACATGTCTTCGAGGTGCTCGGCCAGCGCGTAGACGTACACCGAGCGATCCTCGAAGCGCGATACGTGCGTCCTTGGCGGCGTGAAGTCGAGCGGCCCGGCGCCTTCCTGTCCGAAGCGATCGTGCAGTGTTCCGCCGCTCATGTTGCGCACGAAGAACACGCCGGGCAACGTGCGGTTGCCGAGATACGGATCGCCGGGCACGAAGTTGCCGAACATGTCGCAGTAGATCGATTCGTCGTCGGGAGTATCGCAGCCGAAGTCGCTCGGATACTCGCCGCGGTCGCCGTCGGGTTCGTGCACGATCCAGCCGGTGCCGTTGACGAGCAGCGGCGTCGCGCCGCGCACGAGCGCGAGGCTGCCCTGGTCGTAGTACTGCTCGGCGTGGTTGGGGTCCTCGACATACGGCCCCGCGCGGAACG
The DNA here is from genome assembly GCA_035760865.1 of Dokdonella sp. Classification (GTDB taxonomy): domain Bacteria; phylum Pseudomonadota; class Gammaproteobacteria; order Xanthomonadales; family Rhodanobacteraceae; genus Dokdonella_A. Next base: position 2,313 of record DASTSE010000047.1, read on the forward strand.
ACAGCCAGGTTGCCGACGTGCTCCAGTCCGAGCGCGCCGCGAGCGCATTCATGCCGGGCGCGAAGTAGGAGCGCGGCAGTTCGTCGAGCGGACGCGGGATGCCGTCCTGCGGCAGGAACAGGAAGATCTTCCAGCGGTTCGGCACATGCGAGACCGGCCCGTACGGATCGGCGCCGAGCGCGGCCGTCGATTCGTCGAGGAACTGCTCGAAGTGATCCGCGTGCGGCGCATTCCATGCGCGCAGCTGGCCGAGCGTCTGGATCAGCATGCCGGCGTCGATCGTGCCGGGCGGGTGATCGGCGTCGCCGTTCGCGTGGTTCGTGTCGCGATCGTCGATGTAGGTGCGCGAGGGCCACGCGAAGTGCAGCAGGTAATCGCCGTTGTCGATCGGGTAACGGTAACCCGCCGCGCCGCCGACGAGATCGAGCGTTCCCGCCGTCGCGGTGCGGACTTCGAGCGCGGGGATGCTCATGCCGAACGTCGCCTGCGGGCCGTAGCTGCCGAAGCCTTCGGGCCAGCCGCCGCCCGCCATGTGCGCGCCGAAGTAGTCGGCGACACCGACGTGTGGAGGCGACACCGCTGCCGTATTGAACTGCGTGCCGAGCCAGTCGTTCCACAACGCGTGCCCCGGGTCCTCGTCGTAGGTCGCGAGCGCGATCGCGGCGGCGGCGTGGAAGAAGCCTGCGAAGTAGTTGCTGAGGGGATGGATGTAGGTGCTCTGGGAACACGCGGCCGTTTCGTACGACGTGACCCACGCCTTGGCGGTGTCGTGCACCTGCGTGCGCTGCGCCGGCGTCAGCAGGTCGAACAGCCAGTCGTAACCGAGTCCGTAACTCACGCCGTAGTTGCGGATCACGTAGCCCGCGTCCTCGCACGGATTCGCCGCACCGGGTTGCCCCGGCGGCGTCGCCATCGCAAGCAGGATCTGTACCGCTTTTGCGCCGTACGGCTGCGCGGCGGCAGGATCGCTCGCGCGCAGCGTCTGGTAGCACAGCGCTTCGGCGAGCAGGACCGGTGGATACTCCTCGCCTTCGTAGCCCGATCCGACGTTCGGCGGCGAGCTCGAGCCACCGCCCGCGGCGGGAAGCGCGACCGAGCCGCCGAGATAGGCGTCGCACTGCTCCTTGAGCTTGAGCCAGTCCGTCGTCGGCATCGCGGCTTTCGCGCGCAGGTTCGCGAGCGTCGGGCCGTCGAGGAGCAGGCGCGGATGCGGCGCGATGGTGAGCGCCCGTGACGATGGGCAGAAGGCCGCGGCAGCGAGGCCGGACATCACGCACAGCAAGGAACGCACGAAAGGCATGGAATCTCCGCGGTTGGGGCCGGATGTTCGAGAG
>DASTSE010000048.1:0-11511 GCA_035760865.1 Dokdonella sp.
CAGTTCCGCACGGCACACACAGGGGATTCGTCATGTACAGCAGGCTGTCCGTCGCGGCGCTCGTAGCGAGCGCGTTCGCATCCACCGTTTGCCTCGCCGCCGATACCGCCGACGGCCGCAGTTCCGCCGTTCGCGCGGCGCCCGTGCCTGCGCCCGCGCCCGCGGCGCCGACCTCGGCCGGCGCGCGCACCGACGCCGGTACGACACCGCAGCCGGACGACCAGGTCGTCGCCGACGACCAGATCGTGCAGGGCTCGCTCTGCGTCGGCTTCGATTGCGTCAACAACGAATCGTTCGGCTTCGACACGATCCGCCTCAAGGAAAACAACACGCGCATCGCGTTCGTCGACACGTCCGTCGACCCGTTCCCGAACCACCAGTGGCAGCTCACCGCGAACGACAGCGCGAGCGGCGGCCTGAACCGCTTCTCGATCGAGGACATCACCGCCGCGACGATCCCGCTCACGGTGTTGTCGGCGCCGACGGACTCGCTGTACATCGCGGCCACCGGCAAGATCGGCCTGCGCACGAACGCGCCCGCGCTCGACGTGCACCTTCTCACGAACGACACCCCCGGTTTCCGTTTCGAGCAGAGCAATGCCGGCGGCTTCGCCGCGCAGACCTGGGACGTCGCCGGCAACGAGGCGAACTTCTTCGTGCGCGACGTCACCGGCGGCTCGCTGCTGCCGTTCCGCATCCGGCCCGGCGCGCCGACGTCGAGCCTCGACATCGCCGCGAGCGGCAACGTCGGCATCGGCACCGCCTCGCCCGCCGCGAAGCTCGACGTCGCCGGCGACATGCTCGTGCACGGCACGATCGCCCAGTTGTCGAGCCGCAGCGCGAAGGAGCACTTCGCGCCCGTCGACGGCGCGGGCGTGCTCGCGCGGCTCGCGGCGCTGCCGATCAGCACCTGGAACTACATCGGCGCGAGCGACGCCGATCGCCATCTCGGCCCCGTCGCCGAGGATTTCCACGCCGCGTTCGGGCTCGGCGCCAGCGATCACTTCGTCGCGCCGACCGACGTCGCCGGCGTCGCGCTCGCGTCGGTGAAGGCGCTGCAGGACGAGGTGCGCGAGCGCGACGAGCGCATCGACCAGCTGGAAGCGCGCCTGCGCGAACTCGAGGACCTCGTCCGCCACGGCGCGCGCTGAAGGAGGATCGCCATGTCGCCTCCTTCATTGCTCGCGCGCGCTGCGCTGTGCGCGCTGCCCGCGTTTTGCGCGTTGCATGCGAACGCACGCGTGCTGACGCTGTCGCGCCAGGACGATTCCGCCGCGATCGTGCGCGACGCCGCGAACGGCGACGTCACGGGCGGCGCGCTCGCCAACCCGCCGGATCGCCTGCTCGTGCAGATCGGCGCGCTCGCCGCCGACGATGCGAACGACCTGCTGTATGTCGCGGTCGCGCCGGACCCCGCGGGCGGAACGCCGGCCGCTCCGGTCGCGGTCGTGCCGGTCGCCTACGGCAGTACGCCCCTACCGAGTGGAGCCCTCGTGGCGCCCGCCGGCACCGCGTTCGCGGCACTCGCGTTCGACGCGCCCGGCTCGCGGCTCGTCGGCGTGTTCTTCGATCCGGGCGCGACCGCGCCGACACAGGTGTTCAGCGTCGCCACCCACGGCGGCACGACGCTCGATCCCGCGCTGACCGCAGCGGTCGACACCGGCTGTTGCGCGTTCGCATCCGGCATCGCGGCATGGCGCGCGGCGAGCCAGGACTTGCTCATGGTCGGCCGTCGAGAGGGCGACAGCGAAGACCAGCTGCTGCGCTTCGACTTCGCGAGCGGTGCGGCATTGCCCGCGGCGTATCCGATCGCGGGCGACCGGGTCGTCTCGCTTGCCGTCGACGCATCGAACGGCGACGTCTACGCGATCCTGCGCAGCACGCTCGATTTCACCTACCTCGCGCGCGTGACCTGGACCGTGCCCGGCTCGCCGGTCACGCTGTCCGCGGTCGGCAGCGCGCCGGCGACGTGCTGCTTCGTCGGCAGCGGGCCCGGCACGATCGACGGACCGGCCGGCGCACGCGCGATGTACGTGTTCGGAAAGGATGCGACCGCGCCGGCGGCGATGCAGTTGTATGCGTTCGATCTCGCCAGCGGCGCGCCGGCGATCGTCAATCCGGCGACGGACGGCTACGGCCTCTGGACGGACGGCGCGGCCGTCACCGATGACCTGATCTTCGCCGACGGCTTCGATTGACGCGGTACCGACACGGTGTCCCGCGCGATGCGGGACACCGTCCGGCGTGCCCGCCCGGCTCGAGCGGCCGACGCCGGTGCGTTCAGAGGTCGCCGTGGATCGCCTGCAACGCCGCGAGCGCCGCGAGCCCCGCGGTCTCCGTGCGCAGGATGCGCGGGCCGAGCCTGAGTCCGCGAAAGCCGGCCTGCCCGAGCGTCGCGAGATCGTGTTCGGAAAGGCCGCCCTCGGGCCCGACGACGAGCGTCGCGCGGCCACCCGGATCGAGCCCGCGCGCGCTCGTATCGCCGTGCGGATCGAGCGCGAGGCGCAAACCCGCCTCGTCGCCGAGCGCGGCCGCCCAGTCGGCGAGCTTCATCGGCTCGGCGAGTTCGGGCAGCCGGTTGCGCCCGCATTGCTCGCACGCGGAGGCGAGCACCGCATGCCAGTGCGCGACGCGCCGCCCGGCGCGCTCGGCGTCGAGCTTGACTTCGGTGCGGTCGGTGACGAGCGGCACGATGCGCGCGACGCCGAGCTCGGTCGCCTTCTGCAGGATCCAATCCATCTTCTCGCCGCGCGCGATGCCCTGGCCGAGCGTGATGCGCAGCGGGGTCTCGCGGTCGGCGCCCGGCACCGGCTTGAGCACGTGCGCGGTGACCGCCCGCTTGGCGAGCGAAGCGATCTCGCCCTCGAATTCGCCGCCCTCGCCGTCAAACAGGCGCAGCGGATGGCCGCGCTCGAGCCGCAGTACGCGCGCGATGTGTTCGCCGGCCTGCACCGGCAGGTCGACGGCGCGGCCCGGCTGCAGCGGCTGCGGAACGTAGATTCGGGGAATGCGCATGGATTCTTCCGCGATTACGAACGACGGATGCAACGCGAAGGCGCACGACGTACATCCCGAGCGTGCACACTACCGCGCGGCGCGGATGGCGGGTAGTGCGTTACGCTCGCCGGACGATCCGCCGAATCACTGGAGAGTGCGGTGCCGCCAACGACGAAGATCGACTCCGCCCGCAGCGATGCGAATCGCCGCACGATCGAAGGGTACGAAGCCTGCGCGCGCGACTACGCGGCCGCGGTCGATCCGACGCGATCCGGCGTCGGCGAAGCCGCGCTGCGGCGCCTCGCGAGCGACGTTCCGGGCGGCGCGCGCGTGCTCGAGATCGGCTCGGGGCCGGGCTGGGACGCGGATTTCCTCGAGGCGCTCGGCGTCGCAGTCGAGCGCACCGATGCGGCCGCTTCGTTCCGCGAGCTCCAGGCCGCGCGCGGCCATGCGGTCGCGCCGCTCGACATCGTCGAGGACGCGCTGCCCGGTCCGTACCATGCCATCGTTGCGCTGTGCGTGCTGCAGCACGTCGAGCGCGAACAGCTCGACGATGTCCTGCGCAAGATCGCAGGCGCGCTGCATCCGCGCGGACTGTTCCTCGCCTCGATGCGCGAAGGCGAGGGCGAGTGCTGGGAATCCGACGAGTCGGGCGACTACCGTCTCGTGCTCTGGTCCGTCGATGCGCTGCATGCGCGACTGCATGAAGCCGGCTTCGACCTCGAATGGGAGGCGCGCCACCGCGGCCGTGGCGACTGGCTCTACTTCGTCGCGCGTCGTCGATGAGCGGGCTCCGACGCGCATGACGAACGATTCGCGCACCGACCGCGCCCTCGTCGTACGCCAACGGCTTGCACCGGAGGCGCCATGACCCGGCGCGGCTGGATCCTGTTCCTCGCCCTCAGCGTGATCTGGGGCGTGCCGTACCTGCTCATCCGCATCGCCGTCGCCGAGATCGATCCGCTCGTCGTCGCGTTCGGACGCACGACGATCGGCGCGCTGCTCCTGCTGCCGGTCGCGCTGCGCGCCCATGCGCTCGCGCCCGCGGTCCGCAAGTGGAAGCCGCTGCTCGCGTTCACGTTGGTCGAGATCAACGTGCCGTGGCTGCTGCTCGGCCACGCGGAGACGCGCCTCACGAGTTCCACTGCGGGCCTGCTCATCGCGATCGTGCCGCTGATCGCCGCGGTGATCCTGACCCGCCTCGGCCACGACCGCTTCGGTGCGCGCCGCCTGCTCGGGCTCGGCTTCGGCTTCGCGGGCGTCGCCGCGCTGGTCGGGCTCGACATCCATCTCGACGACCTGCCCGCGGTCGGTGCGGTCGTGCTCGCCTCGATCGGCTATGCGATCGGCCCGATCATCATCGACCGCAAGCTCGGCGGCGTGCCGCCGCTCGGCGTCGTCACCGCGTCGCTGATCCTCGCGAGCGTGCTCTATGCGCCGTTCGCGCCGTTCCTCTGGCCGCACGAGGTGAGCCTCGCCGCGGGCGGCTCGGTCGTCGCGCTCGCCGTGCTCTGCACCGCGACCGCGTTCCTGCTGTTCTTCGCGCTCATCGCCGAAGCGGGTCCCGGCCGCGCGACCGTGATCACCTACATCAACCCCGCGGTCGCGCTGCTGCTCGGCGTCATCGTCCTGCACGAGCCGCTGACGGCGGGCATGGCGATCGGGTTTCCGCTCGTGATCCTCGGCTCGATTCTCGGTACGTCGAAGTCGGACAAGGCGACGGGAGCCGGCGAGTCGCGCAATGCGGGTGTTGTTTCCGCCACCGAGTGACATCGACGTTCTTCGCCGCGCGCTCGCGGGGTTGGGCCCTGGCCCACCGCTTTTCGTCCGCGACGCAAGGCACGGTGGGTCCGAGCCCACCCCACATTCCCACCTATTCGCGATGCGGCATCGAACATGGCCGCGCCGACGCATGCGCTAGCGCAGTGCGATCTCGATGCCCTCGACCGCGACGTCGACCATCCGATCGATCTCCTCCGGCGTGATGCAATACGGCGGCATGAAGTAGACGACGTTGCCGAGCGGGCGCAGCAGCATCTCGTGGGCGAGGCCGTGGCGGTAGACGCCCAGGCCGCGGCGTTCGGCGGCGGGGAAGGGTTCGCGCGTGCGCTTGTCCTTGACGAGTTCGATCGCCGCGATCATGCCGGTGCGACGCACGTCGCCGACATGCGGATGGTCGGCGAGCGGCGCGAGGCGCGCGTCGAGGTACGCGGCGAGCGTGCGGTTGCGTTCGAGCACGGGCTCGTCGCGCAGCACCGACAGGGTCGCGAGCGCGGCGCGGCACGCGATCGGGTTGCCGGTGTAACTGTGCGAATGCAGGAATGCCTTGCCGGCCGAATATTCGGCGTAGAACGCGTCGTAGACGCGTGTCGTCGTGAGCACCGCGGACAGCGGCAAGGTGCCGCCGGTGAGGCCCTTCGAGAGGCAGAGGAAGTCGGGCACGATGCCGCCCTGTTCGCATGCGAACAAGGTGCCGGTGCGGCCGAAGCCGACCGCGATCTCGTCGGCGATCAGGTGCAGGTCGAATTCGTCGCAGAGCGCGCGCAGGCCGGTCAGGTACGACGCGTCGTGCATGCGCATGCCGCCCGCGCACTGCACGAGCGGTTCGACGATGACCGCGCAGCATTCGTGCGCATCGCATTCGAGGATCGCGCGCAACTCGCCGAGGCGGCGCTGCGCGCACGCGGCGGCGCTCTCGCCAGGCTCGGCGTCGTACGCATCGGGCGACGGCGCGAAGATCGGTTCGAGCAGCAGTGGCGCGTAGGTGTGGCGGTACAGCGCGACGTCGGTGACCGAGAGCGCGCCGAGCGTCTCGCCGTGATAGCCGCCGGTCAGCGCGATGAAGCGCGTGCGTTCGCCGCGGCCGACGTTGCGCCAGTAATGGAACGAGAGCTTGAGCGCGACTTCGATCGCGCTCGAACCGTTGTCGGCGTAGAAGACGCGGGTGAGGGTGGGCGGTACGTCGTTCGCGGCTGAAGCCGCTCCCACGGGATCGGCGTTGCGTGGGAGCGGCGGAAGCCGCGATGCTCCTGCCCTTTCGCTTCCATGGCGCGGCGCGATGCGCACGAGTTCCTCGGCGAGTTGTATCGCCGGTTCGTGCGTGAAGCCCGCGAGCATCACATGATCGATGCGGTCGAGCTGGTCCTTGAGCGCGGCGACGATGCGCGGGTGGCGATGGCCGAGCAGGCACGTCCACCACGAACTTACCGCGTCGAGCCAGCGGCGGCCGTCGTGGCCGTACAGCCACGCGCCTTCGGCGCGCGCGATCGGCAGCATCGGCAGGGTTTCGTGGTCGTGCATCTGCGTGCACGGGTGCCAGACGACGGCGAGGTCGCGCGCGGCGAGTTCGGAGGAGTAGAGCGTCATGACTGCTATGATCCGGGCGGACCCCGTCTCCGACAAGCTCGCCATGCCGCCCAGCCCTCAGCCCTCGGCCCCCAGCCCTCGCGCAGCGCTCGGCTTCACGCTGATCGCGCAGCCGCGCGCCTCGCGCGGCTTCACCCTCATAGAAATCCTCGTCGTCGTCGTCATCCTCGGCATCCTCGCCGCGATCGTCGTGCCGCGCGTGATGGAGCGGCCCGGCGAAGCGCGCGTGACGCGCGCGCGCCAGGACATCCAGGGCGTCGTGACCGCGCTCAGCATGTACAAGCTCGACAACTTCGCCTATCCGAGCACGGAGCAGGGTCTCGACGCGCTCGTCGCCAAACCGTCCGGCCAGCCGGAGGCGCCGAACTGGAAGGGTCCGTACCTCGACCATGCGCCGAAGGACCCGTGGGGTCATCCGTACCAGTATGCGCAGCCGGGCCAGCACGGCAGCATCGACGTGTACAGCCTCGGCGCCGACGGCAAGCCCGGCGGCGATGGCGAGGCCGCCGACGTCGGCAACTGGGAATGACCGGGGCATTCGCGATTCGCGGATCGTGATTCGCGAGCGCGGATTCGCGCGACGACGGCCATGAACGTCCCGGGACCTCCGATCCACGTGGCATCGCGGCGTGCGAAAAGGCCACCAGCAGCCGCACGGGCCGCCTGCCGCGAACCACGCATCCCGCCGGTGCACATTGCGCGGTCGCGCATCGGCGCCGGCTTCACGCTGATCGAGATCCTCGTCGTCGTCGTCATCGTCGCGGTGCTCGCGATGGCGCTCACGCTCGCGGTCGGCGGCAGCAGCGAACGCAGGCTCGCCGGCGAAGCGGAGCGTTTCCAGGCGCTGCTCGGCCATGCCTGCGAGCAGGCCGAACTCGGCGGTCGCGAGATCGGCGCGGTGCTCGGCGGCGACGGCTATGCGTTCGTGCGCCTCGACGGCGCGCAGTGGCGGCCGTTCGCACGCGACGACGAACTGCGCCCACGCACCTGGCCCGCGGGACTCGGCTTCGACCTGCGCCGCGATGGTCGCAGCGTCGCGGTCGCGTCGGGCGAGCGTTCGGTGCCGCAGATCGTCTGTTTCTCGTCGGGCGAACTCACGCCGTTCGCGCTGACGCTCTCGCTCGGCGACGCCGCGCCGCGCCGCATCGACGGCGGCGAGGACGGCGGCGTGCGCGTGCGTGCGGTCGAGGCGCCGCGATGAAGCGCGCGCGCGGCTTCACGCTGGTCGAGGTGCTCATCGCGCTCGCGGTCGTCGCGATCGCGCTGCTCGCGCTCACGCGTGCGGCGAGCGTGCAGGTGCAGTCGTTCGACGGCTTGCGCGAGCGCACGCTCGCGGGCTGGGTCGCCGCCAACGTCGTGACCGAGACGCGCCTCGCGAGCGCGTTCCCCGCGACCGGACGCAGCGACGGCCGCACCACGTTCGCGGGCCGCGAATGGCGCTGGGAGCGCGAGGTGAAGGCGACCGCCGACGTGGAGATCCGCCGCATCGACGTGCGCGTGTTCGCAGGCACGTCGAAGGAACCGTCGGCGAGCCTGAGCGGCTTCGCGGGGACGGCGTTGCCATGAGCGAGGGATTCGGGATTCGGGATTGGGGATTCGGTGAAGCCGGCGCGATCCATCGGCATGCACCTGCCGAGGCCGCCGAACCCGGACGGCTTCGCATCGGCGAATCCCGAATCCCGAATCCCGAATCCCATCCCGCAGGCTTCAGCCTGATCGAACTGCTGGTCGCACTCGCGGTGTTCGCGGCGCTCGCCGCGGCCGCGTACGGCGGCCTCGCGGCGATCGCGCGCACGCGCGGCGCGCTCGCCCAACAGCAGGACCGGTTCGCCGCGATCGGCCGCGCGGTGTCCTCGTTCGAGCGCGACCTGCGCCAGGCGGTCGCGCGCCCCGTGCTCGGCAACGACGGCCTCGTCGAGCGGCCCGCGCTCGTCGGCGGCGCCGATACGGTCGAGCTGTCGCGCCTCGGCTACGCGAACCCGCTCGCCGAATCGCGCAGCCACGTCGAGCGCGTCGTCTACACGAGCGAACGCGGCACGCTGCGCCGTGGCCGCTACACCGTGCTCGATCGCGCGCCGGATTCGCTGCCGCTGCAGCGCGACCTGCTCGCGCGCGCGGGCGAGCTGCGCTTGCGCTACTACGGCTGCGACGGCGCCTGGCGCGACGCGTGGCCGCCGCGCGAGCTGCCCGCATGCGCGGCCGATGCGGTGCCGAACGGGACGTTGCCGCGGGCGGTCGAGTTCCGCTTCGCGCCCGCCGGGCTCGGCGAGATCCGCCGCGTGGTCGAGCTGCCGTCGCCGTTGCCGCAGCGCGCGACGGGTGCGGCACCGGGCGGCGACACGCCGCCGCCAGGCCGCGGCGAACGGCCGCCGCCGCCGCGCGGAGGCGGCGCATGAACGCGCCTTCGCGCCAGCGCGGGGTCGCGCTGCTCGTCGCGCTGCTCGTCGTCGCGATCGCGGTGATCCTCGTCGCGGCGCTGCTCGATCGCGGCGAGCTCGCGCTCGCGCGCACGCGCAACACGCTGCGCGGCGAGCAGGCCGAGGCGTACGCGATCGGCCTCGAGATCTACGCGGCGCAGGGGCTCATCGCGGCGCTCGGCAGCAACGAACCGGACACGCACGCGAGCCCATGGGCGCAGCCGCTGCCGCCGCAGGAGGTCCCCGGCGGGGTCATCCGCGCGACGATGCAGGACCTCGGCGGCTGCTTCAACCTCAACAACCTCGCGCCGGCCGCGCTCGGCGGCGATCCGGCGTGGCGGCCGGTGTTCGACGACCTGCTCGCGGCGCTCGCGCTCGATCCGGGCATCGCCGCGGCGGTCGAGAACTGGCTCGATCCCGCGAAGGCGTCGGTGGTCGAGGCGGCGCGCTATCTCGCGCAGCCGTTGCCGTACCGGCCGCGTGGCGGTCCGTTCGCGCACGTCTCCGAACTGCGCCTCGTGCGCGGCGTCGATGCCGCGACCTATGCGAAGCTCGCGCCGCACGTGTGCGCGCTGCCGCCCGGCACGCGCCTCAACGTGAACACCGCGACCCCGGCGCTGCTGCAGGCGCTGCTCGATCGTGCGACGCCGGCGGCCGCGCAGTCGCTGTGGCAGAACGGCGCCGCCCGCTACGGCAGCGTGAGCGAGTTCGCCAGCCAGCTCGCGCCGCTCGGCGTGTCGCTGCGCGTGCCGTCGTCGCTGCTCGACGTGCGCAGCAGCTACTTCCTCGCACGCGGCGACATCGTGCTCGACGGCGTGCCGTTCACGTGCTTCAGCCTGATCGAACGCGGGCAGGGCGGCGTGCGCGTGCTCGCGCGCAGCCGAGGCGCCGACGACGTGCTCGCGGCGGCGGCGCCGATCGGCGCCGATGCCGCTGCCGACGCGGCCGGCGCGGTCGCACCGGCGCGCTGAGCACGCGTGCGGTTCTCGACTACAATCGCTGCGGTTTCCTTCGCCGTTCCCCGATGTCCGACCGCCTGCTGCTGCGCCTCGCCCCCGACGGCAGCCTGACCTGGCTGCGCCCATCCGCTGCGCGCGTGTCGGCGTCGATCGCCGGTGCGCCGCCCGCGGACGTCCTCGCGCGCGCCGACGAGATCGTCGTGCTCGTGCCGGCCGAAGACGTGCTCGTCACCGAGGCGAACCTCAGCGCGCGAAGCCGCGCGCAGCTGCTGCAGGCGCTGCCGTACGCGGTCGAGGACCAGTTGCTCGCGCCGGTCGAGGACCTGCATTTCGCCGCCGCGCGCAAGGCCGACGGCGCGATCGGCGTCGCGGTCGTCGCGAAGGCGGTCCTGCGCGGCTGGCTCGCGCGCCTCGCCGAGGCCGGCGTGCAGCCCGACGCGCTCGTGCCCGAATCGCTCGCGGTGCGCGCGGCCGGGCCGCTGTCGTGCGCGATGATCGAGGACGCGCGCGCGGTCGTGCGCCTCGCGCCGTGGTCCGCCTTCGCCTGCAGCCTGCCCGAGCTGCCGGGCTGGCTCGCGCTCGCCGAACCGCGTCACCCGCTCGAAGTGTTCGATTTCCGTGCGGCGCCGCCGCTCGTGTTGCCGCAGCATGCCCATGCGTACCACGCGCGCCAGCGCGATCCGCTCGCGTTCCTCGCCGGCGGTCTCGCGCAGCTGCCGCTGAACCTGCTCGACGGCGAGTTCGCACCGAGCCATCGCCATGCGCGCGGGCGGCGCTGGTGGCGCGTCGCGGCCGCGCTCGCCGCGGGCGTCGTCGTGCTCGCGCTGGCCGGGCTCGGCGCCGACGTCTGGCGGCTGGCGCGCGAATCCGCGCAGATCGAGGCGCAGGCGCGCGAGGCCGTGCGCGAAGCGTTTCCCGACCTCGATGCGAACCAGCTCGCGCGCATCGATCCCGCGCAGCTCATGCGCGGCCGGCTCGAACACGAACGTGGTGGCGTGCAGGCGGACGGCCTGCTGCGCCTGCTCGACCGGCTCGGTCCCGTGCTCGGCAACGGCACCACGCGCATCCAGGTGCGCGGGCTCGAATATCGCGGCGGCGTGCTCGAGATCGCGCTGCGTGCGCCCGACACCGGCGTGCTCGACCTCGTCCGCGAGCAGGTCGCGGCGCTGCCCGGCCTGAAGGCGGAATTGACCGCCGCGAACGCAGGCCCGGACGGCGTCGACGGCCGCGTGCGTGTCGAAGGCGCGGGCCGCGGAGGCGCGCCGTGATCGCCGCGTGGTGGAACGGGCTCGCCGCGCAGGAGCGGCGCGTGCTCGTCGTCGGCGGGCTCGTCGCGGCGTTGCTGCTCGGCTGGGCGCTGCTCTGGCATCCGCTCGCGCAGCGGCGCGCGGAGCTCGAACGCGACCTCGAACGGCAGCGCGCCGATCTCGCGTTCGTGCGCGCCGGGGCGACGGAAATCGCGCGCCGGCACGCGACCGGCATGCAGGCGGGCGGCCAGCGCGCGGGCAAGTCGCTGCTCGCGCTCGCCGACGCGACCGCGCGCAGCGGCGGGCTCGGCGACGCGCTCAAGCGCGTCGAGCCGGCCGGTGCGAAGACGGTCAAGGTCGCGTTCGAATCGGCGCGCTTCGACGCGCTCGCGAGCTGGATGGAGGCGCTCGCGGACCGCTACGGCGTCGAGGCGATCGAGCTGTCGGTGGACCGTGCCGACGGCATCGGCATCGTCAACGCGCGCGTGACCCTGCAGGACGCGCCATGAACCGCGCGCGCGGCCC
>DASTSE010000049.1:0-3450 GCA_035760865.1 Dokdonella sp.
GGCCATCGATGGCCGCACTTTCAAGGAAACAAGTGCGATCGTTCGTGATCGCTGCTTGTCGGTAGGGATCGGGGTGCCTGGATGCGCCTGGCTCGGATGGATTCCAGAAGCGGCCATCCATGGCCGCACTTTCAAGGAACAGCTGCTTCTGATGATGGCGCCGGTTTGAGCGGGCAATGCAAAAGCGGGTGAAGGATGATGTGGGAGCGGCTTCAGCCGCGATCGCATGGACGCGATGAATGAAGATGTGCGAGTGCGCTTGCTGACCATGTTCCGTTCCTGCTTCGAGTGTCGCAGTCATGTCCGATTCGCTGCGTGACCAGTTGTTGAAGGCCGGCTTCGCGCCGCTGCCGAAGTCCGATAACCGTCCCAAGCCGCAGCAGCGGCCCGGGCAGGGCAGGCCCCAGGGGCAGCCGAACGCGCGAGCGCCGGGGAAGCCATCCGGAAAACCGGATCGCGCCCATGCGGGCAGGCCGCCGTCGCCGCCGCGCGAACGCGGCGACATCGACCTCGCCAAGGCGTATGCGCTGCGCGACCGCACCGAGCGCGAACAGCGCGAGCGCGAGCAACGCGAGGCGGAGCAGCGTGCGCGCGAGAAGCGCGAGCGCAAGCAGAAGCTCGCCGCGTTGCTGCAGGGGCAAGGCGTCGCGTTCAATGACGCGAATGCGGAAATCCCGCGCCATTTCCCGCATGCGAACAAGATCCGTCGCATCTACGTCACCGCCGAGCAGTTGCCGCGCCTCAACGGCGGCGAACTCGCGGTCGTGCAGCTGGCCGGGCGCTACCTGCTCGTGGCGCGCGAAACCGGCCTTGCCGCGCAGGCGATCGATCCCGACGCACTCGTGCTGTTGTGCGATCCGCAGGCGCCCGCCCCCGAAGACGACGTTCCCGCCGACATCGTCTGGTAGCGCGCGGCCGTTGCGACGCAGTGCGCGGAATTCCATCGGCGAGGCGGCGACGATGGGCGCCTTCGCGACGGGGGAATCCAATGCGCCGATCCGCGCTCCTGAGCTGTATCCTGTCGGCCCTGCCGGCGTTCGCCGTGGCGGCGCCGCTGCCGCGCTTCTCGCAGCCCAATGCGATCTGGAACGTGGACGTCAGCCATGCGACGCTGCGTTCGAATTCGGCCGAGATGATGAACCACCTTGCCGCGTTCTCTGCACACGGTTGGGGCGACACGCGGGATTTCGATTTCCACATCGACTTCTCGTTCTACGTGCTGCACGCGAACGCGTCGACGACGACGCGGCCGGTCGTCGCGTGGCCGTCCGAGGGCGACTACTACAGTCCCGATTGCGATGCGCCCGGCTTGCCGTTCCCGGTCCCCGTGGGTGGCGGCATCGAGGGCACCGATCCGCCTGCGTACGCGTGCGACGCGGAGAACGAGGATTGCCACCTGCTCGTCGTCAACGACACGAGCAAGATCCTCTACGAGGCATACGCGACCGAGTCGGCCGATGCGACGGGCGTGAACGCGATCTGCGGCCTGCGCTGGGACCTGAGCAAGGCGTACCCCCGCTACGGCCGCGGCGAGCACTGCACGAGCGCCGACGGCGCGGGCTTCCCGATCGCGCCGCTGCTGTTCAATGCGGACGAGGTGTGGGCCGCGGCGCAGGCGCATGGCGACCTCGGGCATGCGATCCGCTTCATCCTCGGCAACAACCGCATGGCGGACGACAAGTACGTGCATCCGGCTTCACACGGCACGCTCGCGACCTCGGACGCCAACGCGAACGCCGTTCCGTACGGTTCGCGCCTCAAGCTCAAGCAGACGTTCGACGTGAACGGGTTCAGCAGCAACGAATCCGTGCGCGCGATCCTGCGCACATTGCAGAAATACGGGATGTTCCTCTCCGACGGCGGCGGCGTGCCGCTGACCGCGGAGTCGGACCAGTTCACGACGCACAAGTGGGCCGACGCCGACGTCGACATCGACTCGCACTCGCTGTACGGCATCCGTCCGACCGACTTCGACGTCGTCGAAGCGGGCGATCCGATGACGGTCACCTACGACTGCGAGCGCACGCCCGACGACTTCATCTACATCGACGGTTACGACTTCTAGGCGGTGCGGCCGGCGCCGCGTGCGTCATGGCGGCTCGCGCCGCCGCCGCGGCGCCTCAGAAATCGATGAAATAGCCGCCGTTGACCGGGATGTTCGCGCCGGTGATGAAGCCCGCGTCGTCGGCGGTGAGGAACTCGACCGTGCGCGCGATCTCGCGCGGCTCGCCGAGGCGGCCGACGGGGATGTTCGCGATGATCTGGTTGCGGATCTCCTCGGGCACCGCCTGCACCATCGGCGTGTTGCAGTAGCCCGGCGAAACGCTGTTGACGGTCACGCCCTTCTTCGCGACCTCGCGCGCGAGCGCCATCGTGAAGCCGTGCATGCCGGCCTTCGCCGCCGAATAGTTGGTCTGGCCGAACTGGCCGGTCTGGCCGTTCACGGAGGAGATGTTGACGATGCGGCCGAACCCCTGCGCGGTCATGCCGTCGACGACCGGCCGGCACATGTTGAACACGCCGTCGAGGTTGACGCGCATCACGTCGCTCCACTGCTCGGCGCTCATCTTGCGCAGCGACGTGTCGCGCGTGATCCCTGCCGCGTTGACGAGGATGGAAACCGGCCCGTACTGCGCGGCGATGCGTTCGACGAACGCGGTACAGCCGGCGTAGTCGGCGACGTTGAGCGGCTCGAACGCGATCGCGCCGTCGAACTGCGCCGTTTCGGACCGGAATGCTTCGAGCCGTTCGCTGCGCGAGGCGAGGTCGGCGGCGACCACCTGGCGGCCGGCCCGCGCGAGGTACTTGCAGATCTCGCTGCCGAGACCGCCGATGCCGCCCGTGACGACGGCGACGCGTTTACTCATCGAAAACCCCTGGATCGTGCGATGCGGCATCGACGGCCGCGCGAATTTGCTGCGATGCGTCGCCCCGCCGCGAGCCGGCCGGGCGGTCCCGTCAGGGCTTGCCTTCCTTCTTCTTCGCGCCGGGGTCCTGCGTGCCGCGCACGCTGTTCGCGGCCGCGGTGAGGAACCCCTGCTGCAGCGACTTCCACATGTCCATGTTGCGTTCGGTCAGGTCGTTGAGCATCGACCACGGTCCCTGGCCGAGCATGTTGTTGAGCTGGCTGCGGAACTGCTGCTGCTGGTCGAGGAAGACCTGCAGGCTGCGCTCGAGATAGCCGCCCATGAAACCCTGCAGCGAATCGCCATAGAAGCGGATGATCTGCGACAGCAACTTGGTGGTGAACATCGGCTGGCCGCGCTCTTCGTACTCCGCGATGATCTGCAGCAGCACCGAGCGCGTGAGGTTCTCGCCGGTCTTCGCGTCGCGAACCTCGAATTCCTCGTCGTCGAGCACGAGCTGGCGGATCTCCTCGAGCGTGATGTAGCTCGAGATCTCCGTGTCGTAGAGGCGGCGATTCGGGTACTTCTTGATGATGCGGGGCGT
>DASTSE010000050.1:0-2981 GCA_035760865.1 Dokdonella sp.
GGACCGCAAGAACCCGGAAGAACAGGGCGCGGGCGACCAGGGCCTGATGTTCGGCTACGCCACCAACGAGACGCGCGACCACATGCCGGCGGCGATCTACTACAGCCACCGCCTGGTCGAGCAGCAGGCCAAGGTGCGCAAGAAGGGCAAGCTCGCGTGGCTGCGCCCCGACGCCAAGAGCCAGGTCACGCTGCGCTACGAAAACGACAAGCCGGTCGCGATCGACGCGGTCGTGCTCTCGACGCAGCACGATCCGTCGGTCAAGCAGAAGGACCTCATCGAGGCGGTGCGCACGCACATCATCGATCCGGTGCTGCCGTCGAAGTGGATCCACAAGGGCACCAAGTTCCACATCAACCCGACCGGCAAGTTCGTCATCGGCGGTCCGGTCGGCGATTGCGTCCTCACCGGACGCAAGATCATCGTCGACACCTACGGTGGATGGGCGCGCCATGGCGGCGGTGCGTTCTCGGGCAAGGACCCGTCCAAGGTCGACCGCTCCGCGGCGTATGCCGCGCGCTACGTCGCGAAGAACGTCGTCGCGGCCGGCATCGCCGACCGTTGCGAGGTGCAGGTCTCGTACGCGATCGGCGTCGCCCACCCGACCTCGATCTCGGTGACGACGTTCGGCACCGGCAAGATCGGCGACGACAGGATCGAGAAGCTGATCCGCAACCATTTCGACCTGCGCCCGTACGGCATCATCAAGATGCTCGATCTCGTGCATCCGATGTACCAGGCGACCGCGAGCTACGGCCATTTCGGCCGCACACCGTACGAGGTCAAGCACGCGAACGGCGACACGTTCACCGCGTTCTCGTGGGAGAAGACCGACAAGGCGGCCGAGCTGCGCAAGGCCGCCGGCATCAAGTAATTCGGCGACGCCGATCCGCCGCATCGAAGACGGGCCGCGCATGCGGCCCGTTCTTTTTTCCGGCCTATGCGGCGACGCGCGCGCCGGCCCCCTGCGTCATCCCTCGAACGCGTCCGCGAAGATGACGTCCGAGAGGACCGATTCCTCGACGAGCACGAAGATGTCCGACGCGCCGTTGCCGTCGTCGGGGTCGAAGTCGCTCGCGCTCGACTCCCACGCCATCGACAGGCCCGAAGCATTCACGCCGAGCGTGTCGCCGGCCGGGCCGTTGCCGGGACCGCCGCCCGGCGTCGTGCTGAGCAACTCGGGCGCGCCCGCGCCCGGCACGTACAGGAACACCTGCGGATACGCACCCACGCCGGTCCAGGCGTCGTTGCAATGGAAGACGACACTGCCGATATCGGAAACGGCCGACACCGCGCAGCTGTCGTACGCGCTCGCGGGCAGGAGCGTCGGACGCGGGATCGCGATCGTCGTGCCCGCCTGGCGATCGCGCAGGTAGATCCCGCTGTTGCTCTCGATCGTCGCACCGTCGGCATAGCCGAGCCCGCCGTAGCCGCGATTCTGGAAGCTCACGAAGCGTGCGCCCGGCGAAATGGCCGGCCGGTAGACGAACGCCGTCGATCCGGACGCTGCCGACGCGCTGCGGCTGACGAGTTCGGTTGTGTTCGCCTGCAGGTCGCGCACGTACGCTTGTCCGCTGGTCGCTCCGGCCACCATCGCGTCGCTGCAGAGCATCGTCAGGTAACGACCGCTGGCCGACAGGGCGTGGGGCTGCAGCGAACAGTTGCTGCCCGAGGCGCTGCCGTTGGGCATCACTGACGCCATTTCGACCTGCCCGGTCGCCATGTCCTTGACGTAGATTTCTCCCGAGCTGCCGGCCGGAGCCGTATTGCCGGACGGATGGGCGTCGACGCCGGTCAGGTCTGCGCCGGTCTGGAACGCGACGTGGCGTCCATCGGCCGACATCGACACGGTATTGTCGTTCGTACCGGTCGTCGCGGGCTGGCCATTCGCATCGGCACTCGCGAGTTCCAGTGCGCCGGTCGCGCGGTCCTTGCGCAGCACCTGCCAGTTCGGGCCGTACGACGGATTGATCGTGAGGAACGCGACGTAGCGGCCGTCGCCGGACACGACCGGCGACTCGCCGCGGAACACGCTGCCACCGGCAGCCGATACCGCCTCGACGATGCCGGTGTCGAGGTCCGCGGCGACGGCGCGCGTGCCGTTGTAGGTGTCGCCGACCCAGTTGTTCGCGGTACTCGCGAACACGACGGTGCGCCCGCCGGACGACACGTCGACCTGCGTCGAGGTGCCGTTGGGCTCGATGCCGGCGCCCGGCACGAGGCGGGCGTAGATGAACGCGGCGTCTGCGGGAGCGGCCGTCATGGCCATTCCCCACAGCACGAAAACGCAGGCAGGCGTGCGCACGCTCGATGCGGAACTCATGTTCGGGACTCCCGGTTGGCGGTGGCTTCCGCTATCCAGTACGCGGTTCCACGGCCGATCCCCCAACGATGTCGGCCGCACCTGCGACGCCGCCGGTCGACGGCGGCACGACCGCCGCGCCGGTGGAAGGCCGCATCGCTGCGGCTGCGGGCGCCGTGCACCGCCTTCGCTCATCCGGTAGCCTAGGGCGGGGCCTGCCCGACTCGGCGCGAAGCCCTACTCCTTCGTACCGATCCCGATCCCCCATGCCGCCCACCCGTCCATCGCGCGCGCTGCGCGCCTTCTTCCTCGCCGTCGTCATCGCGGGCCCGTTCATCGCACCCGCGCGCGCGGAGCGCGTCGAACCTCCCGTCGAGCTGCTCTACGCGCCCGGCAACCTGCTCGTTGCGGGCAAGCTGCTCGCGGTGGACGAGCGCGCCGGCCGGCTCGTATTCGAGCGCAAGGACGTGCTCGGCAAGGGCCGGGCGCCGGATCAGGTCGAGGTGCGTGCATCGACCACCGCGCTCGCACGCGTCAAGCCCGGCGCGAGCTACCTGTTCGGCTATTCGCTCGCGCGCGCCGACGCGCGCGATCCGCTGCGCACGGTCGCCGATCCGCGCGGCGCGACGCTGCTGACGAGCATCGGCCTGGACCCTGCGCTGTTCGACGACACGCCGCT
>DASTSE010000051.1:0-2436 GCA_035760865.1 Dokdonella sp.
GCGCGCGTGCTGCCCGCGTTCGAGCAGATCGTCGCCGCCCATCCTGGCGACACGGTGCTCATCTCGTCCCACGGGCACGTCAACCGACTCATTCTCGCCGCGCACCACCGGCAGCCACGCGCCGACTTCTGGTCGATCGCACAGATCAACGGCCGCGCGATTCGCCTCGAGTGCCGCGCCTCTCGACCCACATGACGACATCGACTCTCATCAGCCTCGACGAGGCCAACCGCGCCATCGCGGCCAAGACCAAACCTCTCGGCGCGCTTGGCCAGCTCGAGGACGTCGCGGTTCGACTCGCGCTCCTTCAGCAGACGCTCACGCCCGTCGTGGATCGCGCGCGTGTCTGTGTGTTCGCCGGGGATCACGGCGTGACCGACGAGGGCGTGAGCGCGTATCCACGCGCCGTGACCGCCGAGATGATGAAGAACTTCGACCGCGGCGGCGCGGCGATCAACGTCATCACCGCGTCGCTCGGCGTGGGCGTCGACGTGATCGACGTCGGCGTGGACTGCGACGACCAGCGCGCCGCGCAGCGGATGCCGCGCGTGCGGCGCGGATCGCGCAACATGGTGCTCGAGCCTGCGATGACCGAGGGCGAGCTCGCGTCGGCGCTCGCGCTCGGCGCCGACGCCGCGCGGGCCGCGCACGACGACGGAATTCAGGCGCTCGGTCTCGGCGAGATGGGCATCGGCAACACGACCGCCGCCGCCGCCCTGCTCTCGGCGCTGTCCGGCCGTGCGCCGTCGGAGACTGTCGGCCGCGGAACCGGCGTGGATGACGAAGGCCTCGAGCGTAAACGCAATGCGGTGCAGCGTGCGCTCACGCGCCATGCCGATCGGCCGGCCGGCGCGCGCGAAACGCTGCGCTGCCTGGGCGGGCTGGAGATCGCGGCGATTGCCGGCGCGGCGCTCGAGGCGTCACGCGCCGGCGTGGCCGTCGTCGCCGACGGATTCATCTCGACTGTCGGCGTGCTCGCGGCGCTGCACATCGCCGCGGGCGAGTCGGAGCAGCGGCTCGGCGAATTGACGCCGGCGCTGTTCTTCGCGCATCGCTCGGCGGAGCGCGGGCATCGGCTCGCGCTCGAGATGTGCGGCGCGTTCGCCGGTTGCGACGCGCGCCCTCTGCTCGATCTCGGGCTCCGGCTCGGCGAAGGGTCCGGCGCCGCGCTTGCAATGCCGGTGCTTCGCGCCGCCGCGGCCGTGATGCGAGACATGGCGACGTTCGCGTCCGCGAACGTCTCCGCGGGCGAACACGCCGCGGAGCACGCCGAGTGAGCGACTCGTTCGTGCGCACGCAGGCCCGAGCGTTGGGCGCGGCATTCACGTTCATGACGCGCCTGCCGCTCGGCCCACTCGCGTCGCACGATCCCGCCGACCTGCCGGCGAGCGCGGTCTACTTCCCCGTCGTGGGACTCGTCGTCGCATCGATCGCCGGCGCGGTCTATGTGGGCGCGCTGCAGTTGTGGAACGCACCGATCGCGGTTCTGCTGTCGATGTGCGCGACGGTGCTCGCGACCGGCGCGTTTCACGAGGACGCGCTCGCGGACGCATTCGACGGCTTTGGCGGCGGATGGTCGCGAGAGCAGGTGTTGGCGATCATGAAGGACAGCCGCGTGGGATCGTACGCGCTCGTCGGCGTGATGCTCGTCCTCGCGCTCAAGTTCGCGGCGCTGCAAGCGCTGGCGACGTCGGTCGCTTCGGTCGGCGTGATGCGCGCGTTGGTTGCCGCGCACGTTCTCGGACGGTGGTCGAGCATTTTGTTGATTCGCCGGTATCCGTACGTGCGTCCCGCCACGGACGGCGAACGGCCGAGCGCGGGCCGGCCGTTCGTCGCGGGGGTGACGGTGGGGCGACTCGTCGCGGCGACGGCCATCGCGCTGATCATCCTGGGCGTCGCGTTGGGATGGAGCGCGCTCGTTCCGCTGGCCGTGTCGATCATCGTCACGGCGCTCGCGGGACTGTACTTCGCGAGGCGGATCGGCGGCATCACCGGCGACGCTCTTGGTGCGGCGAACCAGATCGTCGAGTTGGCCGTGTACCTCACGCTCGCCGCGCGCGTCGGGTGATGGGCAAGCTCGTTCTGGTTCGTCACGGGACGCCGGTCGGTCACGAGGGGCGGTGCGTCGGCCACTACGACGTCGAGCTTGCGGCGTCGGCGCTCGACGAGGTGCGTCGCTTCGCGGCGTCGGCGGCCGAGCCGCCGAGACCCGCCGAGACATCGAGCGAGAGGCCGGCGAGCTGCCCGACCAGCGGCCCCTGAATGGACCGCTGCCGGATGATCGCCTGTACCGCGGCCAGCGCGTCGAGCATGGTGTTCCACGCGACGCCGAGATCGTGCGCCTTCTTCTCGGTCTAGCTCAGCGCCTCGCTGTGGAGCCCATCGAAGCGGCGATGGAGCGCGTCGATGGCGACGCCCAGGACGCCCGCGCGGGCG
>DASTSE010000052.1:0-5055 GCA_035760865.1 Dokdonella sp.
CCGCCGCCCGGCGTGATCTCGATGAGCGTGTCGCCGGCCTTGACGCCGAAGAACTCGAGCGTCTGCTTCGGATGGCGATACGGATCGCGCGCCTTGTTGGCGGCCGAACGCCAGTCGCCGGCCAGCACGCCGTCGATCCTCGTGCCGAGCAGGTCGTTCGCGCTCTGCGGCGGCGTCGGCTGCGCGGGTTGGTCGGCCGGGGCGGGCGCGGCGGGGGCCGGCGTGGAGGCGACCGGGACGGACGATTCGTTCGAGCCGCACGCGGCCAGGGCGAGTGCGAGCGGGATCAGGCAGGCGAGCTTGTTCATGGCATTCCTCGGTTCGGGCTGCGCGGTGTCTCGGGGGCGCGAGGGTAGCACAGCGTTTCGCGACGACGCGGCCGTCCGGTCGCTGAATGCGCTCGTTCGCGGGTCACTGCGCATTCACTCGCGCGGCGTCAACGTGGATCGCGCGACGACGCCGCAGCGCGGCGGCTCGCCCGGAATCCCACTGCAAGGAGAACCGCATGCTCCACTACGCCATCGTGTTCCTCGTGATCGCGCTCATCGCGGGCGTGCTCGGCTTCGGCGTCATCGCCGGTACCGCGGCGTCGATCGCGAAGATCCTGTTCCTCGTCTTCCTCGTGCTGTTCGTCGTCTCGCTGGTCATGGGCCGGCGCGGGCCGGGCGTATAGCCGCGCGTGGCCGAGGGGGTGATGCGCGCCGCGGGAGCGCGGCGCGCATCGATGTCGCCTAGCCGTCGTAGCCGTCGCGAAAGATGCGATCGATCGGGTTCGACGGCGTCGCCATGAGCAACGCCGTGCCGTAGCCGTTGACCGAGGCGGAGACGAGGATCGTGCCGTCGGCGCCGATCCACGAGTCGCCACCGCGGTCGTACTCGGCGGTACCTCCGCCACCTGCGAGCGAGAAGGTGCTGACCGCCGCCTGCACGACGCCATTCGCGGTCGGTACCAGCGCGATGTCGCCCGCGCGCAGCACGCGCCTCGGCGCGGCGCCGCGCTTGAGCAGCCACAACGCATACTCGTTGTCGGGATTCGTGTACGCCTCGAGCACGATGTCGCCATTGGCGAGCACCGCGCTCGCGCGGAAGTTCGACCAGACGCGATTGGCTTCGGGTGCATACGGCACGTCGGCACCGATGATCGCGACGGGCTCGGGCGCCTCGCCGGGGCGCACGCGGAACAGGCCGAGCGGGGATGCTCCGTCGCCGGTATGCAGGTTCGCTTCGAACGCGGCCCACTCGCCCGCCGCCGTGAGCGAATATTCGTCGATCGACGTGAACGTCGCATCCAGCCAGTGCGGCGAATAGGCGCCCGTGTCGCCGTTGAGTGCGAGCGGGCGATTGCCCGTCGCATCGTGATGGAACAGGCCGCTGAAGCTCGCTCCGCCGGACGCGAGCCGGCCGGTCGCGACGAAGAACACGCGTCCTGCGTCGGCGGGCTTGGGCGGACCGTAGAACGACGAGAAGTACGCCGTTTCGACGCCGAGTTCCGGGCCGAGTGCGCCCTCGGTCTCGTCGGCGGCGAGCGCGCGGGGCGCGCCGTCGCAGAGCTGGAAGATGCCTTCGCGCGAATTGCTCGTCGCCAGGCGCGCGTAGATCGCGCCTTCGGCACTGACCGCGAACGCACTCAACGATCCGCCCCAGTCGGCCGGGAACGAATCGCCGGCGACGAGGCCCGGCGACAAGGCCGGGTCGGTCGAATCTTCGAGCGCGCACGGCTGGTTGCCGCTGCCGGGGACGTGCAACGCGACCAGATCGCGCGACGCGGTCGCCTGCGTCGTCACGGTCGCGACGAGCAGCACGCGGCCGTCCGCGAGCATGCGGGCGCCGGCGAAGTCGGACGCGTCCTTGAAGCGCCACCCGGCACCCAATCCGGGGCCGAGCACGCCGTCGGTGAGCGCGCGTGCGATTTCCACGTTCTTCGTGCCGTCCCAGCGCCATACGCCCCGGCTCGACTGCGCATCGCCGAGTGCGGGGTCGCCCGCGCGCGCCGCGAACACGCGCTGGCCGTCGGCGCCCGCCTCGCTCCAGCCGAGCACGTAGGAAAGGAACACATGGTTCTCCTCGCCGGCGCCGCGGCCCGGCCCGAGGGGGCCGGTGACGCCCGCCTGCACGTAGCGCGACAGGACGCCGTTGCGGCGTGCCCAGTAGCCGCTGCTGCCGCTCGGCGAACTCACGCGCAGCCCGACCATGCCCGCGCCGGCGCTGCCGATCGACACATCCGAGAACGTGCGGTCGACACCGGCCGGCAGGTTCGGCGTGACGACGCTGCCGGATTGTCCGGCAACCGCGCGCCACGTCACGGCCTGCGCGCGCGCGAGCGGCGCGTGGACGAGGGCGACCGCGATGGCGGCGGCGACGGCGGATGAAGGGATCGACATGGTTGCATTCCTCACTCAGGGATTTTCGAGAGCGCGCAGACGCCCTGCCGACTGCATGCAGCCGGAGCGATGTCGTCGTGCGGGAGGCGCGGGGTGCGCGCGTCTATCATGTTAGCGTAGGCGTTTGCGCACGAAGGCACGTCGACGTCATCGCTGCGGTAACGATTGGGTAACGCGTTGCCGCCGCGCGCGCCGGCGTCGTGCAAACCCGTGCCAGGCTTTGGATTTCCGCCATGACCGACGCTGCCATCCCGCGCGAGCCACTCGCCTACCGCTACCGCTTCGGGACCGCCGAGTTCGACGAGGCGCGCTTCGAGCTGCGCGTGGCCGACCTGCCCGTCGAGGTCGAGCGACGTGCGCTCGACGTGCTCGGCTACCTGCTGCGCCATGCCGGCGAGGTGGTGACCAAGGAAGAGCTGCTGCGCGAGGTGTGGGCCGGTCGCGTGACCGTCGACAAGGTGCTGCCGAACGCGATCGCGAAACTGCGCCGCGCGCTCGGCGAGGCGAACGCGGAGCGGCTCGTGACGCAGGCGCGCGTCGGCTACCGGCTCGATGGCGACGTCGAGCGCATCGCGGTCGGCCGCCGCATCGACAGCCGGCTCGACCTCGCGCCGGGCAGGCCCGTGCCTGGGCGCCCGAACTTCACGCTGCGCCGCCCGCTCGGCGCGAACCGCGGCAGCGAGGTCTGGCTCGCCGAGCAGGCCAAGACGCACGTGCTGCGCGTGTACAAGTTCGGCGCGGACGGCGAGCGCCTGCGCTCGCTCAAGCGCGAGGCGACGCTCGCGCGCGTGCTGCGCGAGACCCTCGACGAGCGTGGCGGCTTCGTCGACATCATCGACTGGAATTTCGAGCAGCCGCCGTTCTTCCTCGAGTGCGAGTACGGCGGCGACAACCTGCTCGAGTGGGCCACGTCGTCGCTCGCCGCGACCGACGTCGACGCGCGGCTCGCGCTGTTCCTGCAGATTGCCGACGCGGTCGACGCGGCCCACGGCGTCGGCGTGCTGCACAAGGACCTCAAGCCCGCCAACGTACTCGTCGAAGATCGCGACGGCGCCCTGCACCTGCGCCTGACCGATTTCGGCAGCGGCCACCTCGTCGATCCCGAGCGCCTCGCCGAGCTCGGCATCACGCGACTCGGCCCCGCGACCGCGCACGACGTCACGACCGGCTCGACGGCGGGGACCGCACTGTACGTCGCGCCCGAGCTGTTCGCGGGCCAGGCGCCGACCGTGCGCAGCGACGTCTATGCGCTCGGCGTCATGCTCTACCAGCTGCTCGCGGGCGACCTCGCGCGGCCGATGGCGTCCGGCTGGGAGCGCGACATCGACGACGCGTTGCTGCGCGAGGACATCCGCCTCGCGACCGACGGCGAACCGCAGCGCCGCCTCGCGAGCGCCGGCGAACTTGCCGCGCGCCTGCGCCATCTGGGGGTGCGGCGGGCCGCGGCCGCCGCGTCGGCCGAGGCGGAGCGCCGTGTGCGCGAGGCGCGCGAGGCGCTCGCGCGCAGCCGCGCGCGGCGACCGTTCGCGATCGCACTGGTCGGCGCGCTCGTGGCCGGCCTCGCCGGCGCACTCGGCCTGTGGATCGCGGCGACGCACGCGCGCGACGACGCCCGGCGCGAACTCGCGCGCGCGAACGCGATCAACCGCTTCCTCAACGAGGACCTCATCGGCCGCTCGAACCCGCTCGTGCTGTCGAAGGGCGGCGACGCCTCGCTCAAGGACGTCCTGCTCGGCGCGCGCGCGCGCATCGCGACGCGCTTCGCCGCGCAGCCGCTGACCGAGGCGTCGATCCGCACGAGCGTCGCGACGTTGCTCAACATGATCGAGCGCCTGCCCGAGGCCGAGGACGAGGCGCGCCGCGCGCTCGCGCTGTACGAGCGCGAGGAGGGCGCGGCGAGCCTCGATGCGCTGAAGGCGCGCACGCTGCTCGCGCGCCTGCTCACGCGCACGGGCAAGTTCGACGCGTCGCTCGAACACCTGCGCGCGCTCGATCGACTGATCGGCGATTCGCAGGATCCCTACCTGCGCTACCTGCGCGCGTCGGCGTGGGGTATCTACGCGATGAACCGCGGCGACTACGCGAAGGCGCTGCCGGAGTACCGCACCGCGATCCCGCTGCTGCGCGCGACCGACCCCGACAACGTCACGTTGCGCGATTCGATGCGCATGGACCTCATCGGCGCACTGACCCAGACCGGCCATCTCGACGAGGCGCGCGCCGAGGGCGAGGACCTCATCGCCGAGGCGCGCGCGCGCGCCGACGACAACGGCCTCGTGATCGCGTTCGCCCAGGCTGCGGTCGCGCGCACGTACACGCAGGCCGGCGACCCGGCGAAGGCCGAGGAGCAACTGCTCGCCGCGCAGAAGACGATCGTCGAGCGCCTCGGCGAAGACCACACGCGCAACCTCATGGTGCTGAGCGACCTGTTCGACGTCGCGATGAAGCGGCGCGACTGGCCGCACGCGCTCGACTACGCGCGCCGCGTGCACGACGGCCTGGTCGCGAAGCTCGGCGTCGAGCACAACGTCGCGAGCGTCACGCTTGCGAACTGGGGCCAGGCGCTGTACGAATCGGGCGACGCCCTCGGCGCCGAAGCGAAGCTGCGCGCGGCCGCGGACAAGCTCGCCGCGCAACTCGGCGCGGGCAATCCACAAAGCCAGATCGCCGCGTT
>DASTSE010000053.1:0-4742 GCA_035760865.1 Dokdonella sp.
CGCGCCCGGAGACGAGGTCGAACTCGAGGTCCTGCGCCGGCTCATGCGGACGTTCGGGCGCGTCTCGGCCGAGCGCGTGCTGTGCGGTTCGGGTCTCGTGAACCTCCACGCGGCGCTGCATCCCGACGCGCCGCCGGCCGCGACGCCCGAGGCGATCACCGCGGGCGCCGCACACGATCCCGCGTGCCGCGCGACGGTCGAGCGCTTCTGCGCGATGCTCGGCTCGATCGCGGGCGATTTCGCGCTCGCGTTCGGTGCGTGGGACGGCGTCTACCTCGCGGGCGGACTCACGCCGAAACTGCTCGCCTGGCTTCAGGCGGGCGAATTCCGCCGCCGCTTCGAAGCCAAGGGACGCTACCAGCGCGTGCTCGCGAACGTGCCGACGATCGCGGTGCTGCACGAGGATGCGGGGCTGCTCGGCGCCGCCGCGCTCGCCGTGCTCGACGACGGCCGCGCATGCGTGCCGCGGGGCGGCTGCCCATGAACGCGCCGCCGCCGTGCGTCTGGCACGCGAGCGCCGACGAGGCGACCTGGGCGCACGATGCCGCTGCAGCGCTGCGCGATGCCCTCGCGCAGTCGCTCGCGCGCGCGCCGCGCGCGCTGATCCTGTTGTCCGGCGGCACGACGCCTGCGCCGGTCCATCGCGCACTCGCGCGGCTCGAGCTCGACTGGAAGCGTGTCGTCGTCTCGCTCGTCGACGAGCGAGACGTCGAGCCCGATGCTGACGGCAGCAACGCACGGCTGGCCGTGCAAACGATGCTCGTCGGCGCCGCGGCGGCGGCGGAGTTCATGCCGTTGCGTCCGCCTCATGCGGCGCTGGACGCCGCGGTCGTCGCAGCGAATGCGCGTTGGCGCGCTGCCGCGGAAACGCTCGAACTCGCCGCGGTCGTGCTCGGCATGGGCGAGGATGCGCACACGGCGTCGCTGTTCCCCGGTGCGCCGGGGCTTGCCGCCGCGCTCGCGTCGCGCGATCCGTATGCGGCGATCGATGCGAGCGGCTGCGCCGGCGCGGGGCGTTGGCCGCGCCGCATCACCCTCACGCCGGCCGGCTGGGCCGGCGCACGGACGCGGGTGCTGCTGCTGCGCGGCGACGCCAAGCGCTCGGTGTTCGAACGCGCGATGAACGACGATGCGATGCGCGCGCCGGTGCGCGCCGCGCTTGAGGTGCCCGGCAATCCTCTCCATGTCCACTGGTGTGCCGCGTGAGGCGCAGCCGAACCGGAGTCCGATCATGTCCATGAACCCGCGCATCGAGGCGGTAACGCAACGCATCCGCGAACGCAGCGCGGCGACGCGCACCGCCTACCTCGCGCTCGTCGACGGCGCGCGCTCGCGCGGTCCGAACCGCGGGCGGCTCTCGTGCGGCAACCTCGCCCACGTCGCCGCCGCGTGCAGTGCCGCCGACAAGGCCGCGCTGTTGGAGTCGACCAGGCCGAACATCGGCATCGTCACCGCGTACAACGACATGCTGTCGGCGCACCAGCCGTTCGAGACGTATCCTGCATCGATCCGCGAAGCGGCCCATGCCGCAGGTGCGACCGCGCAGGTGGCCGGCGGCGTGCCGGCCATGTGCGATGGCGTGACGCAGGGTCGCGTCGGCATGGAGCTCTCGCTGTTCAGTCGCGACGTGATCGCGCAGGCGACCGGGATCGCGCTCTGCCACGACGCATTCGACGCGGCGCTCTGCCTCGGCGTGTGCGACAAGATCGTGCCCGGCCTGCTCATCGGCGCGCTCGCGTTCGGCCATCTGCCGGTCGTGTTCGCACCCGCCGGTCCGATGCCGACAGGCATTTCGAACAAGGAGAAGGTGGAGGTGCGCGAGCGCTACGCAGCAGGGCAGGCGACGCGCGAAGAACTGCTCGCGGCGGAGTCGGCCTCGTATCACGCTCCGGGCACGTGCACGTTCTACGGCACCGCGAACTCGAACCAGATCCTGCTCGAGGCGATGGGACTGCAGCTGCCCGGCGCGTCGTTCGTGAATCCGGGGACGCCGCTGCGCGATGCATTCACGCGCGCGGCGACGATGCGCGCCGCGGCGATCACCGCGCTCGGCGACGACTACCGGCCGATCGGCCGGCTCGTCGACGAGCGCGCGCTCGTCAACGCGATCGTCGCTCTGCTCGCCACGGGCGGCTCGACCAACCACACGATCCATTTCGTCGCGGTCGCGCGCGCGGCCGGCCTGCACGTGACGTGGGAAGACTTCGACGATCTCGCGTCGAGCGTGCCCTTGCTCGCGCGGATCTACCCCAATGGCGACGCCGACGTGAACCGCTTCCATGCGGCAGGCGGCACCGCGTTCGTGTTCCGCGAGCTGCTCGACGCGGGCCTGCTGCACGACGTCGAAACCATCGTCCCTGGCGGCCTGCGCGCGTACGCGCGCGAGGCGCGCCTCGATGCAGGCAGCCTGCAATACGTCGACGCGGCCGCGCGGACCGCGGACGATGCGGTCGTGCGGCCGTCGAGTGCGCCGTTCGAGGCGAGCGGCGGCCTGCGCCTGCTGCAGGGCAACCTCGGTCGCGCACTCGTGAAGATCTCCGCGGTCAAGCCGCAGCATCGTCGTGTCGAGGCGCCCGCGGTCGTCGTCGACGACCCCGACCAGTTGCGCGCGCTGCACAAGCAGGGCCGCCTGCCGCGCGATTTCGTCGCCGTCGTGCGCTATCAGGGGCCGCGCGCGAACGGCATGCCGGAGATGCACAGCCTCATGCCGCTGCTCGGGATGCTGCAGAACCAGGGGCGGCGCGTCGCGCTCGTCACCGACGGTCGCCTGTCGGGTGCGTCGGGCAAGGTGCCCTCGGCGATCCATGTGACGCCGGAGGCGGACCGCGGCGGCGGCATCGCCTGCGTGCGCGACGGCGACATCGTGTTGCTCGACTCCGAGGCCGGCGTACTCGAGGCGCGCGTCGACGGGCACGCATGGAACGAGCGTCGGCCGGCCGCGAACGGCGCACCGGCCGGCCACGATATCGGTCGCACGCTGTTCGCGTTGAACCGCGCGAATGTCGGCCCCGCCGACGAGGGCGCGCTGTCGATCTCGTGCGGGCCGCCGCGTCCGCCCGAGCCGCATGCGAGCGAGCGACGCACCGAGAGGGAATACGATATCGGCCGCGTCGCCGCGCACGCGCCGTTCGAATCGAAGGACGCCTGAGCCATGTCGAATGCGAGCCTGAAGAGCACCCAGCACGCCGCGATCGAGCTTCTGCGCGCGACGCGCATCCTGCCGGTGGTCACCGTCGATTCGCCCGCGCAGGCCGTCGCCGTCGCACGCGCGTTGCGGGCCGGTGGCCTCAGTGCGATCGAGATCACCTTGCGCACGCCCGCGGCGCTCGACGCGATCGCCGCGGTCAGGCACGACGTCGAGGGCATCGCGGTCGGCGCCGGCACCGTGCTCGCGCCGCAGCAGCTCGATGCCGCGCGCAGCGCCGGCGCGGAGTTCCTGGTCACGCCGGGCACGCCGCCCGCACTGGCCGACGCCCTCGCGGACTGCGGCCTGCCGGCCGTCCCAGGTGCGGCGACGCCGACCGAGTTGCTTGCGCTGCACGCGCGCGGTTTCCGCGTCTGCAAGCTGTTCCCCGCGAGCGCGATCGGCGGCCTCGCGCTCGTGCGCGCGCTGCAGGCGCCACTCGCCGACGTGCTGTTGTGCCCGACCGGCGGCATCGGCGAGAGCGATGCGCCGCAGTATCTCGCCGAGCGCTATGTCGCCTGCGTCGGCGGCTCATGGATGGTGCGCGCCGAGTGGATCGCGAGCGAGCGCTACGACCTCGTGACGGAAGCAACCGCGCGCTCGCTCGCGTCCATCGCGCGCGCCTGAACGGTCAGCGCGGGCGGCGCGTTTCGATCGCGACATCGGCTGGCAGCGCGCGGATGCGCAGTTCGCGCGCGCGGACGCGTACGGCCTTGCCGTCGATGCGCACGCGTGCGATGTCCATGTTCGCGAGAGGAAACACGAGGCCGCCGGACGGCACGCGCAGGTCGCCGCGCTCGACGTGCATGCGTATGCGCGCGCCATCTCGGCGCACGGTGTAGGACAGGCGGCCATACGGCGTGCGCAGCCCCTCGACCGCGATGCCGTCGCCGTCGAGCCATGCAGCCGGCACGCCCGCCGCGAGGACGAGCGCAGCGTCGCGCTCGCGTTCGTAGGCGAACAGGTCGAGCACGGAGCGGATGAAGTCGGAGGCGACCCAGCCGTGCGGCATGTCGCCGACGAAGCGCGACTCGCGCGCATCGCGGCCGACGACTTCTGCCCACTGATTCCACTCGGGCGGGCGCCGGCCCTGCATGAAGAACGCGATCGCCTGCTGCGCGCGCTCGCCCCAGCCGAGCCGCACCAGGCTGCCGACCGTGCGCCACTCGTACGGCGTATAGGCCTGCCACGCGTCGCCGTCGCGGCGGCGTACGAACTCGCGCCAGTAGCGCTCGAACGTGCCGCGCAGGAGGTCCTGCGGCAGCGTGTCCTGCTCGCCCGCGGGCGCGAGCGCGATCGTCGTCGACGTGGGATCGAAGTCGCCGAGTTCGGCGCAGCCGGGCAGGTAGTCGATCGCGTGCGCGGCCACCGCGTTCGCGATCGACGCGTGCAGGTCTGCGCGGAACGCCTCGCGCTCCTTCGTGATGCGGCCGGCGTCGGCATCGCGGCCGAGCGCGTTCGCGAGGTCGGCCGCGGCTTGGTACCCCGCGAGCGCCCAGTAGTCGTCCCAGTACGAATGCATCGGCTTGGCCGAGTAGCCCTCGTGGCTGATTGATGC
>DASTSE010000054.1:0-2247 GCA_035760865.1 Dokdonella sp.
CAACGTGGTAGCGGTCCGCGAACACGGGCCCGCGACGGGGACGACCGCTGCCGTCGCCGTCGACCTGGTTGAGGCGCCGCGCGGCGGAGATCTGGAAGGCCTGCATGCCGCGCGCGAGCGCGATCTTCGAGCTGGCCTCGACGACGAGGTGGATGTGGTTGCGCTGGATGCTGACGTGAACGATGCGGAAGTCGGTACGCGCGAGCACGACCAGGAGCGCCTTGCGAACCGCGCGGTATGCGTCGAGGCGGCGCATCTGCCGCAGGTATGGCGCGGCGCGCAGCGTGACGTGAGCCGCCTGGTTCGCATGGATTTCGATGCGCCTGCGGTGCGGCTGGCTCTTGACCTCGTTGACCTGCTTGCGGCCGGCGCGCTTGCGCTTGCCGCCCCACGTGCGGAACACGAACTGTTGCTGACCGGCCGACCGACGTGCACGTGCCATGGCGTCCTTGTGCCACGAACAAACTTGATTGCGCCGTATTTTCTTGTATTCAATTGCATTCGCAGCGCGACAGCGAGCATGTTGGCGATCCGCCGGATAAGTTCTCCGCACGTCGCCCGCCTTATCCCGCCGGCTAGGTTCTCCGCACGTCGCCCGCCTCATCCCGCCGGCTAGGTTCTCCGCACGTCCCACCTCCTCCCGCCAGCGCAGTTCTCCGCACGTCTCCCCGCCTCCTCCGCGCTACGCGTTAGCGCGGCTCGTCGGTGCAACCGTCGCCCGGCCCGTTCGCTGCACGTGCGCGCGACACATCGCTCGTCGGGCCGTCGCCCTCGCTTACCGTTGCACCTCGCCACGCAGGCGGTCGCTGCACGTCGCTGCCGCACGTCGTTACCCGGGTCCGCCTGCTCGTTTGCGCCACGGCACGCCGCCTCCGCAGGTCGTCGCGGCATGTTGCCGTCGCCCCGCCGCCTGGTTCCCACGGTGTCACGCGACCTCGCTCGACCGGCCCGATTCGGCGGCGAGCTCGGAGCATTCCCGCATACAATGGGCCGCGATGAAGCGGGTGATCGTCCTGGTGCTGACCGCGGCGTGCGCCGAGCCGACACTGTCGACCGATACGGCGCAGCTGACGGACGCGGTCAGGCACGAGCGCTACGGCCTCATCCGCGACGCGGCCGCCGAGATGGGCCTGTACAACGCGGCGCTGATGGCCGGCATCGCGATCAGCGAGACGAACCTCGCGCACTGCCAGTCCGAGGCGACGTACGCGTGCAAGGGCCCGGCCTCGCCGTCGTGCGACGGCGGCCCGATCATCGCCGGCGCGGCCGACGGACCGTGCTCGGACATGCAGGGCGGGCTCGGCATGTTCCAGTTCGACTCCGGCACGTATGCGGACACGCTCGCGACGTACGGCGACGCGATCCTGACGATCGAGGGCAACACCGCGCAGGCGGTCGACTTCGTCGTCGAGCGCGTGCAGCAGGACGTAGCGGAAGCTGATGACTGGCTCGGCGCGGTCGGCTGGATGAACGGTGTCGTGATGGACGCCGCCGATCCGACGATGGACGCGTGGGCGAGCTTCATCGTGTGCCGCTACAACGGCTGCTGCTCGACCAGCAGCACGTGCCAGACGCGCGCGGCCGGCTATCGCGATCATGCGATCCAGGCGTACGAGGAGATGGGCGCCGACTTCTGGGCGACCGCGGGCCGCTGCGCGGGGCTGCCCGTGGACGGCGTGATCGATCAGCGCAGCGAGTGCTACCTCGCGGCCGGCGACCCGCGCTACTGGCACCGCGAGACCGGCGGCTACGACGACAGTCGCGAGTGGACCGGCACGACGAGCCTCGACAGCGCGGCGAACTTCGCGCTGTGGATCGTCAAGACGAACCGGGCAGGGCGGTTCTCCGTCGAGGTCTACCTCGACGGAGGCGAGCTCGGGCAGTCGAAGACCGCGCGCTACGTGATCGTGCACGGCGGCGTGACCGACGAGGTCGTCGTCGATCAGACGGCGGCGAGCGGCTGGATCTCGCTCGGCGACTTCGACTTCGCCGGCGAGGGCGACGAGCACGTGATGCTCGCCGACAACACCGGCGAGGCCGGCTCGACCGGCACGAAGCTGCTGTTCGACGCGCTTCGCGTGCTGTCCCTCGACGATCCAGGTATGGCCGGCGGTGGCTGCTGCGACTCGTCGGGGCAGGGCGGCCCGACCGCGCTGCTCGGCCTCGCGATCGTCACGCTTGCTCGCCGGCGTCGAGCACGTCCTCGACGGCATATATAAGGAAGGCACTGTCAGATCGCACTGCGAC
>DASTSE010000055.1:0-2367 GCA_035760865.1 Dokdonella sp.
GCTGGACGAGGACGACATCGCCGACCGCGTGTTCACCTCCCGCGCCGACCTGCCCGAAGGCGTGGAGCGCATCGCGCTGCGCACCGTGCGCGCCAACCGCGCACCGGCACTGGCGCCGCTGTCGGTGCTCAAGGGCGCCGACCTCGCTCGCCTGCAACTGGACCCCGAGCGCTGCCTGGCGCACGCCGACACGCTGCGCGCCGCCGCCGGCGTGCGCGAGAAGGTGCAGCGCCTGTTCAAGCAGGCCGCGGCCATGCCGGCAGCGGAAGACCCGGAGCTGGCGCTGTACGACGGCTTCCTGCCCGACGCCGACAAGCGCCTGCTGGCCGAGGTACGCGGCACGCCGCCGGAGCAGCTGGCAGATCGCGGCTTCACCTTCCGCGATCCGCGTTACGCCGAGTTGCTGTTCCGCTATCGCGCACGCAACTGGCCGGAGACGCTCGACGCGATCGAGCACGAGCGCTGGGAAGGCTTCCGGCGCCGGCGCCTCGACACGGCGACGCCGATGACCGCGCTCACGCGCGAGCAGTACTTCGCGACGATCGCGCGCCTGCGCGCGGCGCCCGATCTCCCCCCGGCACACGTGCCGTTGCTCGACGCGCTCGAAAGCTGGGGCCGGGAACTCTGACCTGCGCCGCCGGCCGCACATGTCCCTACAATGGCGGTCCCGATTTCGCGATCCCGACGCCTTGGCCACGACCTACTTTTCGGCTGCGACCTTCAGGTTCCTGCGCGATCTCGCGCGCAACAACAACCGCGCCTGGTTTGCTGCCAACAAATCGCGCTACGAGGACGTGCTGCGCGAGCCGTTCCTGCGCTTCATCGCCGACATCGGGCCGCCGCTCGCGAAGATCAGCCCGCACTATGTCGCCGACCCGCGCCCGCAAGGCGGCTCGCTGTTCCGCATCCATCGCGATACGCGCTTCGCGAACGACAAGACGCCGTACAAGACGTGGGCCGGCGCGCGCTTCGCGCACGTGCGCCGCCGCGAGATCGAAGCGCCGTCGTTCTACCTGCACGTCCAGCCCGGCGACTGCTTCGCCGGCGGCGGCATCTGGCACCCGGAACCGGCGACCCTGAAGAAGATCCGCGAGTTCCTCGAAGGCAACCCGGCCGCCTGGAAGAAGGCGACGCACGGCAAGGCATTCCGCGAGCGGTTCGAGTTCTACGGCGACAGCCTCGTGCGTCCGCCGCGCGGCGTCGATCCCGCGCATGAACTTATCGACGACCTCAAGCGCAAGAACCATGCGGCCGGACAATCGTTCGACGACGCGCTCGCCTGCTCCGACGAGTTGCTGCCGCACGTGGTAGACGTCTACCGGCGCATCGCGCCGATGATCGACTACCTGTGCGCCGCGGTCGAGCTCGAGTTCTGATGCGCGCCGTCGATCCCCGCGCCGGCGCGGCCGGGGTCGCATGACGCCCGAAGCGGTCCCCGCGCGCCGCCTCGCGGGCTTCTATCTCGCCTACTACGCCGCACTCGGCGCGTTCTCGCCGTACTGGAGCCTGTTCCTCAAGGCGCGCGGCCAGGACGTCGCCGCGATCAGCCTGCTCATGAGCCTCTGGTACGGCACGCGGATCGTCGCGCCGGGCAGCTGGAGCTGGCTCGCGGCACGATCGGCAACCCCCGTGCGCTGGTTGCGCATCGGCTGCGCGATCGCGCTCGCGAGTTTCGTGCCGTTCCTGTTTCCACTCGATTTCGGCGCCCTGCTCGTCGCGATGGTCGCATTCTGCTTTTCCTGGAACGCGGTCATGCCGCAGTTCGAGGCCCTCACGCTGTCGCACCTCGGTGCGCGCAGCGAGCGTTACGGCTCCATCCGCGTCTGGGGTTCGATCGGGTTCATCGTCGTCGTCGCCGGCTTCGGCGTCGTGTTCGACCACGTCTCCGTGCGGTGGTTGCCCTGGCTCATGCTGCCGCTGTTCGTGGGTCTTCTCGCGAGCAGTCTCGCCAACGACTACGGCCCGGCCGCAGCCGTCGTGGCCGACGGCGACGACGGCTTCCGCGAGCGACTGAAGCGACCGGACGTGCTCGCGTTCTTCGCGGTCACCCTCCTCGCCCAGATGTCGTTCGGTCCGTACTACACGTTCTTCTCGATCTACCTCGAGCAACATGGCTACCGGCCGTCGTCGCTCGGACTGTACTGGGCGATCGGCGTCGCGGTCGAGATCGCGCTGTTCTTCGCTTCGGCGCGCATTTTCAGCCGTTGGGACGCGCGTACGGTGCTGCTCGTCGCGCTCGTGTCCGCCGTGCTGCGCTGGTGCGTCACCGCGCTGCTGCCGGAGAACGTACCGCTCATGGTGCTCGCGCAGGCGACCCATGCGCTCAATTTCGCCGCGTTGTTCGCCGCGTGCATGCAGCTGCTCGCG
>DASTSE010000056.1:0-4756 GCA_035760865.1 Dokdonella sp.
CGCGCGCGGCGACGTCGATGCCGCGTATGAGCTCGGAGAAGAATTCGCCGTGCAGGTCGGGAAGCACCGCGCCGATCGTCCGCGTGCGCTTCGTGATGAGGCTGCGCGCGGCATCGTTCGGGCGATAGCGCAGCTTCGACGCGACATCGAGGATGCGATGCCGCGTTGCATCGGTGACATTGTCGCGGCCGTTGAGCGCGCGCGACACCGACGCAACGGATACGCCCGCCGCCTTGGCTACGTCCTTGATCGTTACGGCCATGTGCGCGAGGAGTGATGTAAACGTTTACATCATGCGGGCACTTAACGGAATTGTCATGCTGCGATACAGCAGTCGCGGGCGTCAACGACACGGGCTTCGAATCCGCTGCACGGATCGCGTCGGCGCTGCCCCGCGAGCCGTCCGTGCCATGGCGCCCCGGCTGCACGAGCGCGAGGACCTGAGCCGGAGCGCAGGCCGCAGCGCCGTCGCGACGCTCGTTTCGGCCAAGCCGGCGCGCCGCGGCGCGTCCGCCGCCCGGGGTGGAAGTATGTGATGTTATATCGTACTATTTATTAGACGCCGCGCAGAACGCCATTCCATTGCTGAACCCACGCTTGAAAGACTCCCCGCCGATCGCCACGAAGTCCATTGCACCGTTACAATGTAGCCTTGCAAGGGGCGCCGACTTGGCACGACGCAATCCCACTCGTTTCGCGCAACTCGCCGACCGTCTCGGCGCGACGGCGTCGTTCGTCTGCGCGCTGCATTGCGCGGCGCTGCCGTTCCTGCTCGCGGTGCTGCCGGCGCTCGGTCTCGGCTTTCTCGCCGATCACGCGTTCGAGCGCACCTTCATCGCGTTCGCAAGCGTGCTCGCCCTTGCGTCGCTCGCCCTCGGCTTTCGTCGCCACCGGCGTTTCCGCGCGTTCTGGTTCCTCGTTCCGGGCGTCCTGCTCCTCATCGCAGGCATCGTCATCGACATCGACGGACTACCGCTCGTGCACGCGGTGCTGGTCAGTTGCGGCGGCATGCTCGTCGCGCTCTCGCACGTCACGAACCTGCGCCTCGCGCATGGCCACGTGCACGACGCGGCGTGCGGCCATTGACGGGCCGTGATTGTGTAACCGCGGTCGCGGCGCCTAGCATCCCGTCGATGCAGTCGCGCCGTCCGCCGTCATGAGTCATTCGCACGACCACGCGCATCACGCGCCCGGCGGACATGCGCATTGCGGTCACCGGGCGCGATCGGGCAGCGAGCGCGAGCGCCGACTCCTGATCGCATTCGCGTTGACCGCATGCACGCTGGTCGCCGAGGCGGCGGGCGGCTGGCTGTCCGGTTCGCTCGCGCTGCTCGCCGACGCGGGGCATATGCTCGTCGACGCGCTCGCGCTGCTGTTCGCATGGCTCGGCGCGCGGTTCGCGCAACGACCGGCCGATGCGCGTCGCAGTTTCGGTTACGCGCGGCTCGAAGTGCTCGTCGGGTACACCAATGCGCTCGCGCAATTCATCCTCGTCGCTTGGATCGTCGCCGAGGCGGCCGGCCGCCTGCTGCAACCGACCAGGATCCTCACCGGCACGATGCTCGCGGTCGCGCTCGCCGGCCTGCTCGTCAACGCGCTCGTCCTGCGCGTGCTGCACGACCACGACCACGATGACGTGAACACCGCGAGCGCGCGCCTGCACGTGCTCGGCGACCTGCTCGGTTCGTTCGGTGCGGTCGCGGCCGCGCTGCTGATCCGCTGGTTCGGCTGGAACTGGGCGGACCCGGCGATGTCCGTGCTCGTCTCCGTGCTCATCCTCGGCAACGCGTGGCAGCTGCTGCGCCGGTCGGGTCACATCCTGCTCGAGGGTGCGCCGAGCGGTTTGGACGCGGCGAACGTCGCGGCGGTGCTGCAGGAGTCCGGCATCGGGGTCGTCGACGTCCATCACGTGCACGTGTGGGAACTGTCCGGCGGACGCGCGATGGCGACCTTGCACGCGCGCGTGGAACCAGGTGGGGACCCGGACCGCGCGATCGACGGCGTGCAGCGCGTGTTGCGCGAGCGGTTCGGAGTCGTACACGCGACGGTGCAGCTCGAAAGCGCGGGGTGCACGGCGGCGCCTTGCGCGGGTCCACGTTCCTGAGCCGCGGCGTGGGGCAGGCGCGCTTGCGCCGCGGTGTCGGACTGCTATCCTGCGCGCCCGCTTACCGAATCGTTACAGGAGTCATCATGGGCAAGGGCGACCGCAAGACCCGCAAGGGCAAGATCAGCATCCGCAGCTACGGCAACGTGCGTCCGCATTCGGCAAAGGCCGCCGGCGCCGCCGCCGTGGCCAAGCCGGTCGCGAAGGCCGCCAAGCCGGCGGTCAAGAAGGCAGCGGCTCCGGCCAAGAAGGCGGCCGCGAAAAAGGCCGTCTGACCGCCCGTTGGCGCTCGCCAACGGGACCTTTACACGGAATTAGCATTCGTCCACGAATGCGGTTATAGTCGGCCGCACTGTGTTTGCTAGGGTCACTGTGAATCGTGGCCTTTGATGCAGTTGATCCTCAGACGATCCGCTCATCGTTTCGCCTCGTTAGCTCCCGGCAACCCAGTCTCGGACGCGGAATAGTTCCGCGCTCGCGATGTTCAACGTGTTTTCAGGAGTTTCACAGATGTCGAATCGTCAAACCGGTACCGTCAAGTGGTTCAATGATGCCAAGGGTTTCGGTTTCATCACTCCGGAAAGCGGCCCGGACCTGTTCGTGCATTTCCGCGCGATCATGGGCACCGGTTTCAAGTCGCTTCAGGAAGGTCAGCGCGTGAGCTTCGTCGCCGTGCAGGGCCAGAAGGGCATGCAGGCCGACCAGGTCCAAGTGATCTGATCCACGCCGGCAACCCAGCGTGATTCGAAGCCCCGGGCGGCGACGCCCGGGGCTTTTTTCATGCCTCGGACGCCTCAGCGCGGAGGCCAGCGCACTTCGCCGGCGACGACCGTCGAGGTCGCGCCTCCGACCCACACGCCGGCGGCGTCGATGCGGATCAGCAGCGACGCATCGCGTCCCATCTCGCGTCCCTGGCTCACGCGATAGCCTCGCGCGAGCGGCCCGGCCGGTTCGCGCGCTGCGATCCAGGCCGCGACGAGCCCGTTCGCCGCACCCGATGCGGGATCCTCGACGATGCCCACGCCGGCCGGGAACGCGCGCACGACGAGGTCGTACGCGCCGCCACCGCAGCGCGCGAATACGCACAGGCCGAGCGCATCGCTCGCGCGCGCGAGGCGCGCGATCGCGGCGTGGTCGGGCCGCCACGCACGCACGGCGGCTTCGTCGGCGAACTCGGCGATCCACCAGCGCCGGCCGCCCTCGACGAGCGCGGGCGGCAAGGCGCCCAGCGCGACGCGGTCGAGCAGGGCGTGCAGCGGTGATTCGTCGTCGACGCCTTCTCGCAGCACACGTGCCATCGGCGCTCGCACGAACAGCTGGCGGGAGGTTCCTTCCTCGACGCGTATCGGCAACAGGCCCGCACCGCACTCCTGGATCAGCTCGCCGTCGTTCGCTCGCGCGATGCCGCCTTCGAGCACCGCGTGCGCGCTGCCGATGGTCGGATGCCCCGCGAAAGGAATCTCCTTCACGGGCGTGAAGATGCGCAGGCGATAGCTCGCGTCGGCCGTCGTCGGCGGCAGCACGAACGTGGTTTCGACGAGGTCGGTCCATGCGGCGAAGCGCTGCATGTCGGCATCGCTCCAGCCCGCCGCATCGAGCACGACGCCGAGGGGGTTGCCGCCGCCCGGCGTCGCCGGGAACACGTCGAGTTGCAGGTAGCGGGAGTTCAAGGGCAGGCGTCGGGCGTGGAAGCGGGCCGGCGATGATACGCCGGCTACATCCAGTTGCGCCGCTTGAACCACGCGAGCGGCACCACGATGCTCGCCGCGATCGCAGCCAGCGCGAGCGGGTAGGCGTGCGGCAGATGCAACTCCGGCATGTGGTCGAAATTCATGCCCCAGATTCCCGCGAGGATCACCGGCGGGATCGACACGACCGACGCCACGGTGAGGATCTTGATCACGTCGTTCTGGTCGATGTTGATGAAGCCGAGCACCGCGTCGAGCAGGAACTGCAGCTTGTCGGTGAGCTGGCTGTCGAACTCGCCCAGCACGTCGAGATCCTTGCGTGCCGCGTGCAGTCGCGTCAGCGCGGGCTGGCCGAGCCACGCAGGCGGCGCCTCGTGCAGCGCGAGCACGATGCGCAGCAGGCCGGTGGTCGACAGGCGCAGCCGTGCCAGGCGGGTTTCGACGCGGCCGATCTCGGTGAGCGCAGCCCGCAGCAGGCCGGTGTCGCGCCGTTCGCCGCCGAAGATGCGCGTCGACAGCGCGCCGACGTCGGCCGCGACCGCCTCCATGCGGTCCGCCGCGTCGGCGACGATCGCCTGCACGATGACGACGAACGCGTCGGAACTCGTCCCCGGCGCGGACGCGCGCACGCGCCCGGCCGCGAGGTCGAACGCGGGCGACGCCGCGAAGCGCAGCGACACGAGGACCTTCGGGGTGAGCACGAAACCGAGCGGATCCGGCGGCGCCGCGTCGTCGTGGCTGAAGTAGGGAATGCCGAGGCGCAGGACGCCGTCGTCGATCCCGACGCGGTTCGACAGTTCGATGCCTGCAAGGTGTTCGCGGTCGGGCAGTTCGACGCCGCTCGCGGCTTCGGCGCGCGCGCGTTCCGCGGCGTCGCTGCCGACGAGGTCGAGCCAGGTGCCTTCGGCGTCGACGGTGTCCGTCGCGGGCGGTGCGGCGGCGGAAACGTGGCGGGTCAGCATGC
>DASTSE010000057.1:0-4576 GCA_035760865.1 Dokdonella sp.
ATCGTACGAATCCGAGGTGCTCGAGCCGTTCAAGGAAGCGATGGTGCAGCAGATCAGTCGCCTGCTGCAGTTCTTCTTCGCCGGCAGCGAATACAGCCGCGTGGACCAGGTCGTGCTCGCGGGCGGCTGCGCTTCGATTCCGGGAATCGCCGACATGGTCGAGGAGCATCTCGGCGTGCCGTGCATCGTCGCCAATCCGCTCGCCGACATGTCGCTGTCCGGTCGCGTCCAGGCGCAAACGCTCGCCCAGGACGCTCCGGCGCTGATGATTGCCTGCGGGCTCGCGCTCAGGAGCTTCGACTGATGGCCAACATCAACCTCCTGCCCTGGCGAGCCGAGCGGCGCAAGCAGCGCGAGCGCGAGTTCTACATGATGCTCGGCGTCGCGGCGGCCGGCGCGGTCGCCGTGTTCGTCGTCGCGATGCTCGGGATGGGGCAGCTCATCAACGAGCAGGATTCGCGCAATGCGTACCTGCAACAAGAGATCAAGAACCTCGACAAGAAGATCGAGGAAATCAAGGATCTCGACAAGCGGCGCTCTCAACTGCTCACGCGCAAGGAGATCATCGAGCAGTTGCAGTCCAACCGCTCGCAGATGGTGCACCTGTTCGACGAACTCGTTAAGACGATTCCGGACGGCGCGCGCCTCAGCATCATGAAGCAGGCCGGCGACACGCTGACGCTGGAAGGCACGGCGGAATCGAACTCGCGCGTCGCCAGCTACATGCGCAACATCGACAATTCGCCGTGGATGGGGCGCTCCGACCTCGGCAAGATCGAGAACAAATCGGGCAACAAGGACGCCGACAAGAAGATGCCGTTCGCGTTCACGCTCGCCGTGAAGCTGCACAAGCCCGAAGAGAAGAAGGACGAGTCCGAGGGCGAGTCCGCGTCTCCGTCGGCTGGGGCTGGTGCGCCGGCGAAGGCAAACCCGGCCAAGCCGGGCGCCGCCGAGGCTGCCGGGCAGCCCGCGACCAAACCGGCGGCGGAGGCCGACGCCAAGGCGTCGCCGGCCAAGGCTCCCGCAGCGGAAACGGGAGAAAAGAAATGAGCTTTTTCGACGATCTGCGCAACCTCGATCGCAACAACATCGGCGCCTGGTCGAAGTCGGTCAAGTTCTTCTTCGCCGCGATCATCGTCGCGCTGATTCTTTTCCTCGGCTGGTATTTCAAGATCAGCGCCCAGCAGGAAGAGCTCAAGAGCGCGCAGGCGAAGGAGGCCACGCTCAAGAAGGAGTTCGCGGACAAGCAGGGCAAGGTGGTCAACCTTGACGCCTACCGCAAGCAGCTCGTCGACATGGAAGAGATGCTGCAGACGATGCTGCGGCAGCTGCCGAGTCGCACCGAGATGCCGGACCTGCTGAACAACATCACGCAGGCGGCGCTGAGCGCGGGCATCGAAACCCAGCTGTTCCAGCCGGGCGCGGAAACGATGAAGGACTTCTACGCCGAAAAGCCGATCCAGATCAAGATGATCGGCACGTACCACCAATTCGGCACGTTCATCAGCAACGTCGCCTCGCTGCCGCGCGTGGTCATCCTCACGATGCACGACGTCTCGCTCAAGCCCGCCACGTCGGGCGTCGGCCAGAAGGCGGTTCCGGGTGGTCCCTTGTTGCTCGAAGGCATCGTGAAGACCTATCGCTATCTCGACGACGACGAGCAGGCGGCCGTGCAGGCAGCCGCGAGAGCGAAGAATCCGAAGGCGCCTGCGAAGGCGCCGCCGAAGGCGAGCGGCGGGGGCAAGTGAGATGAACAAGCGCATCGCATTTCCGTTCCGCGCTGGAGCCTTCCTGCTGATGGCGGCGGCCTTAGCGGCATGCTCGCCCAGCGAGAGTCCACAGCAGTGGGTCGCGCGTGAAAAGGCGAAGAAGGGCGCGCCGCTCGCGCCGCTGCCCGTCATCAAGACGTTCGAGGTCTTCCTCTACAAGGACCAGGACCTGCGCGATCCGTTCGGCCTCAGCGCCGAAGAGCAGGACAACGAAAACGCGTCCGGCCCGCATCCGGACCAGAACCGGCCGCGGGAGCCGCTCGAATCGTTCCCGCTCGACGGCCTCAAGATGTCCGGAACGCTCGGCACGGCCAAGTCCATGGAAGGGCTCGTCCGCGATCCGGATGGCGTGGTCCATCGCGTCCACGTCGGCAACTACCTCGGCCAGAACTACGGCCGGGTCATTTCGATCAGCGAGGATCGCATCGACCTCGTTGAACTCGTGACGAACGGCGCCGGCGGCTGGATGGAGCGGCAGGCAACGATTGCCCTGGGCGACACCAAGCAATGACCGATTCATTGGGGACAAAACTCATGACCACGACATTCGCTGCAACCTCGGAGCGCAGGTCCGCCTTCCGCACGGTGCGGTCTCGCCTGCTCGGAACCCTGGCCTTGTTCGCGTTCTTGTTCGGTGCCGCCGCGCATGCCGAAAGCGTGCTCGAGGACATCTCGTACACCGCGATGCCCGGCGGCAAGGTCGAGGTCACGCTGAAGTTCGCCGGCGCAGCGATCGCGCCGCAGGTGTTCTCGACCGAGAATCCGCCGAGCATCGCGCTCGACTTCGCCGATACGCGCAACGCGTTCGACAAGCGTCGCATCGACATCGGCGCCGGCGCGACCACGGCCGTGTCCGCGATCGAGGCCGCGGGTCGCACCCGCGTCGTCGTCGACCTGTTCCGTCCGGCCGGTTACGACACGCGCGTGAACGGCAACACGGTCGTACTCGTCGTCAACAGCGGCGTGATGGGATCCTCCGCGGTCGCCGCGGCGGCAGCCAAGTCCGATCCGACCAAGGCGACCGCGGGAGCGGCGGAGGTCGAGGTCTCCAACATCGATTTCCGTCGCGGCAAGAACGGCGAAGGTCGCGTCATCGTCAGCTTCAGCGGTCCGGGCGCCTCCGCGAACCTGCGTCGCGAAGGCGGCAACATCGTGCTCGACCTCCTCAACGTGAAGCTGCCGCCGAGTCAGGCGCAGCACCTCGACGTGCTCGATTTCGCCACTCCGGTCCAGTCGATCGACACGCGCGCGAAGGGCAACGGCGCGCGCATGGAGATCTCCGCCAAGCAGCCCTACGAGCAGCTCGCCTACCAGACCGGCAACGAGTACGTCGTCGAAATCGCCCCCAAGAAGGACGACGCGAAGCTCAAGGGCAAGAACGCGGAGCCCGAGTACACGGGCAGCCGCGTCACGTTCAATTTCCAGGACATCCCGACGCGCTCCGTCCTGCAGCTCATCGCCGACGTGTCCGACATCAACATCGTCGTCGCGGACAGCGTGCAGGGCAACGTCACGCTGCGGCTCATCAATGTGCCGTGGGACCAGGCACTCGACATCGTGCTGCAGGCGAAGGGCCTCGACAAGCGTCGCCGCGGCAACGTGATCTGGGTCGCGCCGCAGAAGGAAATCGCCGAGCGCGAGGAAGCGATCGCCGATGCGCGCCTCAAGATGGAAGACAAGGAATCCCTCGTCAGCGACTACATCCCGATCAGCTACGGCAAGGCGAAGGACATCGCCGAACTGATGACCTCCGACACGAAGTCGGCACCAGGCGGTGGCGCTAGTGGTGGAGCCGCGGGCGTCTCGAACGCCAAGGGCTTCCTGTCCGCGCGTGGCAGCGTCACGTACGATGACCGCACCAATACCCTGCTCGTCAGCGACATCCCGTCGAAGATCCAGGAGATCCGCCAGCTCGTCTCGATCCTCGATCGGCCGGTGCAGCAGGTGCTGATCGAATCGCGCATCGTCATCGCGACCGACAGCTTCGCGCGCGAACTCGGCGTCAAGTTCGGCATCACCGGTGCGAACGTCGACAAGAACGGCAACGTCGCCGTGACGACCGGCAATTCCTCCGGCGCCGACTACATGATCGACCAGGCGTTCGCGGGCCGCATCAGCCCGAACGGGAATCCCTATCCGATCTTCCCGCCCGGCCTCGACGGCGGTCGCGTCACGGCAACGAACAACAACCTGAGCAATCGCTACAACGTCAACATGCCGGCCGCGAATCCGGCGGGCAGTTTCGGCCTCGCCATTCTGGGAGCGGACTATCTGCTCGACCTCGAA
Source organism: Dokdonella sp. (assembly GCA_035760865.1). Lineage (GTDB taxonomy): Bacteria > Pseudomonadota > Gammaproteobacteria > Xanthomonadales > Rhodanobacteraceae > Dokdonella_A. The sequence goes on from DASTSE010000057.1 coordinate 4,056, forward strand.
TTGTCCGCGGCCCAGTCGGAAGGCCGCAGCGAGGTAATTTCCAGTCCGCGCGTGATCACCGCGAACCAGCGCGAAGCCGACATCAAGCAGGGGCAGGAGGTCGGCTACGTGACCTACCAGGCGTCCTCCGGCGGGGGCCCCGGCAGCGGCACTGCGACGGTCCAGTTCAAGGAAGCCGTGCTCGAGCTCAAGGTCACGCCGACGATCACCGCGGACGACCGCGTCGTGCTCAACCTCAACGTCAAGAAGGACAATATCGCTGGCTATGTGCCCAATCCAGGCGGTGGCCAGGTGCCTACGCTCGACAAGCGCGAGATCAGCACCGAAGTGCTGGTCGACAATGGACAGACGGTCGTGCTCGGCGGTGTCTACGAGGTCAACAAGGCGGAGACGCTGCGCAAGGTGCCGATGCTCGGGGACATCCCGGTGCTCGGCAACCTGTTCAAGAACAAGGGGCGCAACGACACCAAGGCGGAGCTGCTGATCTTCGTCACGCCGCGCATCTTGAGCGACAATCTGAA
>DASTSE010000058.1:0-6728 GCA_035760865.1 Dokdonella sp.
ACGTCGCCTACCATCGCAGCAAATGGCTGCGCGGCTACGAGCGCGCGATCACCGAGCTCGGCTCCGACCACCACGGCTCGCTCATGCGCGTGAAGGCCGGCCTGCAGGCGCTCGACTGCGGCATCCCGCAGGGCTGGCCCGAATACGTGCTGCACCAGATGGTCACGGTCATGCGCGGCGGCGAGGAAGTGAAACTGTCCCAGCGCGCCGGCAGCTACGTGACCCTGCGCGACCTCATCGACGAAGTCGGTCGCGACGCGACGCGCTGGTTCCTGATCGCGCGCAAGTCCGATTCGCAGCTCGTGTTCGACATCGATCTCGCGCGCGCGCAGACGAACGACAACCCGGTCTACTACGTGCAGTACGCGCACGCGCGCGTCGCGAGCGTGATGCGCCAGCTCGGCGAGCGCGGCCTTGCATGGGATCGCGCCAACGGCCTCGCGAACCTCGCGCGCCTCGACGGCGAAGCCGAGCAGCTCGTGCTGGCCGAACTTTCGCGCTACGCCGAAGTGGTCGAGAACGCGGGCGCGAACCTCGAGCCGCACCTCGTCGCGACCTACCTGCGCGAGCTCGCGGCCGCGTTCCACGGCTGGTACAACACCAGCCAGTTCATCGTCGACGACGCGAACCTGCGCGACGCACGGCTCGCGCTCGCGAACGCCGTGCGCCAGGTGCTGGCGAACGGCCTCGACCTGTTGGGCGTGTCCGCCCCGGAGAGCATGTGATGGCAGCGAAGAAGGGACGCCAGGCGACGCGCGGCGGCAACGGCGGGCAGACGCCGGCATGGCTGTGGCTGCTCGCCGGCATGCTGCTCGGCATCGGTCTCATGACGCTCGTGCTCGTCAAGGACTGGGCGCCGCTGCTGCGTCGCAAGGACCTGCCGCAGCCGAATCCGACGGCGACCGCGCCGAAGGAGAGCGAGCCGCCGGTCGCCGAAGCGAAGCCGAAGAAGAACTACGACTTCTACCAGGTGTTGCCGGAAGCCGAGGTCGTGATTCCGGATGCCGAGCTGTCGGCGAAGGCGAAGGCGGAGCAGCAGGCACGCACGGCGACGACGCCGGCGACGACCGCGCCGGCGCCGGCGGCAGGGCGCTATGTCCTGCAGACCGGTTCGTATCCCGACCCGAAGGCGGCCGACGAGGCGAAGGCGAAGCTCGCGCTCGCAGGCTTCGTCGCGCAGGTGCAGCCCGTCACGATCAACGGCAAGACCTGGCATCGCGTGCGCCTCGGCCCGTATCCGAGCGCGAGCGAACTCGAGGCGGCCAAGCGTTCGCTCGCCGACAACGGCATCAATGCGATCGCGCTGAAGGAACAGCCCGCGCAGTGACCTTCGCCCGCGCTGCGCGCACCGGTGCGGCGTCGAAGCCGTCGCGGAACACGATGTCGGACGCGCTCACCGCGAACGCCGCGTCCACCCCGCAGTCGGCGACGACCGGCGCCGTCGTGTAGAGCGTGCCGTCGAGCGAGCCGCCGCAACCGTCGACCGCATCGATGTCGTAGCCCGGATCCGCCTGCAACTCGAAAGCGGCCGTGTCGCCTTCTTCGATCTGCTGCGGCGTCGCCGGCGAGATCGCGCCGCCCGCTCCCGCGTGCGGCGTCACCGTGTGCGTGACGGTCGTCTGCGACGACGCGAAGCGGTAGACGACGCCGGTCGCGGTGTTCGCGACGTAGAGATGGCCCGCCTCGTCTTCGCCGAAACCCGAATACGTGCCGTAGTCGTTGGCATCGTCGCGCCAGACGGTCGAGCTCCATTGGCCGAGTCCGTCGGGCTTGGCGAAGAAGATCTCGCTCGAGCAGGAGTCGGCGTAGACGTACATGCCGCGCAGCGGCACGATCGGGCCGCGATAGCGATAGCCGCCGGTGATCGCGCAACGGCTGCCCGTATGCGAGTACTCGAGCAGCGGCAACACGTTGGCCGCGATCGGCGCCGTGCAGGCCTGGCTCGTATTGAACACGGCCGTGCCTTCCATGCAGTGCCAGCCGTAATACGGCGGCTCGCTCGAGCCCGCCGCGCGGAAATCGACTTCCTCGTGCTGGTTCTGCCCGACGTCGCCGATCCAGACGTCGCCGGTGGCACGATCGAAGCTCCAGCGCCACGGATTGCGGAAGCCGTACAGCCACGTTTCGTCGCAGGTCTGGCTGCTGCCGACGTACGGATTGTCGGGCGGTATCGCGTACTCGGCCGCGACGCCGGTGGCGGTGCCGCACATTTCCGCATCGGCGACGCCGCCGCGCGTATCGACGTCGATGCGCAGCATCTTGCCGCGCAGGAAATACTGCGGCGTCGCCGCGCTCGTGCCGCAGCTCGCCGAGGTCGTGTCGTTCGGCTTCTTCCACAGGCATTCGGCGAGCCAGTGCGTGCCGCTCTCCTGGCCGCCGTCGCCCGAGGACATGTAGAGATAGCCATCCGGGCCGAAATGGATGTCGCCGCCGTTGTGGTACGACGGCGGCGAATTGTCGGCGAGGCGCATGACCACCGTGCCGGTCGGATTGGCGACATCGGGATTCGCGGCCGACACCGTGTAGCGTTCGAGCACTTCGTCGGGGCCGCTGCCGAGGCAGGTGCCCGCGGGCGTACAGCCGGGCGGGCGCATCGAGACGACATAGAACTCGTCGCTGTGCGGCATTCCGTCATGGCCGTAGTTCGGATGGAATGCGAGGCCGAGCAGGCCGCTCGTGCCACCAATGCCCGGGTAAGTGACCGGCACGCTGAGGAACGGCGTGGGCAGCAGCACGCCGTCCTTGACGATGCGGATCGTGCCGGCCTGGCTCATGATGAACAGGCGCCCGCTGCCGTCGTGCGGCGCGCGCACGCCGATCGGCGCCGCGACCTGGTCGGTGACGACCTCGAGCGCGAGGTCGGGCGGCACGGTCTGCGCGGACGCGGGTGCGGCCGCCCCGATCGCGATGGCAGCGGCGATGCCCGTGCGGCGGTGACGGCGTTCGTGGTGCGCGCGCATCAGTCGAACCCGTCCGCGAAGATGACGTCGTCGTTGCCCGGCGAGTGGAACACGTAGACCTCGCCGCCCGAACTGCCGACATACAGGTTGCCCTGCGCATCCTCGCCGAACCCGTAGGTGTTCAGCCCCGGCGTGCCCGCGAGCGTTTCGTACGTCCACACGGTCGCGGCCGTATTCGCGACGATGTAGATGTCGCCCGTGCAGTAGTCGCTGAACACGTACTGCCCGCGCAACGGCGCGATCGGCCCGCGGTAGACGTAGCCGCCGCTGACCGCGCAACCGAACGGCGCCGTGCCGTGGCCGTAGTCGAGCTTGGGCACGACGCTGCCCGCCGGGCCTGCGCACGGCGATCCTCCCGCATTGCCGGTCGCGGGATCGAAGATGTGGAATCCCTCGCAGGCATTCCACTGGAAATTCTGCCCTGCGCTGCCCGCGGCCTGGAAATCGACTTCCTCCCACGAACCCTGTCCGACGTCGCCGATCAGCAGGTCGCCGGTCTGGCGATCGAAACTGAAACGGTACGGATTGCGGAAACCCCAGTCGAAGATCTCCGCGCACTCCTGCGGAAACTGCGCGACGTCGCGGAACGGATTGCCGGGCGGAATCGCATACGGCGCCGGCTGTCCCGGCGTCGCGCCGCAGAAATTAGCGGGCGCGGACGCGGTCGTCGCGTGCACGTCGAGGCGGATGATCTTGCCGAGCAGGTAATACGTCGGCCCGGAAGCCTGCAAGGAATGGCACGACAAAGGATCGCCGTCGGCCTTCTTGCGCCCGGTGCACTGCGCGAAGCCGTTCGGGTCGTTCTGCACGCCGCCGTCGCCCATCGACCAGTTGAGATAACCCTGATGGTCGAAGTGAAGGTCGCCGCCGTTGTGGTTGCCCGCGATGTCGGGCACGCGCAGGATCACCGTGCCGGACGGTTCGGCGATGTCGGGATTCGCCGACACCGTGTAACGCGCGAGCACCTGGTCCTTGCTGTCGCCGAGGCTGCTGCCGGTCGCCGTGTAGGTCACGTAGAACGTGCCGTTGCTCGCGAACTGCGGATCGAACGCGAGACCGAGCAGCCCCTGTTCGCTCACGCAACTCACGGCGACGGAGAGGAACGGCGTCGCGAGCACGGCGCCGTTCTTCACGATGCGCACATGGCCGGTCGTGTTCGAACTGCCGGGCGCGTCGCAGCGCTCGACCACGAACGTGCGCCCGCTGCCGTCGTCCGGTGCGCGGATCGCGACAGGCTCGGTGAACGTCGTCGACGCATCCGGCCAGCGCACGAGTTCGAGGTCCGGTGGGTCGATCGCCGCGTGCAGCGACGCGCTCGCGACGAGGGCCGCGATGAAGGTTCCGATCCGACGCATGGGCAATCTCCGCAGGGACGGGACTGCGCCTTTTACCACGTTGCCGCGGCGACGGACGTGAAAGCCGTGTCGTGCGTCATCATCGCGTGGAGCGGGCACGCGTACGATGGCGCGATGAGGCGGATGCCGCCGATGCCCGGAGCCGATCGATGACCCGCGCCATCCTGTTGCGTTCCTCCCTCGCCGTCGCGGTCGCATCCGGCGTCACCGACGTCCGCGCCGGCAGTTGGCCGCAGTTCGGCTACGACGCTGCCCACAGCGGTTTCAACGTGGCCGAAACGACGCTCGGCGCCGCGAATCTCGCCGAACTCGTGTCCATGTATCCGAACGGCGCCGCGCTCGCATCGTCGGTCGACAGCGCGCCCGCATACCAGGGCGATGTCGCGACGGCCGGCGGCGCGAAGAACCTGCTGTTCCTGCTCAGCAAGAACGGCCGCCTGATGGCGATCGACGCCGCCGATGGCAGCGAAGTGTGGCACCAGTCGACGTCGGGGCCGCAACCCACGACCGCTTCGCCCGCGATCGATCCGGATCTGCATTACGTCTACAGCTACGGCGTCGACGGCAAGGTGCACAAGTACGCGATCGGCGACGGCAGCGAGGTCACGAGCGGCGGCTGGCCGCAGACCATCACCTTGAAGACGAGCGTCGAAAAGGGCGCGTCCGGCCTCACGATCGCGAGCTCGGGCAGCACGCACCATCTCGTCGTCGTCACCGACGGCTACATCGGCGACGGCGGCGACTACCAGGGCCATCTCGTCTCGATCGACCTCGCCAGCGGCACACAGCACGTGTTCAACGTCATGTGCAGCGACCAGACGATCCATTTCGTGCTGAACGGCACACCCGGCACCGACGACTGCGCCGGGCGCCAGAGCGGCATCTGGGGCCGCGGCGGCGCGACCTATTCGGCCGCGACGAATCGCGTCTACATCGCGACCGGCAACGGCACGTTCGACGCGAACACCGGCGGCCACGACTGGGGCGACAGCGTGCTCGCGCTCGCGCCGGACGGCACCGGCGCCGGCGGCGGCATGCCGCTCGACAGCTACACGCCGTCGAACTTCCAGAACCTGCAGAACGGCGACACGGATCTCGGCTCGGTGTCGATGGCGATCCTGCCCGTGCCCGCGGGCAGCACGGTCGCGCACCTCGGCATGCAGGCGGGCAAGGACGGCAAGCTGCGCCTGATCGACCTCGACGACATGAGCGGCCAGGGCGCGCCCGCGCACGTCGGCGGCGAGATCCAGCTCATCGACGTACCGCAGGGCGGCAACGGTTTCCCCGGCGATCGCATGCGCGAGCAGCCTGCGGAATGGGTGAATCCGGCGGATCATTCGACCTGGGTGTTCGTCGGCAACGGCAGCGGCCTGTCGGGCCTGCAGCTCGGCCTCGACGGCAGCCAGCGGCCCCTGCTGACGATGCGCTGGAACCGTGCCGGATCGTCGAATGCGTCGACGTCGCCGATCGTCGCGAACGGCGTGCTCTACCACGCCGGTCCGTGTGCCTACGGTGGTCTCTGCGTCACTGCGCACGATCCGCTCACGGGCGACGTGCTGTGGAGTTCGCCGCACATCGGCAACGTGCACTGGCAGAGCCCGATCCTCGTCGACGGCGCGCTGTACGTGACGGACAATGGCGGAAAGCTCTAGAAATTCGCGCTGCCCGCAGGCGACGTGATCTTCCGCAACGGCTTCGACGGCGGGACGCGCTGAGCGACGGCCACGCGGGGCGTGATCCGCTACACAGCTTCGACACGGCACGCGTCGTCTTGGCGGCGCATCCGGCGTAGGATGCGGGTTCCCCTCAAGGCGCCCCGCGCGCCACGGAGTCCGCCATGACGCGCTCGCACGCCCTGCTCCGCACCGCCTTGCTCGCCTCCGCCGGGCTCCTCTCGGCCGGCGCCTACGCGACCGACTGGCCGCAGTGGGGTTTCGATCCCGCGCACAGCGCGAACAACACGGCCGAGAGCGCCGTGTCCGCGGCGAACGTCGCCCAGCTCGAACAGAAGTACGCGGTCACGCTGACCGCTCGGGTGAATGCGGCACCCGTGTTCGCGCAAGCCATCTCGACCGCGAACGGCACCAGGGACCTGTTGTTCGTGACCGCCCAGAATGGGCGAATCACCGCGCTCGACGCGGCCGACGGCAGCGAGGTCTGGACGATGACGACGCCGGGCGGCCACTCGCCGATCGAAAGCTCGCCCGCGATCGACCCGGACCGACAATTCATCTACAGCTACGGCGCGGACGGCAAGGTGCACAAGTACGCGATCGGCGACGGCACCGAGATCACTAGCGGTGGCTGGCCGCAGACGATCACGTTGAAACCCGGCGTCGAGAAGGGCGCCGCCGCACTCGCGACCGCGGTGTCGGGCGGCGTCGCGCGCCTCTACGCGGTGACCAACGGCTAC
>DASTSE010000059.1:0-3018 GCA_035760865.1 Dokdonella sp.
ATCGACGACGCCGCGTTGCGCCGCATCGAAACGCATGCGTGCCCCGGCGCGGGTGCGTGCGGCGGCCAGTTCACCGCGAACACGATGGCGATGGTGCTGACGTTCCTCGGCCTGTCGCCGCTGCAGGCGAACGACGTGCCCGCGCTGCACGCGGACAAGGCGACCGTCGCGCACGCCTGCGGCGAACTCGTCATGCAGCGCCTGCGGACCGGTACGCCGACGCCGCGCGAACTGATCACGCCGCTCTCGTTGCGCAACGCGGCGCGCGCGGTGTCGGCCACGGCCGGCTCGACCAACGCGGCGCTGCACCTGCTCGCGATCGCGCACGAAGCCGGCGTGCCGTTCGACCTCGAGGAGTTCGAGCGCGCCGCGCGCACGCCGGTCATTGCCGATCTCAAGCCGGGCGGCCGCTATACCGCCGCGGAGTTGTTCGCGTTCGGCGGCAGCGCGCTCGTCGCCCATGAGCTGCGCGTCGCCGGGCTGCTCGACGACGTGCCGACGGTGGTCGGGCGCTCGTTCTTCGCCGAACTCGATGCGTGGAACGAAGCCGCCGCCATACGCGTCGCGCAGGACGCCGTGCGTCCGGTGTCCGATCCGATCAAGCCGCGCGGCGGCTGGTCGGTGCTCTACGGCGACCTTGCGCCCGAGGGCTGCATCGTCAAGCTCGCCGGCCACGGCCGCGAACGGTTCGAAGGCACCGCGCGCGTGTTCGACTCCGAGGAAGCGGCGTTCGCCGCGGTCCAGGCGCGCGCGATCCGGGCCGGCGACGTCGTCGTGATCCGCTTCGAAGGCCCGGCCGGCGGCCCCGGCATGCGCGAGATGCTCGCGGTCACCGCGGCCCTGGTCGGCCAAGGGCTCGGCAACGACGTCGCCCTCGTGACCGACGGTCGCTTCAGCGGCGCCACGCACGGCTTCATGGTCGGCCACGTCGCGCCGGAAGCCGCGCGCGGCGGCCCGATCGCGCGACTGCGCGACGGCGATCGCATCCGCATCGACGTCGCGTCACGCCGCATCGACGTCGACGCCGACCTCGACCGGCGCCCGCCTCGACGCGTGCCGCCGCGCGCGACGACCGGCGTGCTCGCGCGCTACGCGCGCGACGTCGGTTCGTCCGCGCGCGGCGCGGTCACCACGCCGGGCCCGCTCGATACGGTCCCCGCGGCAGCGGCGGACGGCGCGATGCGCTGTCGCGATGCGGCAACAGCCGACGCATCGCGGCGTCCACCGCTGCCGCATCCATCGCATCTCCTCCCCACCACGGAATCCACGCCATGACCCACAGTACGCCCGCACGTCCCACCATCGCGATCGTCGGCTACGGCAGCCAGGGCCGCGCGCACGCACTCAACCTGCGCGACTCCGGCTTCGACGTCCGCGTCGGCCTGCGTGCCGGCGGTCCGACCGAAGCCAAGGCGAAGGCCGACGGCTTCACGGTGACGTCGCCCGCGGACGCCGTGCGCGACGCCGACCTCGTCGCCGTGCTCGTGCCGGACATGGCGCAGCCGCAGCTGTACGGCGAAGTGATCGAGCCGAACATCGCCGAGGGCGCGTGCCTGCTGTTCGCGCACGGCTTCAACGTGCACTACGGCCAGGTCGCGCCGCGCGAGGACCTCGACGTGGTCCTCGTCGCGCCGAAGGGACCGGGTGCGCTCGTGCGGCGCGAGTACGAGATCGGTCGCGGCGTGCCGAGCGTGTACGCCGTGCAGCAGGATCGCAGCGGCCATGCCGAGGAGCTCGCGCTCGCCTACTGCGCGGGCATCGGCGGCGCGCGCCAGAACGCGATCCGCACGACGTTCAAGGAGGAAACCGAGACCGACCTGTTCGGCGAACAGGCCGTGCTCTGCGGCGGCGCGACCAGGCTCGTGCAGGCCGGCTGGGAAACGCTCGTCGAAGCCGGCTACCAGCCCGAGGTCGCGTACTACGAGTGCCTGCACGAACTCAAGCTCATCGTCGACCTGTTCTACGAGGGCGGCATCACGCGCATGCACGAGTTCATCAGCGAGACCGCGCAGTACGGCGCGCTCACGCGCGGCCGCTACGTCGTCGACGACAACACGCGCGCGCAGATGAAGCAGGTGCTCGCCGAAATCCAGGACGGCACCTTCGCGCGCCAGTGGATCGCCGAGCACGCGGCCGGCAACGCGAATTACCGCGCCCTCAAGCAGGCCGACCTCGAACACCCGATCGAAGCGGTCGGGCGCGCGCTGCGGGCGAACATGAAGTGGCTCGCGACGCCGCCCGCCGCGGCAGCGCACGACCGAACGAAGGCCGCGTGATGGGCACGCCTGCGCGACCGCAACCCGATGCCCGCGGCGCGCAGGCGCCGCGCAACGGCGCGCGCTGGCTCGTCGATGCGCTCGTCGCCGAAGGCGTCGACACGCTGTTCGGCTACCCCGGCGGCGCCATCAAGCCGCTCTACGACGCGCTGCACGGCGCGCCGCTGCGCCACGTGCTCTTGCGCCACGAACAGGGCGCCGCGTTCGCCGCGAACGGATACGCGCGCGCGAGCGGTCGCGTCGGCGTCTGCGTCGCGACGTCCGGCCCGGGCGCATCGAACCTCGTCACCGGCATCGCCGACGCGATGCTCGACTCGGTCCCGCTCGTCGCGATCACGGGCCAGGTCGCGACCACGCTCATGGGCACCGACGCGTTCCAGGAACTCGACGTGTTCGGCATGACGATGCCGCTGGTGAAGCACAGCTACATCGTGCGCCGCATCGAGGATCTCCCCCGCGTGGTCGGCGAGGCGTTCCGCATCGCGCGTTCGGGGCGTCCCGGCCCCGTGCTCGTCGACCTGCCGAAGGACGTGCAGGTCGCCTGCGCGCGCGATCTGCCCGCGCACGCGCCGCAACCGATCGATGCGCTGCCGCGCCCGTCCGACGCCTCGCTGCACGAAGCGCTCGCCCTGATCTCGCAGGCCACGCGCCCTGTCGTCTACGGCGGCGGCGGCATCGTGCTCGGCGGCGCGGTGGGCGATTTCCGCACCTTCGTCGACGCGACGCAGATGCCGACCGTGCT
>DASTSE010000060.1:0-5347 GCA_035760865.1 Dokdonella sp.
CGTGCTGCTCTCGCCCGGCGCGCCGAGTTTCGACCAGTTCAAGGACTACGCCGAGCGCGGCTGCGCGTTCGCGCGCCTCGCCGGTTTCGACCCCGCAGCGATCGGCCGCATCGAAGGCCTCGGCATCGCGTAGGGCGGCACGCGCCGCGGCAGCAGCGCGTGCCGCCGAAGCGTGGGTGCGAAGCCGGCGCATCATGCGATCGAGTGCCTCCGCATTCGCGCCGCATGGCAGCAGCGCGGCTGCGCGCGCAGCCCGGAGCGCAGGGCTGCACGCGCTCTTGCGTGCGCCGGCCTACGACCGGCGCGTGCGTTCATGCGAAGATCGACCCATGAAACGATACCTCGTGCTCGTCATGCGCAACCCGGGTTTCGATGTCGGCCTCGTCGGTGCCCACCGCGATTTCCTCGCCGGACTGCGCGCGCAGCGGCGCATCGAACTCTCGGGCGCTTTCGGCGACGCGAGCGGCGGCGCGTACCTGCTGCGCGCGGAGTCGCTCGAGGACGCGCGCGCGGTCGCCGAGCGCGACCCCCTGCATCGCGAGCGCGCCTCCACCGTGACCGTGTACGAATGGGACGCGTCGTGAGTGCGCCCGGTCCTGCACGCGTCTGGGACCTGCCGACGCGCGCATTCCACTGGCTGCTCGTGCTGCTCGTCGCGGTGCAGTACGCGAGCGGCGAGTTCGGCTGGCCGTCGATGGAATGGCACTACCGCTGCGGCTACGCGACGCTCGCACTCATCGTGTTCCGCGTCTTCTGGGGCTTCGCCGGCTCGCAGACGAGCCGCTTCGGCGAGTTCCTGCGCGGTCCGCGCGCGCTGCTGCAGTACATCGCCGCCCTGCGGCGCGGCGACGCGCAGCGTCACGCGGGACACAATCCGCTCGGCGGCTGGTCGGTCGTCGCGATGCTCGCGTCGCTCGCGCTGCAGGCGACGAGCGGCCTGTTCGCGAGCGACGACATCAGCGAGGACGGCCCGCTCGTCGCGCGCGCCTCCGCCGCGACCGTCGCGTTCATGACGCGCGTGCACGGATGGAACCGCTACGTGCTGCTCGCGCTGATCGTGCTGCATCTCGGCGCGATCGCCGCCTACGCGCTGCGCGGCACGAACCTCGTCGCGCCGATGTGGTCGGGCTGCGCCCGCGATGGCGCAGTGCGACCGCTGCGTTTCGCACCGGTCTCGCTCGCGCTCGCGCTCGGCCTCCTCGCCGCAGGCGCCGTGTGGGCGCTCGTTGCCTGGGGCGAGGCGGGCTGAGCGGCCGCGTCCGCGCATCCGTGCGCGGAGCCGGCCGGTATCAGCCGTCGAAACCGTCGGCGAACACCGTGTCGTTCGCGTAGAAGTAGGCTGCACCCTGGTACTGCGCAATGCTGCCGTCGGCATCCGCACCGACGAGCAGGGTCGCGCCGTCGGTCGCCACGTCCCAGCCGTACGAATCGCCTTCGCTGCCATGGCCGCCGTTGAGCGTCTGGGCGAGCGACCAGGTCGTCCCGTCCGCGGTGAACAGGGCGACGTGGCCTGCTTTCGGCGGCGGCGGCGTACCGCCCGGTTCGTCGTTGTAGCTCCACATGCCGACCAGCGCGACGCCGCCGCGCATCGCGACCGACTGTCCGAACTGGTCGTAGGCGACGCCCGCGTCGTCGACGAGCTTCTGTGCCTGTTCGAACGAGGCGCCGCTGCCGTCGAACACGTATGCGGCGCCCTGGTGCACGTTCGCTGCGATCGTCGCCGCGGGCGCACCGACGAGCAGCTGCGTGCCCGACAGCGCGACCGCATAGCCGAACTGGTCGCCGTCGGCGCCGTCGTCGGCCTGCAGCTTCTGCATTTCCGTGAATGTGCCGCCCGCGTTCCCGTAGACGTAGACCGAGCCGGTCGGATAGGCGCCGCTCGATGAATAGTCGGCGCCCGGCGCGCCGACGACGACGGTGGTACCGTCGCTCGCGATCGCGCCGCCGAAGAAGTGGTCGTCCATGTTCTGGCCGTCGCTCGCGCGGATCGTCTGCACGAGCGACCAGCTGCCGCCGCTTTCGGCGAACGCATGCACGGCGCCGCGGCCGCCTTCGGTGCTCATGTTGTACGAGGGCTCGCCGACGAGCACGACGTCGCCCGCGAGCGCGACCGCGCGGCCGAACCACGTCAGCGTCAACGGCGCGGGCGAGGCGAAATCCTGCACCTGCGACCAGGTGCCGTCGCCGCCGCGTGCGAACAGGTAGGCGCCGCCCGCGGGACCGAACATCGGGTTGAACATTTCCGGTGCGCCGACGAGCAGCCGGTCGCCCGATGACGACAGCGACAGCGACCAGCCGAAGAAATCCGACCAGTTCGGCGGCGCGCTCGGCGATTGCGTCGCGGTGATCCGCTGCGTTTCGACCCAGTTGGCGCCGTCGAAGTGGTAGACGTAGACCGCGCCCGAGCGCGCGAGCGGCGCCGGCGCGCTCACGAACGCGGTGTCGCCCGCGACGAGCACGCGAAAACCGTAGAGATCGCCCGCGCCGCCATCGGCCGCGACGACCCTCTGCTCGATCCACGCCGACGTCGTGGCCACGAGGCCCGCCGGATCGAGCGCTGCCGCGGGCATCGGCTGTGCGTGCCGGACCAGGCCGGGGTAGTGCATCGCGTCGCCCGGCTGCCACAGGCGCGGCGGCTCGGCCGACGCCGGTGCAGCGAACGTGCCCGCGAGCGCGAGCAGCAGGGCGCCCGCGGGTGCCCGGTACGGTTGACTCATGACCATCGATCGTTCCCCTCTGTGGATTGCAGGGCACGCAGCCGCGGATCACCGGCACGGTGCAACGCGTGCGCCCGGACGGTCGTCGCCGTCGGCGTCGATGGTTCGCCGTGGCGCGCGGAAGCGCACTACAAAACGGTGACGAATGCGTTTACTTCGCGTATCCGTCGCATCGGATCGACGCGCGCGGCGCGCAGGGCGCGTTCCGCACGCCCGATCGGGCGCGGGAGGGGCAGGATCGTCCTGCATCGGGGGGGCGGACGCACTCGGGCGTCGTCACGCGAATGCGTGCCGGCCGACCTCCGGCCGTTCGGCCCGCGGTGCCCGATGGCGCCGGCCGACAGCGCGGCCGGCCGGTCGTGCGTCGCGGCGCGGGACGCGCCGCACGCGCGTCACTCTTCGCTGCGGTACTTGTCGTGACAGGCCTTGCACGCGCCCGCAGTCTGCTTGAACTGCTCCTTCATCTTCGCCTCGTCGCCCGACTTCGCGACCTCGGCGAGCCGCTTCGACTGCTCGACGAGATCGTTCATCTTCGCCTTGAAGTCATCCATGTTCTTCCAGATCTCGGGCTTGGCGTCGGTCGTCGCACCCGTGTCGGAGCCTTCCGGGAAACCTTCGAGCAGCTGCGGCGCGATCAGCGCGACGCGCTCGGCGCGACGCGCGAACTCGGCCGAGTCCCACGGCGCCTTGCCGCGCACCATCTGCGCCATCGGCCCGAAATTCCAGCCGAGCATCGTGTAGCCGGCCTGGCGATACGCGATCGCGGTTTCCGGCTTGACCGCGGCGGTCGCGATCGCGGCGATGCCGACGGTGGCGACGGGAAGGGCGAGGATCAGGCTGAGGCGACGCATCGGCGGCTCCGTGGCATGGAATGGCGTCAGTGTAGCAGCGACATTCAGCTTGCCGGCCTATGATGTGCACCCCATCCGTCGAGGAACCGGCCATGCTCCGACCGCTGCTCGCCTTCGCATTCGCCAGCCTGTCCGCCGCGCCGCTGCACGCGGCGATGGTGTCGCGCCCGATCGACTATGACGTCGGCGGCAGGAAGATGCAGAGCATGCTCGTCTACGACGACGCCGTGCAGGCACCGCGGCCCGGCATCGTGATGACGCCCGACTGGCTCGGCATCACGCCCGAGAACCTCGCGCTCGCGAAGCAGATCGCGGGCAAGGACTACGTGATCCTCGTCGCCGACGTCTACGGCGTCGACGTGCGGCCGAAGAACCCGAAAGAGGCGGGCGCCGCGACCGAGGCGATGTACAAGGACCGCAGCGTGCTGCGCGCGCGCATCGATGCCGCGCTCGCCCAGCTCAAGGCGCAGGCGGGCAAGGCGCCGCTCGACGGCCGCCACTGGGGCGCGATCGGCTTCTGCTTCGGCGGCGCGACCACGCTCGACCTCGCGCGCAGCGGTGCCGACATGCAGGGCGTCGTGTCGTTCCATGGCAACCTCTCCACCGACGACCCGTCGCTCGCGAAGAAGATCAAGGCGAAGGTGCTCGTGCTGCACGGCGCCGACGACCGGTTCGAGTCGCCCGAGCAGATCGCCGGCTTCCAGCAGGAGATGCGCGACGCCAAGGTCGACTGGCAGTTCATCGCCTACGGCGGCGCGGTGCACTGCTTCGCGATCCCGGGCGCGCACGGCGAGGTCCCCGGTTGCCAGTACGACGAGCGCACCGCGAAGCGCGCGTTCCGCCAGATGCACGCGTTCTTCGACGAGCTGTTCGCGGGCTGAGCCCGCTCGATGCAAGGAGCACGCGCATGGCCGCGAAGAAGTCCTGGTTCACGCGCTTCGCCAACGGCGCTTCGCGCACGACCGGCAAGCCGGCAACGTTCCTGCTCGCGGTCGTCATCGTCGTCGTCTGGGGCGTGACGGGGCCGTTGTTCGGCTTCAGCGATACCTGGCAGCTCGTGATCAATACCGGCACGACGATCGTGACGTTCCTCATGGTGTTCCTGATCCAGAACACGCAGAACCGCGACGCCGAGGCGATGCACGTGAAGATGGACGAACTCATCCGCGCGATGGAAGGCGCGCACAACGCACTGCTCGACCTCGAGGAGCTCGAGGACAAGGACCTCGACGAAGTGCGCGAGCGCTATCGCAAGCTCGCCGCGAAGGCGCGCCGCGACGTCGAGCAGGGCGGGCGCGACATCGGATGCGACGACGTCGACGACACGATCGCGAAGTAGCGCCGTGCGAAGCCCGTTGGCCGGCGCGAGGCCGACGCCGGGCTGCCACGGGCCTGCGGGGACGCTGGGCGTAGAGATTGAAACACGGAGCACACGGAGCACACCAAGAAGAGCTTCCTTTCGATTCTTCTTTACTCGGTGCTCCGTGTTTCAGGCTCCTGCTTTCGAGCAGTCCGTAGGGCGGCTCGAGGCCGAAGCCTGGAGCCGGCGCAGGGTTGCGGGCCGCGAGAGGGTTCCTGCCGCTTCGGGACCCTAGCGCGTGCGGTCCACGGCGTAGTCGGCGAGCACCGCG
Source organism: Dokdonella sp. (assembly GCA_035760865.1). Taxonomy (GTDB): domain Bacteria; phylum Pseudomonadota; class Gammaproteobacteria; order Xanthomonadales; family Rhodanobacteraceae; genus Dokdonella_A. Next base: position 5,200 of record DASTSE010000060.1, read on the forward strand.
AGCGCGTCGCGCGCATCCGAGCGCGGCAGCGCGGCGAGCGCATCGCGCGCGGAATCGGCGTACTCGTGCGCGCGCCGGCGCGAGGCGTCGAGCGCGTCGGTCGCGTGGATCGCGGCGAGCACGTCGTCGAGCGCATCAAGCCCGCCGG
>DASTSE010000061.1:0-7626 GCA_035760865.1 Dokdonella sp.
AGAGCGCTCGCAAGTGTGCGCCGTCGAGCGCGGGCTGGTCGGTCAGCGCCACGAGCGCGCCATCGCAGTCGGGCAACGCGGCGATGCCCGCGCGCAGCGACGCGGCGAGACCCTCCGCATGGTCGCGGGCGACGATGCGCCGCAACGGCAGGTCCGCGATGCACGGTTCCAATGCCGCCGCACCATGGCCGAGCACGACGACGAGCGCGAGCGGCGACGTCTCCAGCAGCGCGCGCGCCGCGCGTCGCAGCAGCGGCTCGCCCTCGATCTCGACCAGTTGCTTCGCGCGGCCGAGGCGCGTCGATGCGCCTGCCGCAAGCAGCACCGCCGCGTGTGCGGCCTCAGGCCGCGCGCGCCGCACGCGCGAACTCCTGCTGCAGCTCGGCGACGATCGCGAGCGCGATCGCTTCGGCGCCTTCGCCGCCGAGGCGCAGGCCGACCGGTGCGTGCAACCTCGGCAGCAGCGCGTCGCGCGCAGCGCCGATCTCGGCGAGCAGCTCGTCGCGCCGGGCGGCCGGACCGAGCAGGCCGACGTACGGAATCGCCGTCGCCGCGAGCGCGCGCAATCCGCGCGCATCCAGGTCGAGGTTGTGGTTCATCACGAGCGCGGCATCGAAACGCGTCGCCGCCAGCACCGCGGCCAAGCCGTCGGGGCCGTCGCGGTACTCCGCATCGACGCCGCTGTCGGCGGCGAAGCGCAGCCAGCGCTCGCGATGTTCGGCGAGCTCGACGCGCCAGCCGAGCAGTCGCGTGAGCACGAGCAGCGGGCGCGTCTCCGGGCCCGCGCCGAGCAGCAGCACGCGTGGCGCCGGCGCGATGCGCACGTGCCGATCCGCGGCAAAGGCGTCGTCGTCGACAGGGGCGCCGCGCTCGTCGAAGCGATGGCACTCGTCGCCCGCGCGAGCCTCGCCGCTGCCGAGCCGATCTCCGCTCCCGACCAGGTCGAGCACGAGTTCGACGTCGAGCGCGTCGGCCGCACGCAAGGCGCGGCGCAGCGGGGCGACGCTCGCCGGCAGCGGCAGCAGCAGCACCTCGATCGAACCGCCGCAGCCGGTACCGGAGCCGAACACGCGATCCTCGTCGCCGCTCGTGTCGAAGCGGACCGACTGCGCGGTGCCGTTCGCGAGCACGTCGCGTGCGCGCGCTTCGAGGTCCGCTTCGAGGCAGCCACCCGACAACGCGCCGACGCGCACGCCGGCTGCATCGAGCAGCACGAGCGCGCCGGGTTTGCGATAGCTGGACCCGCTCGTGTCGACGACGACGCAGAGCACGCCGTCGCGGCGCGCGGCGGTGAGCGCCTCGACGCCGGCGACGAGCGCTCGCAGGCCGCCGAGCGGCGGCAACGTGGGCGATTCGATCAAGGTCTGCATGCGGCGAGGGTCCACGGAGCGACCATCATAGCGACGCGCCCCGCGTGCAGGGCGACGACCGCGTCACGCCGCTGTCATCGCTCGACGACGCGCCGGCCGAGCAGGCGCGCGAGCCACGGTCGCCGCGCGATCACGTTGCCGAGGCGCTCGACCTTGAGGCCGACCTTGCGCACGCCGTCGTCGTCGAGTTCGCGCGCGACCAGGCTCACCGGCCCGAGTCGCACGCGATCGCCGACTTCGATCGTGTGTTCGTAGCGCCGCGCGAAATGCTCGGCGAGCGTGAGCGGCGCGTCGCGCGCGCGAATCGGCACGGCGTAGAACTCGGCGATGTCGGCGAGCCGGACGTCGGCATCGAAGCTGAACTCGCCGAACATCTCGCGTTCCGCTTCGCGCGCTTCCTCCGGTGGCGCGAACAGCCAGTCGAGCCGATACACGCGTCCCGGCGGTGCGAGCAGGTAGGCGTAGTCGCCGCCGACGAGCGGTCCGGACGCATCGGGCATGAGGATCGCGCCGCCGCGCACGACCATCGCAAGCTGCGCCCAACCCGGCAGGCGCGCGCCGTCGAGGATCGCGGCGCCGGGCGCGACCGCGTAGCCGACCATCTCGCGCTCGAGCGATCCGGGCAGGTCGAGCTCGACGCGCCGCACCGCGCGATCGCGATGCGGCAGCGCGACGTCGAGTAGGCGCGCGGCGAGACCGAGGGTCCAGCCCTGCACGAGCAGCGACGCGAGTACGACGATGAACGCGACGTTGAACACGAGCTGCGCGCTCGGCAGCTGCATCAGCATCGGGATCGAAGCGAGGAAGATGCCGACGGCGCCGCGCAGGCCGACCCAGGCGACGAAGGCGATCTCGCGCTTGCCGTAACGGAACGGCGCCAGGCAAAGCGTGACCGCGAGCGGCCGGCCGACGAACATGAGGAACGCGGCGACGCCGAGTGCGGGCAGCAGCGCGGGACCCAGCTCATGCGGCGTCGCGAGCAGGCCGAGCACGAGGAACATCGCGATCTGGCACAGCCACGTGCCCGCATCGAGCACCGACAGCAGGTTGGCGAAGCCCGGCACGTTGCGGTTGCCGACGACGACGCCCGCGAAATAGACCGCGAGGAACGCGCTGCCGTGCAGCCAGCCGGTCATGCCGAACACGAACAGCGCGGCGACGGCGAGAAACAGCGCGGCGAGGCCGCCCGACAACGGCAACTTGCGCAACGCGGTGGCGATCGCGAACCCGCCGAGCACGCCGCCGAGTGCGCCGACGCCGAATTGCAGCGCGAGTTCGCGCACGATGTCGCCGACGGCGATGCCGTTCGGCGCAGCGAGGTACTCGGCGAGCAGCGTCGTCAGCAGCACCGCGACCGGATCGTTCGCGCTCGATTCGATCTCGAGCGTCGCACCGACGCGCGAGCGCAACTGCAGGCCGCCCGCCCGCAGCAGGAAGAACACCGCGGCCGCATCGGTCGACGCCACCACCGAGCCGAGCAGCAGCGCCTGCACCGGACCGAGGTCGAGCAGCGCGCGTGCGGCGAGGCTCGTGAGCGCCGCCGTCACGACCACGCCGACGGTCGCGAGCAGCAGGGTCGGCGCGGAAACGCCGCGAAAGCTCTCGCGCCGCGTGCGCAGGCCACCGTCGAACAGGATCACCGCCAGCGCGAGCGAGCCGATGCCGTATGTCGCGCCGACGTCGTCGAAATGGATTCCGCCCGGACCGTCGACGCCTGCGAGCATGCCGACGACGAGGAACACGAGCAGCAGCGGTGCGCCGAAGCGGCGCGCAACGAGGCTAGACCCGATGCCGACGAGGATCAGCGCGGAGACGGCGGCGAGCAGCCAGTAGGTATTGTGGATCGCATTCATTCGTCGAGGCCCCGACGACGATCATAGCGGTCGGGACGCGGCCCCGCGGACCGGCGCGCTTCAGCCACCGAAGCGACGGTACTGGATCGCTTCGGCGAGGTGCGGGGCGTCGATGCGGGTGCTGCCGGCGAGGTCGGCGAGCGTGCGCGCGACGCGCAGCACGCGGTGATAGGCGCGCGCGGAAAGGCCGAGCCGTTCGACCGCGCGGTCGAGCAGTGCGTGCAGGCTCGCGTCGAGTGCGCAGTCGCGCTCGACTTCGCGATTGCCGAGCCACGCGTTCGGCTTGCCCGCGCGCTGCAGCTGGCGCTCGCGTGCAGCGGCGACGCGCGCCCGTACGGTCGCGCTGTCTTCACCGCCCGTGCCGTCGCGCAGCTCGGCCAGGGCGACGCGCGGCACCTCCAGCTTGAGGTCGATGCGATCGAGCAGCGGGCCCGACAGGCGCGAGCAGTAGCGCGCGATCGCATCGGGCGTGCAGCGGCAGCGTCCGGACGCGTCGCCCGCATAGCCGCACGGGCACGGGTTCATCGCGGCGACGAGCTGGAACCGAGCCGGGAACTCGGCCTGGCGCGCGGCGCGCGAAATCGAGATGCGACCCGACTCGAGCGGCTCGCGCAGCACCTCGAGCACGTGGCGATCGAACTCGACGATCTCGTCGAGGAAGAGCACGCCGTGGTGCGCGAGCGAGATCTCGCCCGGACGCGGCACCGTGCCGCCGCCGACCAGCGCCGCCGCCGACGCGGTGTGGTGCGGCGCGCGGAACGCGCGCTGCTTCCAGTTCGCGACGTCGGTGTCGTGTCCCGCGACCGATCGCACCGCGGCGAGCTCGAGCGCCTCGTGCTCATCGAGCGGCGGCAGGATCCCGGGCAGGCGGCTCGCGAGCATCGTCTTGCCCGTGCCCGGCGGCCCGACCAGCAGCAGGTTGTGCGCGCCCGCCGCGGCGACCTCGAGTGCGCGCCGCGCGAGCGGCTGGCCGCGCACGTCGGACAGGCAGGGCGTCGCGCTCGCGACGAGCCCGCTTGGGCCCGCACCCTCGGCGCGCGGCAAATCGATGCGCCCGCAGAGGTGCGCGCAGACCTCGAGCAGCGAACGCGCGACGCGCACGTCGGCACCCTCGACGAGCGCAGCCTCGGACGCGTTGTCGCACGGAACGATCACGCGTCGCCCGTGCCGCGTCGCCTGCAGCACGGCCGGCAGCACGCCGTGCACCGCGCGCAGTTCGCCCGACAGCGCGAGCTCGCCGATGAACTCGCAGTCGTCGAGCGCGCCGCGCGGAATGCCGCCGTTCGCGGCGAGCACGCCGAGTGCGATCGGCAGGTCGAACCGGCCGCCGTCCTTGGGCAGGTCCGCCGGCGCGAGGTTCACGGTGACCCTGCGTTGCGGATACTCGAGCTGCGCGTTGAGGATCGCCGCGCGCACGCGGTCGCGCGCCTCCTTCACGGTCGTCTCCGGCAGGCCGACGATCGAGGTACCCGGCAGGCCGCCGGAAAGGTGCACCTCGCACGACACGAGCGGGGCCGCGATGCCGATCTGGGCACGGCTGAAGACGACCGCGAGGCTCATGCGCGCGTGCGCGAGCGGGCGGGAAAAAGGCCCGCTGTCCGCGCCATGGGGTGAACTGCGGCGGGCAGCGGGCGTCCCGGGAAATCCGATCGGCGGCGTTCCATGCGTGCAGGCGGCCTCCTGCCGCGGACGATCGCGCGCCTCGCCGCCGTGGCGGCGAGTCCTTGTCGTGGCGCGGGTCGACGCGGCGGAGAAACGCCCGCCGCGGACGGATCAGTGCTTCGGCGCGGCGTTCGCGTCGAGGCTGCGTTCGAGCGCGAGCACCTGCTGCTCGAGCTCCTCGATCTTCTCGCGCGTGCGCAGCAGCACGCAGCGTTGCACGTCGAATTCCTCGCGCGTGACGAGGTCGAGGTCGCGCAGGCCGGCCTGCAGCGCGCTGCGGAAGCTCGCCGTGAGATCGGCGCGCGCTTCGTGCAGGCCCGGCGGTACCAGCGCCGCGAGGCGTTGTGCGAGCGAGTCGATGGCTTGGACGTGGATCATGCGTTCACCTGGCATGCGGATGAGACGTACATCGTAGCGGGCGATCCGCGGCCTGTACCGACCGTTCGGATCCGGCGCCCTGCCGGCCTCCGTGCGGGCGACCGGCGACGAACGCGGTGTTCGTCGCCGATCGGAGCCTCCCTGCGGCGCCGGTCCGTCGGCGCAACCTCCCCGCGTCCTGCAGTCTAGGACGCCGGTGCGCTGCCGCCATCCGCGGAATTCGGATTGCACTGTAGGAAATTTCCTACCGGTCGATCGGCTATAGTCGCCGACGCAGGCCAATCCACCGGGAGACCGCGATGCAGATGGTCATGGCGATCATCAAGCCGTTCAAGCTCGACGACGTGCGCGAAGCGCTCGCCGAGATCGGCGTGCAAGGCATCACCGTCACCGAAGTGCGCGGGTTCGGGCGCCAGAAGGGTCATACCGAGCTCTATCGCGGCGCCGAGTACGTGGTCGACTTCCTGCCGAAGATCAAGCTCGAGGTCGCGGTCGCCGCCGACCAGCTCGAGCGTGTCGTCGAGGCGATCAGCCAGGCCGCGAACACCGGCAAGATCGGCGACGGCAAGATCTTCGTCTGGCAGCTCGACCGCATCGTGCGCATCCGCACCGGCGAACTCGACGCCGACGCGCTCTGACGCGGTCGCGACGCGCGCAGGGTTTCGCAGCTACGCCGACGCCGTCGTGCGGGCTGCGCCGCTCGGCTCGCGGTCTACCCGACGCACGACCGACCGTCCGCTGCGCCGCGTGTGGCGGCGACGACCCGGCAGCGGGGTCGGACTCAGATACCTGCGTTTTCGTCGCCATCGGTGAACGCGATGCCATCCGCTTCGCCGGTTTTCTGCGCGTGCGCGCCGACGATGCGGTCGCGACCGCCGCACTTGGCGCGATAGAGCGCTGCGTCCGCGAACGTGATGACCTGGTCGACGCTGTGCCGGCGAGGCGCGCCGGGCTCGAACGGAAACGCGGCCCAGCCGATCGAGCAGGTCACCGACAAGGACGTCGCGCCGATCGCGAACGGTGTCGCCGCGATCGCGTCGCGCAGGCGCAGCGCCGACGCGAACGCGCGCTCGCGCTCGGTGTCGCGCAGCACGACGAGGAACTCCTCGCCGCCCCAGCGCAGCGCGACATCGCCGGTGCGCAGCAGCGTGCGCACGCGGCGCGCGAACTCGACCAGCACGGCATCGCCGGCGGCGTGGCCATGCGCGTCGTTGATGCGCTTGAAATGGTCGACGTCGGCGAGGATGAAGATGAGGTCGGCCGAGCGCTCGCCGCGCGCGGCGCGCCGGATGGCCCGTTCGCATTCGGGCGGCAGTTCGAGGGCGAAGTAGCGCCGATTCCACAGGCCGGTGAGCGGATCGGTCAGCGACGCGTGCGCGAGCCGCCGGTTCGCTTCGGCGAGCGCGCGCGTGCGCTCGGCGACTTCGGATTCGAGCGCGCGCGCGCGCGCGGCGAATGCGCGCGCACGCAGGCGTCCCGCGAACAGGCCGAGCAGGATCATCGCCGCGGCGTAGAGCAGGAATGCCCACGGCCGGCGCCACCAAGGCGCGTGCACGCGGAACGCACGCGAAACCGGTCCGCTCACCACGCCGTCGGCCGCACGCGCCCACGCGCGGAACTCGTACGTGCCCGGCGGGAGGCGGCTGTAGCTGCGGTACGCGCTTTCGTTCCACTTGCCGGGTTTCGATTCCAGCCCCACCAGCTGCGTGCGATAGCGCGTGCGGTAGTCGCGCTGGTACGAAAGCAGGCTGAGTTCGAACACGACGTTGCCGGCGGACTCGTCGAGGTCGGCCTGTTCGTCGAGTTCGCGGCCGCTGCCTTCCTCCCTTGCGTCGAGGATGCGCAAAGGCCGCGGCGCGGCCGGCGGCCGCTCCGCCGCAGGGTCGTACAGCGCCACGCCTTCGATCGTGCCGCCCCACAGGCGGCCCCGCGCGTCGACGAGCGATGCGCGCGTGAACTCGAGGTCGGGCAAGCCGTCGGCGAGGTCGAAGCGCTCGACGCGCGCATCGTCGGGGCCGCGATAATCCGCCGGCAGGCGCAGCACGCCGTAGGCGCCGAACAGGTACGTGCGCGCCGACGCATCGAACCGCAGCTGGTAGACCGACGCCGCCTTCGCCGGTGCCGGCAGCACCACGCGCGTGCACGCCAGGCCGTGGTCGAGGTCGACGCGCGTGAGGCCGTCGAAGGTCGCGAGCCACAGCGCATGCTCGTGACCCGCAGTGCCACGCTCGCGCAGGTCGAATACCGCGCTGTCGCCCGCGCAGGCGAGGCGATCCCAGTTGCCGTCGCGCGCGTGGTAGAGGCCGTGCTCGGACGCGGCCCATAGCGTCGTCGCGCCGGCCGCGTCGCGCGTGTCGCGCAGC
>DASTSE010000062.1:0-7539 GCA_035760865.1 Dokdonella sp.
GCTGCCGGCCGCGGGCAGCATCGTCTGGGTCGGCCCGCCGTTGTTCGCGAGCGCGCCGAGCATCGGGTTGCCGGCGCCGTCGCCGGCCTGCGAGAACGGGCACGAGGTCGCGCCGAACCAGACGTTGTAGCCGCCGGACACGAGCGCGGTGCTGCTGCCGTCGCAGTTGCCATTGGTGTTGTTGGCCATGATCGAACGGCTGACGACGAGCACTGCGGGATCTTCGCTGTAGATGCCGCCACCGTAAGTCTGGCCGGAGTTGCTCGCGACCGTGGCGTAAGTCACCACGCTCGTGCCGCCGCCGGTCTGGAAGATGGCGCCGCCGCCGGAACCCGAGCCGGTCGTGCTGTTGCCCGTGAACGTCGAATTGGCGACGTCGAGGTCCGAGGTGCTGTAGATCGCGCCACCGCCGGTCGCGGCGGCATTGCCGCTGAAGGTGCTGTAGCGGATCGTCGCGCTGCCGCCGTCATTGAGGATCACGCCGCCGCAGCCGCTCGTCGCCGTGCCGGTGTTCGTGTTGCCGGAGAACGTACTCCACTCGGCGATGAGGCTGCCCTGGTTGAGGATCGGTGCGCCGGTCGATGCGTTGTTCTGCATCTTCACATGGTCCAGGCGCAGGAAGCCGAAGTTCTCAAGCGCATGGCTCTGGTTGAACTCGCCGTGCTGCAGGGTCAGGCGCTTGAGCACGACCGCCGCCGAACCGAACACCTGGAAGAACGCCGACGTATTGCCGCCGTCGAACGTGATCGTGCCGCCGCCGTCGATGGCGACGTCGTTGGCGACCTGCTTGTAGCCGGTGAACGCGATCGTCGCCGTGCCGCAGTTGAACGTGATCGTGCCGCCGCCGCTGCCGTCGACGGTCGCGAGCGCGGCGTTGAAGCCGGCCTCGTTGCAGTTCGGCGGCGAGACGACGGCGTTGGTCGCGCCCGCCTCGCCGGCAGCGGCGAGCAGCAGCGAGGCGGCGAGCAGGCGGAGCGGGAAGTTCGCGGGAGCGTTCATCGATTCCTCCAGGACGGATGCGGGCTTCGACCCATGGAACGTCAAAGCGGGCGACGACGAGACACGCGCGGCCGATCGTGGCGAAACGTCGCACCCCGCGCAAGCCGCGGCGCCGTTCGCACTTGACGCCGATCAAGTCCGCTCGCGGGTGCGTCGCCGACACTTCGCGCGCAACTTCGAGGGGCGAACCTATGCAGAGCGTGGAAACCTACAACGACCGGGTCGTGCGCCAGTTCACGATCGCGACGATCGTCTGGGGCGTCGTCGGCATGGCCGTGGGCCTGCTGATCGCGGCGCAACTGGCCTGGCCGGCACTGAATTTCGACATCCCGTGGCTCACCTACAGCCGGCTGCGGCCGCTGCATACGAACGCGGTGATCTTCGCGTTCGGCGGCTGCGGCCTGTTCGCGACGTCATACTACGTCGTGCAGCGCACCTGCCAGGCGCGCCTGTTCGGCGACCGCCTGGCCGCATTCACGTTCTGGGGCTGGCAGGCGGTGATCGTGCTCGCCGCGATCACGCTGCCGCTCGGCTACACGCAGAGCAAGGAGTACGCGGAGCTCATCTGGCCGATCGACGTGCTCATCGCCGTCGTCTGGGTCGTCTACGCGGTCGTGTTCTTCGGCACGATCGCCAAGCGCAAGGTCAAGCACATCTACGTCGCCAACTGGTTCTTCGGCGCGTACATCCTCACCGTCGCCGTGCTGCACATCGTCAACAGCCTCGCGATCCCGGTGACGCTGACGATGTCGTACCCGGTCTATTCGGGCGCGGTCGACGCGATGGTGCAGTGGTGGTACGGCCACAACGCGGTCGGCTTCTTCCTCACCGCGGGCTTCCTCGGGATCATGTACTACTACGTGCCCAAGCAGGCGCAGCGGCCGATCTACTCGTACCGCCTGTCGGTGGTGCACTTCTGGGCGCTGATCGCGGTCTACATGTGGGCCGGCCCGCACCACCTGCACTACACCGCGCTGCCGGACTGGGCGCAGTCGCTCGGCATGGTGTTCTCGCTGATCCTGCTCGCGCCGAGCTGGGGCGGCATGATCAACGGCATGATGACGCTGTCGGGCGCGTGGCACAAACTGCGCACCGATCCGATCCTCAAGTTCATGATCGTCTCGCTGTCGTTCTACGGCATGTCGACCTTCGAAGGGCCGATGATGTCGATCAAGACGGTCAACTCGCTCTCCCACTACACCGACTGGACCATCGGCCACGTGCACTCCGGCGCGCTCGGCTGGGTCGCGTTCGTGACCATCGGCGCGGTGTACAGCATGCTGCCGAAGCTGTTCGGCGCCGAACGCATGCATTCGACGCGCGCGATCGACGTGCACTTCTGGGTCGCGACGATCGGCGTCGTGCTCTACATCGCCGCGATGTGGATCGCCGGCGTCATGCAGGGCCTCATGTGGCGCGCGACGAACCCGGACGGGACGCTCACCTACACGTTCGTCGAGTCGCTGCGCCAGACCTATCCGTTCTACGTCACGCGCGTGCTCGGTGGCCTCATGTTCCTCGCCGGCATGCTGATCATGTGCTGGAACGCGTGGAAGACGTGCATGCCGCGACGGGCGGTTCCGGTCGTCGCCGTTCCCCTGCCGGTCCACGCCTGAGGTCGCCGCCATGCTGCATGCCTTCATCGAAAAGAACGTCGGCCTGATGGCCACGCTGATCCTCGTCGCGATCCTCAGCGGCGGCCTCGCCGAGATCGTGCCGCTGATGTTCCAGGCGCAGGCGGTCGAGCCGGCGCCCGGGGTGAAACCCTACTCGCCGCTGCGCCTCGCCGGTCGCGACGTCTACGTGCGCGAGGGCTGCTACGGCTGCCACTCGCAGATGATCCGCACGCTCGCGTCGGAGACGTTGCGCTACGGGCCGTATTCGGCCGCGGGCGAGTCGGTGTACGACCGGCCGTTCCAGTGGGGCTCCAAGCGCACAGGCCCCGACCTCGCGCGCGTCGGCGGCCGCTATTCGGACGACTGGCACCGCGTGCACCTGAAGAACCCGCGCAACGTCGTGCCCGAGTCGAACATGCCGGGCTACCCGTGGCTGTCGCAGGCGCTCGTCGATCCCGACCTCGTCACGAAGAAGATGCACGCGCTGAAGCTGCTCGGCACGCCGTACACGGACGCCGACTTCGCGAGCGTGCGCGAAGCCGTCACCGGCCAGACCGAGATGGACGCGCTCGTCGCCTACCTGCAAGGGCTCGGCACCAACGTGCAGGCGCCCGCACCGGAGGCCGCGAAATGATCTCGGGAATCCTCATCGCACTGATGCTCGTGCTGTTCCCCGCGCTGTTCGCATGGGCGTGGAGCGCACGCCGGCGCGAAGCCTTCGACGAAGCCGCCACGCTCGCGCTCGAGCACGCGGCCGACCCCCTGCATGCGGAGAATCGCCGATGAGCGCGTTCTGGAGCTGGTTCATCATCGTCATCGTCGTGGTCAACATCGTCGGCCTCGTCGTGCTGCTGTTCGCGACCTCGCGCCGCCGCGCCGGCGAGGGCGACGCGCGCGCGACCACCGGCCACGTCTGGGACGGCGACCTCGAGGAACTCAACAACCCGCTGCCGCGCTGGTGGTTCGGCCTGTTCGTGCTGACCGTGATCTTCGGCATCGGCTACCTCGTGCTGTATCCGGGCATGGGCAGCTTCGCGGGCCGGCTCGGCTGGACCTCGACCGGCGCGGTCAGCGACGAGCTCAAGGACACCAACGCGAAGCTCGAGGCGCTCTACGCGGGCTTCCGCGGCCGGCCGCTGGCCGAGCTCGCGCAGGATCCGAAAGCGGTGAAGATCGGCCGCAACGTGTTCGCGAACACCTGCGCCGCCTGCCACGGCTCGGACGCGCGCGGTGCGGTCGGCTATCCGAACCTCGTCGACGACGACGCGCTGTACGGCAGCGACGGCGACACGATGCTCGCGAGCGTGCTGCACGGCCGCCACGGCGTCATGCCTCCGCTCGCGGCGACGCTGCCCGACGGCGGCGTCGAGCAGGTCGCGCACTACGTCATGAGCCTGTCCGGCCGCCCGCACGACGCGCGCCTCGCCGACCTCGGCAAGCCGCGCTTCGAGACGATCTGCGCCGCGTGCCACGGCAAGGACGGCAAGGGCAACCACGCGCTCGGCGCGCCGAACCTCACCGACGACATCTGGCTGCACGGCGGCGGCGACGTCGCCGCGGTGCGCACCGCGATCGTCGAGGGGCGCAGCGGCACGATGCCCGCATGGGGCTCGGTGATCGGCGAGGACCGCGCGCGCCTCGCGGTCGCCTGGCTGCTGTCGCAGAACCCGCACGACGCGACGGCTCCGGCCGCCGCGCCCGCGGCCTCGCCTTCGGCGGGAGCGCAATGACGATGCGCGACGCGAGCGTCCACTGGTTCGGTGCGATCCTCTGGCCGTCGTTCTTCGCCGCGGGCGTGGCGACGATGGTGTTCTTCGCCATCGTCGACCCGCTCGACCTCGCGACGATCACCTGGCCGCGCGTCGCGCTGTCGCGCGAACTCGGCTACACGATCGGCTTCTTCATGTTCTGGCTTTGCACCGCGTCGGCGAGCCTGTTCACGGCGTTGCTGCTGCGCGCGCCCACGCCGCACGGAGAACGGCGATGAACACGGGTTCGCGCCGGATCGACGTGCGCGTCGTCGACGGCGACGGCGCACTGTACGCGAAGCAGCCGAAGGTCTACCCGCGCGAGATCGACGGCCGCTTCCAGCGCCTGCGCATCGCCGCGGTGTTCTGGCTGCTCGGCATGTTCTACGCGTTCCCGTGGATCAGCATCGGCGGGCAGCAGCTCGTGCTGTTCGACCTGCCCGCGCGCCGCTTCCACGTGTTCGGCCTCACCTTCTGGCCGCAGGATTTCTACCTGCTCACCTTGCTGCTCATCATCGCGGCGCTGAGCCTGTTCTTCTTCACCGCGCTCGCGGGCCGGCTCTGGTGCGGCTACGCCTGCCCGCAGACGGTGTGGACCGAGGTGTTCCTCTGGATAGAGCGGCGCATCGAGGGCGACCGCAACGCGCGCATGCGGCTCGACAAGGAGCCGTGGGGCCGCGCCAAGCTCGTGCGCAAGGCGGCCAAGCACGTCGCCTGGGTCGTGTTCGCGCTGTGGACCGGCTTCACCTTCGTCGGCTTCTTCACGCCGATCCGCGAACTCGGCGCCGAAGTCGTGCAGCTGCGCCTCGGCGGCTGGGAGACGTTCTGGATCCTGTTCTATTCGTTCGCGACCTGGGGCAACGCGGGCATGCTGCGCGAGCAGGTGTGCAAGTACATGTGCCCGTACGCGCGCTTCCAGAGCGCGATGTTCGACCGCGACACGCTCGTCATCAGCTACGACGTCGCGCGCGGCGAGCCGCGCGGCCACCGCTCGCGCGCGCAGCTGCGCAGCGTCGGCGCGGCGCCGAATGCGACGAAAACGCTCGGCGACTGCATCGACTGCCTCGCCTGCGTGCAGGTCTGCCCGACCGGGATCGACATCCGCAACGGCCTGCAGATCGACTGCATCGCGTGCGCCGCGTGCATCGACGCCTGCGACGCCGTGATGGACAAGGTCGGCCTCGCTCGCGGCCTCATCCGCTACACGACCGAGAACGAGCTCGGCGGCAAGCCGCGGCACATCCTGCGCCCGCGCGTGTTCGTCTACGCGGGCGTGCTGTGCGCGCTCGTCGCCGCGTTCGCATGGGGCGTCGTCGCGCGCGCGCCGCTGATCGCCGAAGTGCTGCACGATCGCAACGCGCTGTTCCGCACCGTCGCCGCGGGCGCGATCGAGAACGGCTACGCGGTCAAGCTCGCCAACAAGTCCGACCACGCGGTCGCGCTGAGCCTGCGCGCGGACACCCCGCTGCCGCTGCGTACGGTCGGCAACGCGAGCGTCTCGCTCGACCCGGGCGAAGTGTTCTCGCTGCCGCTGACCCTGCGCGCCGATCGCGGCGCGGTGCACGGGCGCAATCCCGTCACGATCGTCGTCGTCGCCGCCGACGGCAGCGAACTCGCGCGCGCGAAGGCGCAATTCTTCGCCCCGGAGGCCCCATGAACACGCCGATCCAATCCGCACCCGCGACGCCGATGCGCTGGTACCGCGTCGGCGAAGTCTGGCTCATGCTCGTGCTGCTCGGCGCGACCGTGGCCGGCTCGCTGTCGCTCGTCGCCACCGCGGTACGCCACCCGGACGCGCACATCGTCGTGCCGAACGACGCGCCGCGGCCGAGCCACCAGCCGCCGGCGCGCCCCGCCGCGGCGGCGATGCCGCAGCACTGACACCGATGTCGGGCCCCTGCTTCCATTGCGGCGAACCGATCGGCGACGGTGCGCCGCTGTTCGCCACGATCGGAACGCAGGTCCATCCGGTCTGCTGCATCGGCTGCCGTGCCGCGGTGGAATGGATCGACGGCCTCGGCCTCGCCGACTACTACCGATTGCGCGAAGGCACCGGCGAACGCGCCGCGCCGGCGGACGACTTCGCCGAATGGGACCGCCCGCGCCTCGCGCGCCGGCACGTGCGCGAACTCGCCGAGGGTCGCGCCGAGGCGACCGTGCTCGTCGAAGGCATGCGCTGTTCGGCCTGCGCCTGGCTGATCGAGCGCGCGCTCGTCCGCTGCGACGGCGTCGGCGAGGCGGCCGTGTCGCCGCTCGTGCAGCGCGTGCGGATCGTGTTCGACCCGCGCCGCACGCGCCTGTCCACGCTGCTCGCCGCGCTCGCGCGCCTCGGCTATCGGCCGCACCCGCTCGAGGGCGACCGCATCGACGCCTTGCGCACCGGCGAACGGCGCGCGGCGATGAAGCGCCTCGTCGTCGCCGGCTTCGGCGCGATGCAGGCGATGATGTACGCGGTCGCGCTGTACGCGGGCGCGTTCGACGGCATCGATCCGACCGTGCACGCGTTCCTGCGCTGGATGGGCATGCTCGTCGCGACGCCGGTGGTGCTCTATGCGGCGCGCCCGTTCTTCGCCGGCGCGCTGCGCGAATGGCGCGCGCGCCGGTTGTCGATGGACACGCCGGTCGCGCTCGCGATCGGCGCGATCTACGCCGGCAGCGTCGTCGCGACCGTGCTCGGCGGCGGCGAGGTGTACTTCGATTCGGTCTGCATGTTCGTATTCCTGCTGCTGCTCGGCCGCTATGTCGAGCTGCGCGCGCGCCAGCGCGCGGGCGAAGTCGCCGACGCACTCGTGCAGTTGCAGCCTGCGACGGCCGAACGCGTCGTCGACGGCGGCTGCGAGACGGTCGGCGTGCACGAGCTCGAGCCGGGCCAGGTCGTGCGCGTCGGCGCGGGCGCGACGATCCCCGCCGACGGCGTGCTGCGCAGCGCGCGCTGCCGCGTCGACGAATCCCTGCTGACCGGCGAATCCGCGGCGTGCGTGCGCGAGGCCGGCGACGACGTCGTCGCCGGCAGCGTCGCGCTCGACGGCCCGGTCGACGTCGAGGTGCGACGGGTCGGCCCGGCGACCGTGCTGTCGGCGCTCGCGCGGATGGTCGAGCGCGCGGCCGCGGCGCGGCCACGCGTCGCGCGCATCGCCGATGCGGCGGCCGCGCGCTTCGTCGCGCGCGCGCTGGCG
>DASTSE010000063.1:0-8989 GCA_035760865.1 Dokdonella sp.
GCTCAGTGGGCGATCAAGCCCGCGCTCGAGGGACCGAACGAAATCGGCGCGCTCACGCGCCCCGGGGGTCGCCTGCACGCAGCGCGCGCAGCGGTCGTCGACGCGGTCGAACGCAGCCAGTTCCTGCGCATGGTCGCGCCCCACGGCGCCCTCTACGCATTCCCCGGCGTCGATCCCGACCGCCTGCCCGGTTTCGACGACGCCGCCTTCGCACTCGACCTGCTCGAGCACGAACAGATCATCCTCGTGCCCGGTTCGAGCTTCAACATCGCCGCGCGCAACCACTTCCGCCTGACCCTGCTGCCCGAACCCGCCGTCCTCGCCGACGCGCTCGCGCGCATCGAGCGCGAACTCGCGCGCGCGGCAGCGTCGTCGGCGCGTCGCGTCGCGTGAAAGGCGAAGCCTGAAACACGGAGCACACGGAGCACACCGAGAAGATCCGTTTGCGATTTCGACGCATGCATTGCCACGTATGGATCGCGTACGCTCCGATCGCACCGCGCATCGAGGAGGTTCTTTCTCCGTGAACTCCGTGTGCTCCGTGTTTCAATCTGGTGTTGTTGCCGTTGCCGTTGCGACCATCCCGGGACCCCGATGAACACCGCGACCTACCTCGCCCTCGGCGATTCCTACACGATCGGCGAAGGCGTCGCCGCGGAGGAACGATGGCCCGCGCAGCTCGCGCGGCGCCTGCGTGCACTCGGCATCTCCCTCGCCGATCCCGAGATCGTCGCGACCACGGGCTGGACCACCGGCGAGCTCTCCGCCGCGATGGATGCGGCGACGCTGGCGCCGCCGTACGCGCTGGTGAGCCTGCTCATCGGCGTGAACAACCAGTACCGCGGACGCGCGCTCGAGGAATACAGCGACGAGTTCGCGGCCTTGCTCGCGCGCGCGAGCGCGCTCGCGGCATCGCCGGCGCGCGTATTCGTCGTCTCGATCCCCGACTGGGGCGTCACCCGCTTCGCGCGCGTGCAGGGCCGGGACGCCGCGCAGGTCGGCGCCGAGATCGACGCGTTCAATGCCGCCGCCCGCGCGATCGCGAGCGGCGCCGGCGTCCCCTTCGTCGACATCACCGCGATTTCGCGCGAGGCCGGCGACGGCGACGCGATGCTCGTCGCCGACGGCTTGCACCCGTCGGCGGCGCAGTACGCGCTGTGGACCGACGAGGTCGTGCCGGTCGCGCGCGCGCTGCTCGATGGCACCGTCCTGGCCCGTCCGGCGGGCTGATTTTCGCGGTCCCGTTCGCAGCCCGTAGCGGAACGGCGTCACAGAAATCCATCCGGATCGGGCTTGGCTTAACGCGCGCCAAACAACTCCGAAAAAGGGCTTTGCTACTTTCCCCGCTCCACGGGGGTGGGCCGGACTGCGCAAGCGGTGTCGCCTCCTTGTCCGTATCCGCGAGCGATTCGATGCCCTTCCAGCGAATGACAGCCCTGTTCCTGCTCGCGCTCGCCGCGACGCACGGCAGCGCCGCGGTCGCCGCGCCGTCGGCGATCGACCTGCGCCCATGGCAGCTCGAATCCGCATCGGCGATCGCATCGACGGCCTGGCCGGCCTCCGGCACCTTGTTCGCCGAACCTGCGGCCGTTGCGCCCGAATCCGCTTCGCCCGATGCCGCTTCGACCGGCGCGATCGCGATCGCGCCGGGTACGACGGGCCCGGTCGGCGGGCTGCGCAAGCTGCTGGCCGACTTCTCGATGACGCTGCAGAACATCCGCTACCGCCGCGGCGGGCGCGACCCGAAGACCGGCTTCGACTGCAGCGGCTTCGTGCGCTACGTGTTCCGCCACAGCGCCGGCGTCGACCTGCCCGTCGACTCGGCAAGCCAGTACCGCGCCGGCATCAACGTCGCGCGCGCGGACCTCAAGGTCGGCGACCTCGTGTTCTTCAAGACCCGCGGCAAGCGCGTCTCGCACGTCGGCATCTATCTCGGCGAAGGCCGCTTCATCCACTCGCCGTCGACCGGCAAGACGGTCAGCATCAGCCGCCTCGACGAGAGCTACTGGACGCGCCGCTACGCGGGCGCCAAGCGCCCCGACATTCTTTCCTGACCCCCGCGCTCCCCTGTCGCGTTGCCGCCGCACCGCGCGCGGTTCCGGTCCGATAACGCCGATGGAGTCGCGATGAACCGACGTCGCCTCGGCCGTTCCGGCCTTTCCGTCGCCCCACTCGCGCTCGGCACGAACGTGTTCGGCTGGAGCGTCGACGAGCCGGGCGCGTTCGCGGTGCTCGACGCGTTCGTCGACTCCGGCCTCGACCTCATCGACACCGCCGACGTGTATCCGGCCTGGGTGCCCGGCAACGAGGGCGGCGAATCGGAGACGATGATCGGCCGTTGGCTCGGGCGCAGCGGCAAGCGCGACCGGGTCGTGATCGCGACCAAGGTGGCGAAGTGGTCGCGCCGTCGCGGCCTGTCGCCCGCCAACATCGAGGCCGCCGCGGACGACTCGCTGCGACGCCTCGGCGTCGACACGATCGACCTCTACTTCGCGCACGAGGACGATGCGAGCGTGCCGCTCGCCGATACGCTCGGCGCGTTCGCGCGCCTGATCGAGCGCGGCAAGGTACGCGCGATCGGCGCCTCCAACTACGGCGCCGAGCGATTCGCCGAAGCGCTCGCGACGAGCGAACGGCTCGGCCTGCCGCGCTACGAAGTGCTGCAGCCCGAATACAACCTCGTCGCGCGCAAGGACTACGAGGCGCTCCTCGCGCCGCTCGTGCGCGAGAGCGGCGTCGGCGTCATCTGCTACTACGCGCTCGCGAGCGGATTCCTCACCGGCAAGTACCGCAGCGAAGCCGATCTCGGCAAGAGCGCGGCGCGCGGTCGTGCGGTCGGCAAGTACCTCAACGGCCACGGCCTGCGCGTGCTCGCCGCGCTCGACGACGTCGCGCGCCGCCACGAGGCGACGCCAGCGCAGGTCGCGCTCGCCTGGCTCATCGCGCGCCCTGGCATC
The DNA here is from genome assembly GCA_035760865.1 of Dokdonella sp. Lineage (GTDB taxonomy): Bacteria > Pseudomonadota > Gammaproteobacteria > Xanthomonadales > Rhodanobacteraceae > Dokdonella_A. The sequence continues at coordinate 2,958 of DASTSE010000063.1, forward strand.
AGTGCGCCGATCGCGAGCGCGACGACGCCCGCGCAGGTCGCCGAACTCGCGGGCGCAGTGCGCCTGCGCCTGTCCGACGAGGACATGCAGCGACTCGACGTCGGCGCCTGAGCGCAGGCGTCGCGGCGACCCGCCTGCCTGCGCCCGTGCCGACGCCCGGATCCCGACGCGCCCTGCTCGGCATGCTGCTCGGCATCGGCCTGTTCCTTTCCCAGACCGCGACGCATGCACTCGTCCGCACGCTGGCCGGCATCGGCGCCCTCGGCTGCGCGGCGGCGATCATCGTGCTCTCGCGCCGTTCGCCGGTGCCGCGACCGGCAACGTCGGACGAGCGCCCGGTGCTGTTCCGCCTCGCCCGCTCGCTGTGGCTCGGCGGTGGCGGACTCGCGTTGCTCGTCGCCGGCGAGCTGGTCGGCCCATCGGAGCTGCAGGGGCCGCTGCGCGGGTTCGGCCTGTTCCTCGTCGCTGCTGTCGCACTCTCGTACTTCTTCGGCCGCGGCACCGGCGGCACGGACCTCGACATCTAGCCCGGGCTCAGGCCTTGCGGCCGACGAAGCGGTAATACGGCACGCGCACGCGCGGCAGGTACGGCACCGCCGCGCGCGCTTCGACCACGGCATGCGACGGCAGCGCGGCGCGCAACGCGGGCAGATGGGCCGGGTCGAGCCGCACGCCGTCGTGGCGGAACCAGAACGGCCAGAACGCGCGCGTGACCGCATCGTGCTGGACCGCGTCGCGCGCGCTGCGCGCGGGCGACACGTAGAAGTCGACCACCGCGAGCGTGCCGCCGGGCACGAGCATCGCGAGCGCGTTCGCGATCGTCGCGCGCCAGTCGGGGATCATCGTCAGCGCGTACGACAGGATCACCGCGTCGACGCCGCGCCGCGGCCGCCACGTCGTCGCATCGGCCTCGATCGCGTGCAGCTGCGGAAACGCACGACGGCGCTCGTGCGCGCATGCGAGCAGCGGCGCGCAGAGGTCGACGACGTCGTAGCGCGCGATGCACGCCGCCCGCTCGGCGAAGAATTCGATGTTGCGGCCGGTGCCGCCGCCGAGCTCGACGACGTGCGCGCCTTCGCGCAATTCGATGCCGGCGACGAGTTCCGCGCGCCCCTGCAGCAGGCGCTCGCGAAATCGGTCGTAATGCGCCGACTGCGCGCCGTAGAACGCGCCGAGCGCCTGCGCGTGCGAGCCCGCGCGCGGCATGCCGCGCGCGAGGCGCGCGAGGACCGCGAACTCGCCCCGCAAGGCCTCAAGCCGGGACATCGGCGATCACGAAGCCGGCATAGGTGTGCACGCGGTCGTGCGGCTGCAGCGCATCGGCCTCGGCGTCCATGAAACGGAACGCGTCGCGCAGGCGTTCGCGTGCGGCGCCGATGCGGATCTCGTCGAGGTAGGCGGGGCGCGCGTGCGCGCTGCGCAACAGGATGCGCGCGCCGGGCGCGGCGCGTTCGCGGATCGCTTCCCACTCCTCGACCAGCGCGGCCGGGTGGTAGGAGCTCATCCAGTCCATATGGTCGAGCAGCACGAAGCGCGTGATCGGCGCCTCGTGCGCGCGCAGGAACTCGGTGACCGTCGTGGTGTGCGGCACGATGCGATCGACGAGCCCGGCCTTGAGGCGCTCGAAGTTGCCCTGCTTGAGGTACTCGGGACAGCAGTCGCGACGATAGCGCCCGGTCATGTAGACGTGCCAGAAGTAGTTGTCGGCGAGCGGCAGCTGGCGGAACACGTACTGCACCGCGCTGCGGATGAAGCCGGACACGCCGTGCTCGTGCTGCGCCTCGACCAGCCGCCGCTGCGGATACGGCACGCCGAGCAGGCTCATGACGAACTGGCGCGAGATGACCCAGTTGACCGGCTTGCTCCACAACTGCGGCGCGACGCGTCCGTCGTAGATCGAGCGCTGCTCGTCGAGGTCGCGCGCGAGCAGCAGGTCGTCCATTGCCCGGCGCAGGCGCGGGCGCGTGGCGAAGTAGGCGCGCACGCCGCGCGCGACGCAGCCGGAGAGGCCGTGGAAGTAGAAGCTTCCGCGCCGGCTCGTGAACCAGTCGGTGCGGCCGTCCCACCACGCACGCGCGAAGTCCGACAGGCCGTCGCGCAACGCGTCGCGGTAGATCTCGTCGAAGCGCGCGTGCCAGCCTTCGCCGAAGATCGCGAAGTAGTCGTCGAATCCGAGCGTGCGGATGCCGGCGATCTTGAGCTCGAGCAGCGCGTTCTGGCGCGGATTGGCGTCGACGGCGTGGATGCTGCGCGGCCCGAGCAGCGCATAGTCGAGCGCGTTGCAACCCGCGCTCGTGATCACGAGCACGTCGTCCTCCGCACCGAGGGCGAGCGCGCGGCGGTCGACCGCGGGGTCCTCCCAGCAGGTGTTGTAGACGAGGCTGCGCGAATAGATCGCGTCGAAGATCTTCTGGTCGAGCTTGTCGCGCAGGTTCGGGATCGACATTGGCGTTCGCGGGGGCGGGCACTGCGCACGACGCTACGCGGGCGATGTGACATGCGTGTGTTGCCGCGCGGCGCGGCACCGGTGTCACTGCGGTGCAACCGCGGCGCAATGCACGCGAGACGTGCGCGGACGAGACTGCAGCGGGTTTCCAGCGAGGAAGCGCGATGTCGCGACTGTCGTTCCGCAGCGTGTTCATCTCGGACGTGCACCTGGGCTATGCCGGCTGCAAGGCCGCTTACCTGCTCGACTTCCTGCGCTCGCTGCGTTGCGAGCGGCTTTACCTCGTCGGCGACATCGTCGACCTCGAGAACATGGCGAAGCGACCGTACTGGCATGCGAGTCACGCCGAGGTGATCGGCGAGCTGCTGGCGATCGCGGCGCGGGGCACGCGCGTGGTCTACATCCCGGGCAACCACGACGCGGCGCTGCGCCGCTTCGCGGGCACGCGCGTCGCCGGCGTCGAGATCGCCCTCGATGCGGTGCACGTTGGACTCGACGGTCGCCGCTACCGCGTCAGCCACGGCGACGAATACGACGGCCACGGCGATGCACCGCGCTGGCTGCTCGTGCTCGGCGACGTGTTGCAAGGCGTCGTCTGTGCCCTGAACCGACGCACGAACGCGCTGTTGCGCCTGCTCGGCCTGCCGTATCGCCCGCTGTCCATCCTGCTGAAGAAGCGCATCGGCACCGCGTGGCGCTTCATCGGCGACTTCGAGCGGCGCGTGGCCGCGCAGGCGGGCGCGGACGGCTTCGACGGCCACATCTGTGGCCACATCCACTACGCGAACATGCACGGGCACGCAGGTTCGCTCTATCTCAACGACGGCGACTGGGTCGAGCACTGCACCGGGCTCGTCGAGCACCACGACGGCGCGTTCGAGCTACTGCACTGGACCGAGCGTCGCCTCAGCCTCGCACGCAGCGACGCCGCCGCGACGGTACCGCTGCGCGCCGCTGCATAGCCCGTCGCAAAAGACCGCGCCGTCCGGGCCTGTACCGGACGCGGCGAGCGAATGCCGGGCAGGATGCCCGGTCATTCGCATGAAGAACTAAAGCGGCGGCGGCTCGTACACGTACACCGCGATCGTCCCCGTCGCCGTGCCGCCCTTGCCATCCGACACCGTGTACTCGAAGTAGTCCTGGCCGAACCAGCCGTGCACGGACTGGTAGTGCACGGTGAAGTCCGGATTGATCGTGACGGTATTGTCCGGCAGCGGCCCGGTGTGGTTGACCGCGATCACCGTGAGCGGGTCGCCGTCGGGGTCGGACGCCGCCTGCAGCACGGGGATGTCGATCGACGCGCCCTTGAGCACGCGCACCGAGAGCGGGCCCGCGACCGGCGGATGATTCGGCGTCGTGACGCTCACGTGCACGGTCGCGGTCGCAGTGCCGCCGCGGCCGTCGCTGATCGTGTAGGTGAAGGCGTCGTCGCCGAGATAGCCGGCCACGGGCGTGTAGTCGACGCCCGCGGCGGTCGCGATGGCGGTGCCGTGCGCGGCGACGCCGACCGCCGTGACGACGAGCGCGTCGCCGTCGGGATCGCTGTCGTTGGCGAGCACCGCGATCGGCGTCGCAGCCGCGTCCTGTTCCACGGCGATTGCATCGTCCTGCGCGACGGGCGGATGGTTCGCGTACTCGCGCGGGCCGAGCGTCGTCGTCTTCGTCGTCTTCTCGAAGCGGTACACGTCGACCGTGCGCTTGTGCTCGGCCGGGTTGCGCAACGCGCGCTCGATCCACGCGGGCGGCGCGGCGACGGGTTCCTTGACCCATTCGACCACGGGCGACGGCGGCGGCGGCGCGGGCTGCGTGGTCTCCTCGATCGTGAGGAACTCGACGTCGACGCGGCGGTTCTTCTGCCTGTTCGCGGGTGTGTCGTTCGGATACGACGGATGGAGTTCGCCCTCGCCACGCGTGTCGATCTGGTCGGCCTCGACGCCGCGCGCGACGAGATAGCGCTTCGCGCTCGCGGCGCGGCGTTCGGACAGCGCCTGGTTGTAGGCGACGCTGCCGACCGAGTCGGTGTGGCCGACCACCGCGACGCGGCTGACGCGGTTCGCCGACGTCAGCCTGGCGACGAGTTCGTCGAGTGCGGCGCGCGCATCGGGGCGCAGGTCGGAATGGTCGAAGTCGAAGAACGCGTCGCCATCGAGCTTGACCTCGTTGCGGATCACCTGCGGTGCGGACGCCGTCGCGGCCGGCGCCGGGCGCTCGACCTGCACCATCCGGTACGGTTCGCGCGCGCGGTAGTTCTGGCCGATGTCGTAGCGCAGCAGCAGCCAGCCGCGCGTATCGTCGCGGTCGTGTTCGAAGTCGCCGCCCTTGTGCAGGCTCTCGCCGAGCAGCGAGACGCTGAAGCCGGTGTTCGCGAAATACTTGTCGAGGCCGAGCGACAAGGTCCATTGGTCCGAGTCGTACTTGCCGCGCTCGTAGTCGAGGCCACCACGCAGGCGCAGCAGCGGATCGTCGAAGTACCTGCCGAAGCGCACGCCGACGCCATTGTCGTACGGGTGTTCGAACGCTTCGGTCAGCGTCTCGATCGTCTGCGTCTGCGTGTAGTCGCCGTGCTCGTCGGTGCCGTCGAGCTGGGTCACGTCGGTCACGAGCGTCGAGCCGGCGAAGCGCGTGCCCGAGGTCGCATGGGCGAAGTAGGCGTCGATCGAGACGTCGTTCTTCTCCCAGCCGAAGCCGAGCGTCGCCTTGCGATCCTTCCACGCGTTCTGGTCGAAGGCACCGAACGCCTTGAGCACGCTCGCGCCGCCGCCCGCATCGCCCGCATCACCATGCAACCAGTGATAGTCGACCTGCGCGCCGCCGGCGCCGCCCTGGCCGAGCCACAGCTGGGCGAGCCAGGCGTGGTCGTCCGTCTTGCCGAGGATGCCGAGGATCTCGCCGAGAACGTCGCCGTCGTCGTCGATGCCGAGCGAGACGCGCGCATTGGCGCCGACGTAGGTGATCGGCACGACGCCCTCGGCCGGCGCGACGGGTTGCGCGCGGGCGGACCCGCCGACCAGCGTGGAAGACAACGCGACCGTGGACAACGCGGTCCCGATCGCGACCGCGAGCGACTTGCGACGAACCATGACACCCCTCCCGAACGTATGCCGATCCTTGCGGAATCCCCGGCGCGCCGCCGGCGACCGCCTCGCGGCGGACGGATTCCGAGCCTGTGCTGCATTCGATGGGCCTTGCGGCCCCGCCCCTACCCTGGCTCGCCACGCTTCCCGCGCGACGCCTTGCGGCGGCGATTATCGCCCATAAATCGCACGCGTCCCAGCCGCGGGCCTGCCGCCCGCGGCGTATCATTGCCGGCCCGACCCACGGATACCGCCATGTCGCTCTCCCCCGCCACGCGCGCGCGCATCGAGTCGCTGCTCGCCGACCATCACGTCGTGCTGTTCATGAAAGGCACGCGACTCGCGCCGCAGTGCGGATTCTCGGCCGCCGCCGCCGACCGCCTCAATGCGCTGCTCGACGACTACCACAGCGTCGACGTGCTCGCCGACGAGGAAATCCGCGCGGGCATCAAGGAGTTCGGCCAGTGGCCGACGATCCCGCAGCTCTACATCGGCGGCGAACTCGTCGGCGG
>DASTSE010000064.1:0-4694 GCA_035760865.1 Dokdonella sp.
GCACCGTGCAGCCGATTGGCTTGCAGTCGTTGAGGTAGATGAGGTGGCTGTCCGCCGCGTGTGCGAGCACGGGCCACGACGCGAGAACGAGCACGGCGCGGAAGATGCGGTACATGGGCTTCCTCCCGGCAGAGTCGCTCATGGTAGCGTCGACGGCCGCGGGCTGCGAGCCGAGCCTGTGCGAGCGCCCGCACTGCGTGGTCGTGACATCACAGTGTCAGAACGGAATCGCGAAATCCCCCCACGCCGGCGTATGTCCGTCGTCGTCGGCGGCCTGGTTCCACGGGTACAGCGCGGGATACGTGGTCAGCGTGCCGCCGGTGTCGACGACGGGCGCGACGTAGATCTGGCGCGTGCCCGAGCGCGTCGACGAGAACGTGAGCCAGTAGAAGCGCCGGCCGCCGTCGTCGCTCGTCGCCGGGGCCCAGCGCGGCCAGCTGTTGGTGACGCCGGGGCTCGCCTGGCCCGTGCACGACGAGGGATCGTTCGCGGCGATGCGCACGGGCTGGCCGCCGGCGCCCGGCGCTACCCACACCTCGGCCTGAGCGTTGTTGTAGCTGCTCGTGCCGCCCGGCACGCGGTCGTAGGCGACGTAATGGTCGTCGGGCGAGAACGCGGGGTAGTACTCGTTGTCCTGCGTCGCCACGATCGTGTTCGGCGTGCCGCCCGCGCGGTTGTTGTACGGCACGACACGGATGTCGCCGTTGGTGACCGTCACGCCGAGGGTCACCGGGTCCGGCGTCGACACGTACAGCACCGTGTCGCTCGTGTGCGCGAACGACGCGGAGGCTGCGTGGGTCGACTCGCCCGAGCGAGCGAGGATGCCCCAGCCCGCGCCCTGCGCCGTCGACGACGCTTCGAGGTCGGTCCAGATGATGTTCGACTGGTACATCGTGAGCGCGATGCGGTCGCCGGGCGACCAGTGCTGCGCGGAGAACGCGGGCGCATCCTGGTCCGGACGCGCCATCAAGGCCTGCGCGCTCGGGCTGATGAACGGCGGCGCGAGGTGCTGGCCGTCGGCGGACAACAGGCCGAGTCCCGCACCGCCGCCCTCGCCCGCCGAGAATCCGACATAGGTGCCATCGGGCGTCGCCGTGTGGCAACCGACGCAGCTCGCACCCGCGTCGGCCGGGCGGATGATGTCCTCGAGGTTCTCGTCGCCGATGCGGAAGCCTCGCAGGAGGTTTTCGGCACCCGTGAACGTCCAGTACACGATCGCACCCGGCGCGGCGACCGGAGCGATGCGCACCGCGCCGCTGGAGCCGACCTCGGGCCCGCTCGTGAGCGTGCCGCCCGAATAGGTCGCGCCGCGCACCGTGAGCGTGATCGCGCGGTCGACCGTATGCTGCGTCAGCGCGGCCCAGACGTTCGCCGGCATCGTCCACGACGACGCGGTCGTGTAGACGAGCAGTGCATGGCCCTGGTTCGGCGCGGTCACGCGCAGCTCGAACAGGTTCTCGCTGCCGCTCGGCACCCACGTGAAGCGCGGGCGCATCCAGTTGTTCGGGAACAGCGTGCCGATCTGCGGATCGGCGAGGCACGGTCCGCCACCCGGCGCGTCCGCCACGCCGAACAGCGCGGGCGCATCCGCAGGTGCCCCGCCGTCGATGATCGGATCGATCGGGAAGTCGTGGAACTCGAAACCGTCGGCGTAGATCGTGTCGCCGGCGCTCGCGCGGCAGGGCGCTGCGACCACGAACATCGAAGCTGCGTACATGACGACGAACGAGCGATGCATGACGTGCCCCTTGTCGGGTGAAATCACAAGCCGTTGCCGGATCGCCGGTTGCCCATCGTACTCCGCTGCCGGCCGCGCCCGTGCGCCGGCTTCGAACGGACGATTCCCTGGCCTCCTCGTTCGACGCCACCACCCTGCCGATTCCGATGACGCCGCAGTACTGCCGTGCGATAGGACACCCGCGCGGGTTCGACGGACAGCGCCGAGCGTGCCGCTCTGCTCCCCGGTGGCCTCGCCCGCGGCGCATTCCCGTTTGTCAGGGAAGCGACCCACGGAGCGGCCCATGTCCCTGTTTTCTTCGAAATCGATGCCCCAGCGGGCCCTGCGGGCGCTCGTGCCGGTCGCACTCGCGGCAACGACGCACGCCCATGCCGCGACCGAACTGTGCATCGAAAGCTCGTCCGCGCTGTACCAGGCCTTCGCCGACATCGACGGCGGCAGCACCGACGACATCACGCTGAAGCTGCGCAGCGGCACCTACACCCTCGGCAGCGACCTGCTGCTCGACTACCGCGGCAACGGTGGCGACCCGCAGGCGAACTACGGTCGCCTGACGATCCGCGGCGGCTACGGGCCCGGCTGCACCTCGCAGTCGGCCGCGCTCGGTGCCACCACCCTCAACGGCAGCGGCGGGCAGCGCGTGCTCGGCATCGAGATGATCAACAACGCGCTCGTGATCGACCGCATCAGCAGCACCAACGTCGACTGGGAATTCGGCAACTGGATCTGCTACCAGGCGCAGGATCGCCCGGCGACGATCACCGGCCTGCGCGCGCTGAATTCGCGCGTGTCCTTCACGTTCATGGGCTGCTACGACATCCTCATCCAGAACTCGATGGTCACGGCGCGCGCCGATTCCGCTGGCGACATCGCGGTGGGCTACCTGTCGTACTTCGCGACCAGCTCGCATCCGGCGACGTTCGCGCTGACCAACAGCACCCTGCGCGGCGGCAGCCTGAGCCTCGACTTCCTCCCGTTCGACGACGACGAGCATCCCGCGTCGGCGACCGTGGAACTGTTCGGCAACGTGTTCGAGAACGACGGCACCGAAGTGCTCGTCGACGGCGGCGACCTGTATTCGAGCCACAACCGCTACGACAGCCTCACCCTCGCGCACGGTGTCCTCGCGACGAATCTCGACAACATATCGGCCGCACCGCTGCTGCAATCGAGCGGCGTCCCGCAGAACAATTCGCCGGTCGTCAATGCCGGCACGCGCTTCGTGCCGGGCGGCCTGCCTCAGCTCGATCTCGCCGGCAACCCGCGCCTCGTCGGTTCCGACCCGGACATGGGCGCGTTCGAGACGCCGGTCGACAACTCCCTCTATCTCGACGTGACGACGACCGCCGCGACCGGCGCCGGCAGCCTCGCGCAAGCCGTCGCCAGCGCGAACGGCACCAACGGCCGGCAGGTGATCCGCTTCGATATCGCCGGCAGCTGTCCGCGCACGATCCAGCTCAGCCAGGCGCTGACACTCACCGACGACACCGACATCCTCGGCGAGACGCAGCCCGGCAGCCAGCCGAACACGTTCGCACTCGGCTACAACGGCGAGCCCTGCGTGATCCTCAAGGCGGGCGCCGGTGTCGGCAGCGCCTTCGTGTTCGACTCCAACGAATCGGCCGACAACCTCAAGTTGAGCCAGCTCGCGTTCTCGGGCTTCACCGGCACTGCGGTGGATCTGCGCTCCGGCCGCGGACACCTCGTCACCGGCAACCAGTTCGGCGGTTCGGTCGGCGACACGGCCTTGCTCGACGTCGCCACCGCGATTCGCGTCGGCGACGGCGCCGCCGACGTACAGATCGGCGGGCCCGACCATGCGCAGACCAACTTCATCGGCGGCGCCTCGCTCGGCATCATCCTCGACGGCAATGGCGACAACAGCGTGATCGGCAACGCGCTCGGCGACGCCGGCCTGCAGAACGCACCCAACGCCGCCGCACTCGTCGTCTATTCGGACCACAACCTGGTGCAGGACAACTGGATCTCGCGCAGCACCGCGATCAACATCCTCATGACCGGCGCCGATGCGCACGACAACACGTTCCGCGACAACCTGGTCATCCGCGCCGACGGCGCGGGCATGCTCATCGACGGCGGCGCGCACGACAACCGCGTCGGCCCGGACAACAGCTTCGCGAGCAACGGTGGCGACGGCATCTTCGTGCATTCGGGGTCGCCGAACGACCTCAGCGGCAACCAGTACTCGAACAACGACGGCCTCGCGATCGACCTCGGCGACGACGGCGTCACGCCGAACGACCCCGACCCCGCCATCGACGGCGTCACCACGCCGAACCGCAACCAGAACTTCCCCGTGCTGACCCGCGCGCAGCCTTCGCCCGATTTCGCGTTCTTCGTGCTCGACGGCACCCTCTCCTCCACGCTCGGCACCTACCGCATCGACCTCTACCGCAACCACGCCTGCAATGCCTCCGGCCACGGCGAAGGCCTCATCCTGCTCGGCAGCAACACAGTCGACCTCGACTGCACGTTCGTGCCGCCGAACGGGCAATGCACGAAAGCGTTCACGCTGTTGGTGCCCGGCATCGTCGTCCCCGGCGACGACCAGATCACCGCGACCGTCACGAGCCCCTACGGCCACACGTCGGAATTTTCGGCGTGCCGTGCGGTGACGACGAACGACGTGATCTTCGCGGACGGCTTCGACGATTAGCGTCTCGACGCCGTCGCCGCTGCCGACATTCGCGCGAAAGCGCGAATCCATCGTGCTACCGGCCCCGGCCGCATTACGCGACAAGGGGCGCCCGCCGCTGGCGGGCGCGCCCTCACGGACTCAGAACGCGTGCGCAGGCAGCTCGTTGAGCTGGGTCCAGAACTCGCCGACGGTGCGCACCGTATCGTTGAACGCGCGTGCCTCGCTCGGCTTCACGACGTACGCGTTCGCGCCGAGGGTCCGACACTCGGCGATGTCCTTGTCCTGGCTGGACGAGGT
>DASTSE010000065.1:0-33795 GCA_035760865.1 Dokdonella sp.
GCCGTCGCTGTCGACCGGCGACGGCGTCACGTTCTGGGTGTGGGAAGCGGAGTTCGGCCTGATCCCGGAAGAGCCGCCGCCGTGTCGCGCCGACGTCACGGGATTCCTGATGCCGACCCGCGACACGCTCGTCTGCGATCCGTCGCCGCCGATCCAGAGCCACTACCTCATGACCGCGGTCGGCTCGCAGAACTACGGCAGCAATGCGTACCGCATCCGCCAGCCGTTCGACTTCGCGAACCGCACCGGCCGCATCGTGTTCGACACCGACCTCGCCTCGAACTTCCTGCTCGGCTACACCAGCGTCGTGATCAGCGAGGACCCGTCACCGGCGCCGAGCTGGGACGTCAACGGCCGCGGCCCCCATCCGCGCAACGGCGTCGTCGTCGTGTTCCTCGGCAGCCCGATCGAAGTGCACGACGTGCGCGACTACGCGATGACCGATCTGGCCGGCACGTCGGGCGACGTGCCGCGCGAGCGCGGGCACCTGTGTCGCGTCGAGCTGCGCCTGTCGACGCAGCAGATCGAAGTGCTCACGTCGGAACCGTCGGCCGACGGCGTCACGTTCGGTCCGCTCGCGAGCCGTCGCATCGATACGTTCGCGACGCCGCTGCCGTTCACGCGCGGCTACGTGTCGCTGATCGCGCACAACCATGCGACGTGGAAGTACGGCATCACGTTCGGCGGCCTGCCGCGACCGCTGCGCTCGTGGAATACGTACTGGGACGACATCGGCTTCGACGGCCCGCTGCTGCCGGGCACGCGCGAGTACGAAGTCCCCGGCGCCGAGGTGCCGCACACGTTCACGACGACCGACGAGTTCCCACCCGGTGTCGTCAACGTCATCGAGCATCCGGGCCTCAGTCTCGGCTACGTGATCCCGGACGGGGAGGGCGCGCTCAGCGACCCGCTCGTGTTCCGTGCGGTGTCGCTGCGCCATGCGACGCGTGCGCGACTCGTGTTCAACGGCTATTACCAGGGCTACGACGTCGACGGCATCCGCCTCGGTACGGGTCGCCTGCGCTGGCAGCTCAACGGCCATCCCGCGCACGAGCGCGCGTTCACGCCGGACGAAGTCGCGATGCTCGACGAGCCCGGCCAGACGGGCGGCTACAACCATGCCATCGACGTGCCGCTGTCCGAGCTCGTCGACGGCGACAACACGGTGCGTTTCGGCACCCTGCACATCTCGTCCGGATATCCGAACGCCGTGACCAACCTCGACCTGCTGCTCGACACCGATCCGGCGTTCGTGTTCGACGATGGCTTCGATGGGCGCTGATCTTCGGGGCGAAAGGGCAAAAGGCGAATGATTGAAACACGAAGGACACGAAGGACACGAAGGACACGAAGTAGAGCAAACGATCTGGAGATTGAAACACGGAGCACGCGGAGCACACCGAGCACGCGGAGCACGCGGAGAAGGACTCCGAACGACCGGCGGCAACTCCTCCGCGTGTCCGCGTCCTTCGCGCATCGATCCTCGTTTCGCGGTGGCTCCGGGCGGCACGGATAAGCCGCGATTCAGTGCGGATCGGCTACTGGTGTCGCATGGATGCCGCAGAACGCCGCCGTCGCGCCATCACGTTCGAGCCTGGGCGCGCAGGTTCGGTCCGCCTCGAAACGATCGCCGCGCCCGCGCGCGCCGAAGGTGAGCTCGTCGTCGCGATCGACGCGATCGGCATCTGCGGTACCGACCGCGAACTGATCGCGGGCGCGTACGGCGAGGCGCCGGGTGGCCGCGAGCGGCTCATCATCGGCCACGAATCGCTCGGCCACGTGCTCGAAGCGCCTTCCGACAGCGGTTTCGCGCCGGGCGACGTCGTCGCGGGCATCGTGCGCCGGCCCGATCCCGTGCCGTGCGCGCACTGCGCGATCGGCGAGTGGGATCTCTGCGACAACGGCGCGTATACCGAGCGCGGCATCAAGGGCCGCGACGGCTATGCGGCGGAGGTCGTACGCATCGAGCCCGACTTCGCCGTGCGCGTCGACGCGGCGCTCGGCATCGCGGGCGTGCTCACCGAACCCGCGAGCGTCGTCGCGAAGGCCTGGGCGGAGATCGAGCGGCTCGCCGCGCGCTCGGCCGCGAGCACGATCCACGACGTCTGGGTCACCGGTGCGGGGCCGATCGGACTGCTCGCCGCGTTGATGGGCGTGCAGCGCGGCTGCGACGTCGCCGTCTACGACCGCGCGGAGGACGGGCCCAAGCCCGCGCTCGTGCGCGACCTCGGCGCGCGCTACGGCACGCCGGCGTCGCCGCCCGCGGTCGACGCGGCGTTCGACGTCGTCATCGAATGCACCGGCGCGGCGCCCGTGATCGTCGAGGCGATCAAGCGCCTGCGCCCGAACGGCATCCTCTGCCTCACGGGCGTGTCGCGCACGGGCACGAAAGTCGGCGTCGACGCGGGTGCGATCAATCGCGAGATGGTGCTCGAGAACACCGTCGTGTTCGGTTCGGTCAACGCGCGTCGCGCGCACTACGCCGCGGGCGCGAGTGCGCTCGCGGCCGCGGACCGCCACTGGCTGCATCGCCTCGTCACGCGCCGGGTCGGGCTCGATGCATGGCGCGACGCGTTCGAGCCGCATGCGGACGACGTCAAGGTCGTGCTCGACTTCGCCGCCGGGCGCCATGGCGCGCATTGAGGACTACGGCCTCATCGGCGACTGCGAGACGGCCGCGCTCGTCGGCCGCGACGGATCGATCGACTGGCTGTGCTGGCCGCGCTTCGACAGCGACGCGTGCTTCGCCGCCCTGCTCGGCGATGCGGACAACGGCCGCTGGCGCATCCATCCGCGCGCTGCGGCGCACGCGTGCACGCGTGCCTATCGCGGCGCGACCCTCGTGCTGGAGACGACATTGGAGACGCGTACGGGCCGCGTCACCCTGGTCGACTTCATGCCGCCGCGCGGCGCGTGCCCGGACATCGTGCGCATCGTGCGCGGCGAGCGCGGTCGCGTGCCGATGACGATGGAGCTCGTGCCGCGCTTCGGCTACGGCGCGCAGGTACCGTGGCTGGTACGGCTCGACGACGGCGCGCTGCGCGCGATCGCGGGACCCGACAGCGTCACGTTGCGCACGCCGGTCGGCGTGCGCGGCGACGGCGAACGCATGACGGCCGCGTTCACGGTCGAGGCGGGCGACACGGTGCCGTTCGTGCTCACGTACGCGCGCTCGCACGAGGAACCGCCGCGGCCGATCGATCCGCACGTCGCGCTCGCGCAGACCGAAGCGTTCTGGACGCGATGGATCGAACGCTTCGAAGGCAAGGGTCCGTGGGGCAAGGACATCCGCCGCTCGCTGATCACGCTCAAGGCGCTCACGTACGCGCCGACCGGCGGCATCGTCGCCGCGCCGACGACGTCGTTGCCGGAGCAGCTCGGCGGCACGCGCAACTGGGACTATCGCTACTGCTGGGTGCGCGATGCGACGCTGTCGCTGCTCGCGATGATGAACGCGGGATTCTTCGAGGAAGCCGCGGCCTGGCGCGATTGGCTGCTGCGCGCGGTCGCGGGCAACCCGCGCCAGATGCAGATCATGTACGGCATCGCGGGCGAGCGCCGGCTCACCGAGTGGTCGGTACCGTGGCTCGCGGGATACGAAGGAGCGACGCCGGTGCGGGTCGGCAACGCCGCGCACGCGCAGTTGCAGCTCGACGTCTACGGCGAGCTCATGGACACGCTCCACCACGCGCGCCGCGGCTCGCTGACCGGCGACGCATCGGCCTGGGCGCTGCAGCGCGCGCTGCTCGCGCACCTCGAGACGATCTGGCGCGAACCCGACGCGGGCATCTGGGAAGGGCGCGGCGATCCGGCCGCGTTCACCTATTCGCGCGTGATGGCGTGGGTCGCGTTCGACCGCGCGGTCAAGAGCGTCGAGCGCATCGGCCTCGACGGACCGGTCGCGCGCTGGCGGCGACTGCGTACGCGCATCCATCGCGAAGTGTGCACGAAGGGCTACGACCGCGGCCGCGGCACGTTCGTGCGCGCGTACGGCAGCAGCGACCTCGACGCGAGCCTGCTGCTGATGCCGCAGCTCGGTTTCCTGCCGCCCGACGATCCGCGCATCGTCGGCACCGTCGCGGCGATCGAGCGCAAACTCGTGCGGCGCGGCTTCGTGCTGCGCTACGACAGCGCCGAAGCGGACGACGGCCTGCCCGCGGGCGAGGGGGCGTTCCTCGCCTGCAGCTTCTGGCTCGCCGACGCGTACACGATGCTCGGCCGGCACCGCGACGCACGAAGGCTGTTCGAACGCCTGCTCGCGATCCGCAACGATCTCGGCCTGCTGTCGGAAGAGTACGACGTCGATGCGCGGCGGCTCGTGGGCAATTTCCCGCAGGCGTTCTCGCACATCGCGCTCGTCAACACCGCGCTCAACCTCCGGCGCATCGCGCCTCCGGCGGAACAGCGCGCGGACCGCTCGGGCGAGCGCGTCGACGACGGCGCACGCGGCCGAGCCGCGTCGTGAGCCAGGCACTGCGGCACATCCGCGGCTGCGCGATGAGTTGCCTCAGCCGACCGATGCCGTGCAGTCCGAACCGTCGTTTCGCGGCCTGCGGCAGAACACCGCAGGCTCGATGCGGCCGACTTGACATGCATCAAAGCCCGAAGTCGCGTGAATCCTAGCCTGTGCTCGAGGCCAGCCATCGAGGACAAGCCCATGTTCGACGCAGATGCCTTTCGACGCGGCTTCGCCTGCCTGCTGGCATCGTTCGCACCCTTCGCCACGGCGCAATCCAGCGCTTGGCATACCGTCGTCGACAATGCCGACAGCGCGCCCGGCAGCACGACGACGTTCCGCAGTTACAACCAGCCGTCGATCAACAGCAATGGCGTCGTCGTGTTCCGCGCGCGAAGCAGTTCGGGCTCGGGCGGCATGCAGATCGACGGGGTGTACGTGCGCGATGCGCGGGCGGCGGGCCCGATCGCGAAGCTCGCTGCGCGCGACGACACCGTCCCGGATCCCAACAATACGCTCTACACGGGGCTGCCCACCGCGTTCACCGAATTCCCCTCGATACCCCGCATCGATGCGACGTCGGACCTGATCGCCACGCGCGGCGCACACCCGCCCGTATGGACGTATCTGCTCGGCGAAGCGGAGACGCGGGTCGGCACCGCCGGCATCTACGCATTTGCCGACGGCGTACCGATGACGGCCGAGAGCCTGCTCGGCGCCGTGACGTCGCCCGACAAGTTGACGTTCCTGTTCCCGCAATTCTCGGTTCCGGGCGCACCCATCGGCACGCGCTTCGACCAGTTCCCGGGTTCGCCCGCCGTCACGAGCGGGCGCTACATCGTATTCAAGGGCAACTACACCGATCGGAGCGACGGCCTCGGCCGCACCGGCGTGTACTACCGCGACGTCGCGGGTACCGACCGCGTGAGCGACACCCAGCTCATCGCCAACAGCAACACGACGATTCCGAACCAGCCGCCCGGCGGCGAAGTGACGTTCGACTCGACCGCACCGCCGAGCGCCGCGGCGGGATACGTGTACTTCACGGGCCTCGACAACGAGGACGCGCCGACGCTCGGCGGCATCTACCGCGCGCGCATCCCGTACCCCGGAGCCGCGCCCGAAGTGCCGGTGCTCGAGGTCATGGTCGGCATCGGCGACCAGGTGCCAGGCGAACCCGCGGGCGAAGGCTTCCGTTCTTTCGGCGAGGCATTGTCGCTGACCGACGACGGCCGACGCGTCGCGTTCTGGGGATGGTGGGGAACCGACACGTTCCCGCGCACGCTGGTCTGCCCGACGGACGGCAATCCCGATCTGCTGGCCTATTGCAACGAGCTCTATCCGGACGGCCTCGTCGTCGACATCCCGGTTCATCAAGGCGTCTTCGTGCACGACGCGCTGACCGGTCTCACCGAGCCCGTCACGACGACCGGACAGGACGGCGTGGAGGATTATTTGTTCTGGGTGTTCTCCGGCCGCGCACCCGGCACCGGCGGCAGCGAAGACCCGCCGGAGGAACTCGCGCGCTGGCGCTCGTCGGCCTTCGTCGCGATCGCAGGCCTCGGCAACCGCGATCGCTCGGTCGCTTTCAAGGCCCGGCGCAACGGCACCCAGGGCATCTACCTGCGCGACGCCGCGACGGTCCAAAAGGCGTTGGCCACGGTCGCCGAAGTGGGCACGACCGACGGCCAGTCGATCGACCCGCTCGCGCCGGCTGGATCGTTCGTCAGCAACGTCGGCCTCGAACGCGAGGGATTCCGCCAGGGCCAGCTCGCCGTCACGCTTTCGATGCTCTACGTGGACCCGGTGGATCCCGAGGTGACCTCGAGTTGGGGCGGCATCTACGTGACGACGCCGACGGATCTCATCTTCCGCGACGGCTTCGACTGACGGCATCCATGCGGGCCGCTGGCGCAAACCATCCATCCATGCACTGACCGTCCACGGCAGTGCCCATCGCAACGGAGTTCGACATGAAGACACTATCCGTTCTGTTCACCTGCGTCGTCGCACTCGCCGGCGGTCTCGCGTCGGCACAGCCGGCCGCGATGGCGAAAGGACCGCCGGGCGCGGGCCAGGGCCAAGGCCGGGGCCAGGGCCGCATGTACGGCTGGTCGCTGATGACGCCGCAGGAGCGGACCGAGCATCAGCAGAAGATGCAATCGTTCGACGACTACGCCACGTGCACGGCCTATGTCGCCGAGCACCATGCGCTCCTGCAGGCGCGCGCGAAGGAAAAGGGCGTCGCACTGCCGCCTGCGCCGCGACGCGACCGCTGCGAGCACCTCAAGCATTGAAGCGTCGCCGAGAAGAGGGACGGATGCCGACGCCGGCGTTTCGGCCGGAACCGGCATGCCGTCCCTCGCGTTCACGTCATCGGCAATTCCACCGCGACGCGATCACTCCTCCGAGAATTCGATCGGCGTGTCGAGGTCTTCGCAGAAGTCCTGCTTGCTCGGGGCGCTCGTGCTGCCGTCGCTGAACTTCGCGCGGATCCACTGCTCGCAGTTTTCGTCGTCGGTGCTGCTGTCCCACACGAGCGTCTCGGTCTTGCCCGGCGCGATGCCGCGGCCGATGTCGAAATCACCCCAGCTCTTCTTGTCCTCGGATACCTGCAGCTTCGTGATGCGCGATTCGGTCGCATTCGTGACCTTGAAGTGCCACTGGTCGGCGGCGGCTGCGTTCAGCGCGGGCAGCGCGAGCGCGACGCACAGCAGTGCTGCCTGGATCGTGTTCCTGGTCGACATGGGTTCCCCTTCACATGATGGATGCGGCCACCGATGCGGCGACCGCGGCTGGCACGGCGTTGCGAGCGGTTGTCCGTCGTCGTGCGTGAAGGGAACTAGAGCAAGAACGATGCCATGCGTGGCGAAGCGCATCGGGCAAGGATGCCTGTCGTTACGCGACGCCGCGTGTCGATGCGTGACGCACCGACCCGGCGGCAAGGGCTGCATCGGACGCGACGACCCGCGCTGCCCTCGGGCGTCGCGCGGGCGTCGCCGGGCGGCGCCTCAGGGGTCGAGGCCGTCCGCGAAGATCAGGTCGCGCACGAGGCGCGTGACGACGTGGTCCGAGTCGGGGATCGGGAAATTGAAGTTCCACAGGCGGAATCCCGCGACGAGCACGCGATCGGCCGCATCGACGAGCATCGTCGTCGGCCAGCCCTGCGGCGTCACGAGCGACGGGTACTCGATCGAGACCGTCGCATCCGGGCCGTTGCCGGTGGCGTCGAACTGCACGATCGACTGCAGGGTGTCCGGGTTGTACGGGTCCGGCGTGATGCCGTTCGACGGCGTCGACACGACGAGATCGCCGTTCGAGCGGACGACGAGGTCGGTCGTCTGCAGGTTGATGCCGATGTCCGCGTGCGAGACGCCATCGACGCCGAAGCCGGGCGTGTGCGTGCCGTCCGGCTGCAGCGACACGAGCAGCACGCCCGTGATCGTGTTGAAGAATTCGTCGTCGTGATTCGCGTTGCCGGCGGCGACGATGCGGCCGTCGCCGAGCACCTGCAGCGCGCGCACGCTGAGCTCGTCGTGGTTCACGCCGTTCTGCAGCGCGACGTAGGCATAGCCGGCGTCGCCGAAGGCGCTGTCCAGCGCGCCTGTCGCCGGGTCGAGCGCGAGCACGTACGCCTGCGTGCCGCGTTCGTCCTGCGCCGAACCGCCGACGAGCAGGTCGCCGTTCGCGGCGAAGGCGGCCGCGTAGGCGAAGTCGTAGCCGTCGGCGACGAGATCGGGGTTCACCACCATCGATCCCGCGAGCGGGCCGCTGCCGTCGCCGAAGCCTGCGACGAGCGCGCCGGTCGCGGCATCGAGCTTGGCGACGACGATCGCGCTCGAATGCCCGTCGGCGCCGCCGGGGTCGGTGTTGCCGACCACGTACAGCGCGCCGTCGCGATGCAGGATGCGCGCGCCGTCGCTGTTGAAGCCGGGCGCGTTGAGCGGCAGCTCGACCGAGCCGGCGTCGCCGAAGCCCGCGCAAGGCATGCCGTCCGGCATGACGCAGGCGACCGCGGCGTCGCCGAAGCCGCCGTCGAGGTAGTGGATGCCGGTGAGGTAGAAGCGCCCGTCGACGAGGATCGCGTCGTGGACGAGGTTGATCGCGGTATCGGCGAGCTGCTTGCCCGCGTCGCCGTAGCTCGCGTCGAGCGCGCCGCTGGCGTCGAGCCTGGAAATCGCCACGCGATCGCCGGTCGCATCGGTGCGATGGAAACCGACCATCCAGGTCGCACCGCCGTCGGCCGGGATCAGGCGCACCGCTTCGTCCCACGTACCCGCATCGTCGTTGTAGTTGACGACCGTGTAGCCGTTGCTGCCGTAGCCGGCATCGACGAGCAGATCGTTGCCGATCGACGTGCCGACGACGTCGGCGCGTGCGGCCGATGGCGTGAATGCCGTCGCGGCGGCGGCGATCGCGAGCGGAACGATTGCATCGATGGATGTGCGCATGGTGACCTCGTGATGCCGGTGGCGCGCGATCCCCGCTGCGCTCGGGCGCGGGGACGTGGCGTCGGAAGCCCTCGATCGTTCGACAGCGCGCACGCGTGTGTCAAACGGTTCGCGCGGCGGATTTGTGCCTTGGCACAAAGATGCCGCGCACGAAGGTCCGCGACCTCCGTGCAGGCGCACGCAGCGCGCTTTGACGCTCGCCGCAGACGCGACGTAGCATCGTCGAGGCTTCTTTCATCTCGAGCGTCCGTGCCGTATTCCGATCCGCGTGCTGTCGCGCGCTACGCCGACGGTCCCGTCCGACAGGTGCCCGGTTTCCACGCGCTGCAGGCCATGGCGCGTCTTCTGCTGGCCGAGGCGGTGCCGGAGGACGGCTGCGTGCTCGTGCTCGGTGCGGGTGGCGGCCTCGAATTGAAGGTGTTCGCGCAGGCGCAGCCCGGATGGTGGTTCGTCGGCGTCGATCCGTCGGCCGAGATGCTGCAGCTTGCTCGAACGACGCTCGGCGACCTCGCCTCGCGCGTCGAGTGGCACGAAGGCTACGTCGACACCGCGCCCACGGGTCCGTTCGACGGCGCGACCTGCCTGCTCACCCTGCATTTCCTCGATGCCGCCGAACGCCTGCGCACCCTGAAGGAACTGCGCCGCCGCCTGCGACCGGGCGCGCCGCTCGTCGTCGCGCATCACAGTTTTCCGCAGGACGCGCGAGCCAAGGCGCGCTGGCTCGAACGCTACGCCGCGTTCGCCGTCGCGTCGGGGATCGATGCCGCGAACGCGCGCAGCGCGATCGGCGCGATCGCGGAGCGATTGCCGCTGCTCGATCCCGACGACGAGGTCGCGCTGCTCGCGGAGGCCGGATTCGAGACGACCGAACTTTTCTACGCCGGATTCACGTTCAAGGGCTGGGTCGCGCGCGCGCCGGCCTGAGGCGTCGGGGCGAGCGGTGCAGGTCGCGTCCGGCGGTCCGCTCGCCTTCGCGCTCTGGTCGCGATGGTCGCGTGCGGCGGCTACCCGTTCTCGAAGCCGTTCGCGAACAGCGCGTCGCCGCCCCATTCGTACGCACCGACGTCGGTCGCGCCGACGGCGACGCGGCTCGCACCCGCGGTCGGGTGCACGTAGACGCTCGCCGGTTGCAGCGATTCGCCGCCGCCGGTGCCCGGCGCGACGCCCTGGTCGATCGCGGCCGCCGCATCACCACGCAGGCGATAGTCGTAGTGCGCGGCGTCGACGAACAGGTCGGCGCCGCCGGCGACATTGTGGTCGAGCGTCGCGCTCGCCTGCGAGCTGATCGTGCCGCCGCCGACGAAGAGGTTGTTGCGCGCGAGCGCGGGCGTCGTGCCGCCGACCTGCAGGAACGTGCCGCTGCCGCGGTCGTTGACGAACGTGTTGTTGACGACGAACAGACGGAAGTCCGTATTCGCGCCGGCGCCTTCGCTGAGGTAGTCGAGCATGGCGCCGTTCTGCGTCGTCGCCGGCTGCTGCACGAGGTTGCCGATCACGTACGACAGGCCCCCGTTGGGCAGGTTGATCTCGTAGCTTTCGCTGCCCGCCTCGCCGGTGAGGCGGTTGTAGAGGATGTCGTTGCGCGCGGCGCGCGACTTCAGCAGGTGGCCGACGACGGCGTCGTGCGACCAGTTCCAGCGGAACACGAGCCGCGCGACGTGGCCGATGTAGAGATTGTGCGAGTAGCCGTCGCCGGCGCCGTTGCGGGCGAACTCGCTGTACTCGATCGTGATCGTGCTCGCGGTGTTCTCGCCCGCGAGGATGCCGTTCTCGTTGTCGTGGAAGTACGCATGCCGCAGCGTGAGGTTCGCACCTTCCTGGCGGATGCCGGCGCCGTTCATGTCCGGCACGTGGCAGCCCGAGAGCTCGATGTTCTCGATCGTGGTGTCGTCGCCCGCGACGACCCAGATCGCCTTGCCCTGCGCGCTCGCGCCGTTCGCGTCGACGCGCGGCCGTCCGTTCACGCCGCGCAGCGTCAGGCCGTCCTTCGACCACGCGCAGACGTCGCCCGCGTAGCTGCCCGCGGCGTCGATGAGAATCGTGTCGCCGGCTGCGGCCGCGGCGATCGCCGCGCACGGCGCCGCGAACGCATGGCCGGGGCCAACCTCGAGCGTCGCCGCACGCGATGCGGGTGCGGGCAGCAGGAAGGCCAATACTGCCGCGATGGCGATGAGGATGCGCATGATCGGACTCCGCAAGGCGCCACGGATCATCGCATGACCCCGGGTCGTTAGGGTGGGACGGAGCGCAGCGAAACGCCTGGATCGTGCGAAGCGCGCGGCCGCGAGGGCCACCCGACGCAGCGGGCGTCGAATGGCGGACGTTCGGGAGTACGCCGCGTGTCCTTTTGCGCGCGGTGGGACTCGCGGCGATGCGCATTCGCATCGCCCGGCCTCATCGCGCCGCTGCGTCCCACCCTGCGGGCGGACGGTCGACCAGCGCAACACGTCGCACGCGCGGGACGCACCGTCCCTCGATGTGAACATGCTCGCGCGCGCATGCCGGCGCGGGCTCGGCTAGCATCAGCGATCCCGTCGTCCGCGAGACTGCACCATGTCGCCGATCATCTCCGTGCGCCACCTCGACAAGGTCTACGCATCGGGTTTCCACGCGCTGCGCGGCATCGACCTCGACATCCGCCGTGGCGAGATCTTCGCGTTGCTCGGGCCGAACGGCGCCGGCAAGACGACGCTGATCAGCATCATCTGCGGCATCGTCAAGGCGTCCGCGGGCAGCGTGACCGTCGACGGCCACGACATCGTGCGCGACTACCGGGCGGCGCGATCGAAGATCGGCCTCGTGCCGCAGGAACTGTCGACCGACACCTTCGAGAAGGTGCTGGCGACCTTGCGCTTCAGCCGCGGCCTGTTCGGCAAGGCACCCGATCCCGCGCACATCGAGAAGGTGCTGCGCGAGCTTTCGCTGTGGGACAAGCGCGAGAGCAAGATCATGACGCTCTCGGGCGGCATGAAACGGCGCGTGCTGATCGCCAAGGCGCTCGCGCACGAGCCGTCGATCCTGTTCCTCGACGAACCGACCGCGGGCGTCGACATCGAGTTGCGCCACGACATGTGGCGCATGGTGCGTCGCCTGCGCGACGAAGGCGCGACGATCATCCTGACCACCCACTACATCGAAGAAGCCGAGGAGATGGCCGACCGCATCGGCGTCATCGACAAGGGCGAACTCGTCGTCGTCGAGGAGAAGGCGACGCTCATGCGCAAGCTCGGCCGCAAGCAGTTGACCCTGAGCCTGCGCGAGCCATTGGCGAAGGTGCCCGAGGCGCTCGCCGACCAGCCGCTCGAACTCGCGCAGGACGGCCACGCGCTCGTCTACACGTTCGACACGCAGTCCGACGAGACCGGCATCGCCGCGCTGCTCAAGCGCCTCGCCGAACAGGGCATCGACTTCAAGGACCTGCATTCGAGCGAGAGTTCGCTCGAGGAGATCTTCGTCGGCCTCGTGCACCGCAAGCCGCAGCAGGCCGCGGCATGAACCTGCACGCGGTCAAGGCAATCTACCGCTTCGAGATGGCGCGCACGTTCCGCACGATCACGCAGTCGATCGCATCGCCGGTGCTGTCGACGTCGCTCTATTTCGTCGTCTTCGGCTCGGCGATCGGCTCGCGCATGGGCGACGTCGGCGGCGTCGGCTACGGCGCGTTCATCATTCCCGGCCTCATCATGCTGTCGCTGCTCAACGAGAGCATTTCGAACGCGTCGTTCGGCATCTACATGCCGAAGTGGGCCGGTACGATCTTCGAGCTGCTGTCGGCGCCGGTATCGTTCGTCGAGGTCGTGCTCGGCTACGTCGGCGCGGCGGCGACGAAGTCGGTCATGCTCGGCCTGCTCATCCTCGTCACCGCGCGGTTCTTCGTGCCGTACGAGATCCAGCACCCGATCTGGATGGTCTGTTTCCTCGTCCTCACGGCGGTCACGTTCAGCCTGTTCGGTTTCATCATCGGCTTGTGGGCCGACGACTTCCAGAAGCTGCAGGTCATCCCGCTCATGATCGTCACGCCGCTCACGTTCCTCGGCGGCGCGTTCTATTCAATCGACATGCTGCCGCCGTTCTGGCAGCGCGTCACCCTGTTCAATCCAGTCGTCTATCTGATCAGCGGCTTCCGCTGGAGCTTCTACGGCATCGCCGACGTCGACGTGGTGATCAGCGCGATCGCGACGCTCGGCTTCCTCGCGCTGTGCCTCGCTGCCGTGTGGTGGATCTTCCGCACCGGGTACAAGCTGCGCAGTTGAACCCGCTTCGACTCCGCGGCTGTCACGTCGGGCCCGGACACTCCTCGCGCATGCGCAATGCGCGTCGGTGACATGCCTCGGCGCGGTGGCCGCGCCCTGCTTGCTCGCAGGCACCGCCGGCATTGGGTTGCCGTGCCCCCGCAACCGTTCCTGCCAGGTGCCTGTCCGTCGCGCTGTCCATCGTTGCACCCCGGCGTGTCCGACCCGCGGAAGGCCGCGATGTCGCGCGCGATCGTCCCGCATCGCGAGACGGCGGGGAACCGCGACGCCACCCGGCGGCACGCGCCTGAGCCATGCGCGGCGCAGCGATGCCGCGCGCGACCGGCCGACGCTACACTGCGTCGATGTCGAGCACCGATGCCGCAGAGCCCCTGATTCCCGCGTTGCGCGATTACTGGTCGCGCCGCCTGCGCGCGTTGCGCGGCGAATCCGTCGCGCCGGATCGCCGCCGCCAGCACCTCGACCGCATGCTCAGCGACAGCCTCGGCATCGGCCTCGAGCAGATCGCGCGCTTCTTCGCGACGGTTCCGAGCTTCGAGGCGCTGCAGCAGTTCGTGCTCGATTGCCACGGCGGCGCGATCGCACCGGCGCGCCTCGCGTGGGCGAACGCGTTGCAGGACGGCAGCGCCTACCCACGGGACATCGCGGAGCGTCACGCGCGCGTGCGCTCGCTCGCGCCCGTGCTCGACGCGCAGGCGCTCGCCCACTGGAACGAACACGGTTTCGTCGTGCTCCACGACGCGATCACGGCGGACGAGTGTGCGGCCGTGCGCGCCGCCGTGCACGAATTCATCGGGGCCGATCCCGACGATCCGCACAGCTGGTACGCGCCGGGCAAGCGCCAGGGCATCATGGTGCAACTGTTCCAGCATCCGGCACTGGAAGCCGCGCGCGGATCGTTGCGCATCCACAAGGCGTTCGCGCAGTTGTGGGGCACCGAGGACCTCGTCATGACGGCGGACCGCTGCGGCTTCAATCCGCCGGAGAACGGCGGGTTCCGTTTTCCGGGACCGCACCTGCATTGGGACGCCGAACTCGTCCCCCCGCTCGGGCCCGGCATCCAGGGCATCCTCTATCTCGGCGACACGGCGGCCGACCAGGGTGCGTTCACGTGCGTCCCGGGCTTCCACCGCGGCATCGACGACTGGCTGCGCGTGTTGCCCGCGGGGGCCGACCCGTATGAACGCATGCCCGCCGCAGACGCGCGGCCGATCGCCGGTGCCGCGGGCGACCTCATCCTGTGGCATCACGCGTTGCCGCACGGCAGCAGCCCGAATCGCAGCCGGTGTCCTCGCGTGGTGCAGTACCTCACGATGTATCCGGCGCGACCTGCGTTCGCCGACCGGCCGGACGTGATGCGTGCAGCGGCGGAGCCCCGCTGTAGCACGCCACTGGGCGCCGGTCCGCGACGAACGGGCAGGGAAATCCGCCGTCGCCCGCGCCAGGGTGGCGCATGGCCACGCACGGCCGGCCACCGTTCGACGACGTCCTCGCGCCTTCCGAATGGAAGGTCGTCGAACGCGCCCGATCGGTGACCCGCACATTGCGGTCAACCGATGGCCGACGGACGCGTTGGACCCTTCGTGCGCCGCGCCGCAGCGCTTCGACGAAGGAGAACGACCATGACGACGATTGCCCGCCACATCCTGCGCCGCCTCGCGCCCTCGCTGCTGATCGTGGGTCTCGCGACCGCGCAGGCCGCGGAGCCCGTACCGGGCCACCCGCGCGTGAACGAAGTGAACCAGCGCCTCGACCGCCAGCAGCAGCGCATCGACGCCGGTGTCGCCGACGGCACGATCACGCCGGCGCAGGCCGCGCGCGACGAGAAGCGAGCGGCCGCGATCGCGCAGCGCGCGAGCGTCGACGAGGCGCGCCACGGCGGCCACCTGACCGCGGGCGAGACGCGGCGGCTCAACCGTGCCGAGCATCGCAACAGTCGCGCGATCCATCGCCAGCGGCACTGACGCCGCGCCGGATCGCCGTCGGCATGCGCGCGACGCGCCCGCGCGCGCTCACGACGGATAGCAGCTGGCGCTCGGCGTCTCGAAACCGTCGGCGTAGATCGCATCGGCGCTGCCGTACTCGACGGCGCCGATGTCGACCTGCGCGCCGACCTGGCGCGGATACAGGCCGCTCATCGCATACGGACCGGCCCAGCTGCCGCCGCGCTGGTCGCATGGGAGCGCGAGCGGGTTCGCGCCGGCGCCGACCGCGGGGCTGCCCGCCTGCAGCGCGAGCGCCATCGTCTGGCCGCCCCAGTCCGCGAACGCCGCGAACTGCGGATTGCCCGACAGCGTGCCCGCGGGCAGCGCGACGCTCGACTGGCCGACGAGGTCGTGGTCGCCGCTGATCGACGCGGCACCGCTGATGTCGCCGCCGGCGGTATTGAGCGCGACGATCGTGCTCACGAGCTTGAGCGTGTGCGAACCCTCGATGACGATGCCGTTCGCATGGTCGGCGCGGCTGCCGGAATTGTTCGCGATCGTGCTGTTGTAGACCGCAAGGTCGGCGCCGGCTTCGATGCCGGCCGCGAAACCGGTCGCGTTGTTGAACGCGATCGTGCTGTCGATGATCACGAGATCGCCGCTGCCGACGTCGGCGCCGCCGAACAAGCCGAGACCGCCGCCGTAGGCCGCCACATTGGAACTCACGAGCGAGGACCTGATCGCGACCGGTCCGGTCACGCCGATGCCGCCACCGTAGCCGAAGCCGGTCGCCTGGTTGCCCGTGATCGCGCTGAACACGGCGTAGACGCCGTACGAGCTGAACACGCCGCCGCCGTAGGCGTAGCCGGTGCTGCCGTGCGCGAGCGCGACATTGCCGCTGACCGTGCTGAAGACGAGATCGACCTGGTCGTCCGACCAGACGCCGCCGCCGAGCGCGGCGGCGGCGCCGGTCGACGCCGCCGTGCATCCGCTGATCGTGGTCGCGGTCGCGGTCACGTGGCCGTTCGCGTAGATGCAGCCGCCCTTCGCGTCGGTCGTATGGCCCCGCTTCAGCGCGAGCCCGGTGAGCTCGAGCGATCCGCCCGAACGATGCTCGATCACGCGGCTGTGATCGTTCGCGTCGATCGTGATGCTCGGCTGCGGCCTGCCGCCGGCGACGTGGACGGGCGCGACGAGCTTGAGCGAATCGGTGCCCGGATCGACCAGAGCGCCGCTCGTGAGCGTGACGAGGCTGCAGGTGAGCTGGCCGAAGTCGACGGTCGTGTTGTTGTGCGCGTCGAGCATCGCCTGGCGCAGGCTGCCCGCGCCGCTGTCGTTGCAGTTGGTGAGGACGAAGTTCGCCCCGCGCGGCGCGGGCGCGGGAGCGGGTTCGACGCGGAGCTGCGTGCCCGCCGCGCCCGTAGCGGCGGCGCCGACGGAGAGGGCGAGCGCGCGCGTGAGCGAGAGGCGATGCGGGTGCGGGCGGGCGGCAGGCATGGTCGTTCCTCGACGTCGGATGGCGGACGCCGCGAGGAACGCTCCGCCACGACGGATTCGGACATGCGCCGCGCCGGCTCAGTGCGCGCGGGTGCCCTCCGGGGTGCGCGCGGGCGCGGATGCACGCGCGTCGTGCGTGTACACGTGCGTGTCGCGCTGCGGGTACGGGATCGTGATGCCGTCCTTGTCGAACGCCTTCTTGACGCGCTCGGTCAGGTCGCACTTCACCGCGAACCAGTCCGCGTTGGCGACGTGGCAGCGGATGCCGAGGTTGACGCTGCTGTCGGCGAGCTCGTAGACGAGCACGTCCGGCGCGGGTTCGCCGAGGACGCGCGGATCGGACGCGAGGATGTCCATCACGATCGCACGCGCGCGGTCGATGTCGTCGCCGTAGCCGATGCCGACCACGAGCTCGACGCGACGCCGGGTGTCGGGCGTGAGGTTCACGATCGAGTCCGCGGTGATCAGCGCATTCGGCAACGTCACCGTCTGGTTGTCCGGGCCACGCAGGCGGGTCTGGAAGATGTTGATGAACTCGACGCTGCCGGTGACGCCGTGGATGGTCACGACGTCGCCGACGCGGAACGGTCGCAGCGCGACCAGCAGCACGCCCGAGGCGATGTTGGACAGCGAATCCTTGAGCGCGAGGCCGATCGCGAGGCCCGCGGCGCCGAGCACCGCGAGCATCGATGTCATCGGCACGCCGAGCAGCTGTACGACGGCGAGCACGAGCACGACCTGCATGCCGCTCTTCCCCGCGCGCGCGAGGAACAGGGCCGCCGTCGGCTCGACGCGCGTGCGGCCGAGCGCGCGTCCGAGCGCATCGCCGATCCAGCCGACGACCTTCATGCCGACGAACAACAGGACGACCGCGCCGACGAGGCGCATGCCCAAGCCGGCCGCCAGATCGATCCAGTGGCTGTTCGCGGGTGCGGTGAGCCAGTCGTGCATGGCGCCTCCATCGGTCGCGGCGGAAATCCCTGGACGATAGCGGGCCCGTCTTGACGGCGAGGTGAACCGAGGGCGAGGGCCCGCGGGTGGCGCCGGAATTCCGTGATGCAGTCCACAGGCGTCGTCGCATGCGCGTTCGCGGGCGCTTCGCATTCAGGTGGACGGACTAGCCTGCACGTGTCCGCACTCGCTTCCACTGCGGAGCGATCAGGCCGAAGGGAGAACAGCGCTCATGAGCGTCGACACGAACCTGCGCAACGCGATCCGCGCGATCGAAGCGTTGAAGCGGACCCACGACGCGTCGATCGCGTTGAAGCCGCTCGGGACGCCGATGACCGACCAGGAGCTGCGCGAGCGTGCCGAACTCGTCGAGAAGGTGATCCAGACGCGCAGCAAGCTCAAGGCGCTGCGTGACCGTTCCGAGGCGCTGCGGGGGGCCCTGGAGCGTTTCCGCAAGCAGCGTGCGGAATCGGCCTGAGCGCGATCGGGCGGACATGCGGCGCGCCGTCATCGGCGATTCAGTACCGTCGGACTATTCCTTCGCGAGCTCGAACGAAAGCGGGAGCCCCATGAACGACCGTCATCTGCAAACGCCGGAGGAACGCCTCGACATCGGCCCCGCGCGGCACGAACCCGCGGCGCTCGCATCGGCCGTGCTGCACTGCATGAGCGACCGGCCGCTCGCGCTCTATGTCGACCAAGCCTGTTCGCTCAAGTGCGTGCCCGCGCACGCGCTCGGCGAGATGCTCGACGAGATCGAGGTCGACGACATCGTCGGCGTCTATTCGCCCAAGGCGGCGTGCGACGCGATTGCCGACGACATCCGAGCCTACGTCGAGGCGCGCTTCGGTGCGCCGCGCCTCGCACCCGCGTCGGGACCGCGTCCCGCCGCCTAGCCGTGCGGCGCGCGGCGAGCGTCGGTTTCGTGCGCATTCTCCGTTTCGTCAAGCAGGGGCCGCATCGGCGCCCCTTGCCGAGAGGAGGACCATCCATGCGCCTGCGCACCGTCTGCTTCACCGTATCCGCCGCGCTCGTTTGCAGCCCCGCGTTCGCGCAGACCTGTGCGTCGCCGATCCCGATCGGCACGCAGATGCTGCCGTATGCGGGCCATGCCGACAGCTGCATGTCGTCCGACAACGTGTCCTATTACGACGGCGGCGCGGTCTACGCGCCCGGACGCGACGTCGTCTACCGCGTGTACGGCTATCGCGCCCGGTATGGCGCGACGCCTGCGCTCCGCTTCATCCTGCAACCGACTTCAACCTACGACCCGGCCCTGTTCGCATGCGGGCAGTGCGGCGTGATGCCGACCTGCTTCGACGCGGCCGACACCTACGCCGCGGGCGCGACCGAGTTGATGATCGCGGGGGCGCAGCCGGCCGCGTTCTACGTGGTCGTCGATTCGTTGTGGGAGAGCGCACCGTTCGGCTGCGGCGGCTACGACCTGTTCGTTTCCAAGTACTGAACGCCGGGTCCCCTGTCGCCCGCGCGCACGACGACGTCGCGCGCTCAGGCCGACGGGTCGCGCAGCTCGCGTTCGATCGCGAACACGTGCGCGTCCTCGGCCCCTTGCGCACGCAGCGCATCGGCGAGGTGGATCACGTAGTCGCGGTTGGCGCCGCTCGGTCCGTGCGCCACGGCGATCTGGCGCGCGATCCGCGCGTCCGACGCGGGCCCGAGCCAGGCGGCATTGTGTTCGTCGGCGATGTAGACGAGGCCGTCGACGCGGCGGCCGTCGTCGAACTCGAGCGGTTCGAGATGGCGCAGGTAGCCGTTCTTCTCGCGATGGTCGAGTGCGTCGAACACGGCGGGCGAGACGAGGTAGGCGACGCCGACGCAGGTCGCGCCAGGGTCGCGCGCGAGCGTCAGCACGCGCCCCGGCGCCTCCGGCGTGCCGCGATGGTCGTGCGAACCCTGCCAGAATCGGCGCGACCAGCCGCGCAGCCGCGCGCGACGGCGCTCGATGAAGTCGAAGTCCGCCTTCCAGATCAGCGAGCCGTAGCCGAACAGCCAGACTTCGGCCTCGCCCTCGAAGCGATGGCGCTCGCGGTTGATCGCGGTCGTATCGTGCGTCATGCGCCGAATCATAGCGACGAGTGCGCATCGCGGCGCTCGATCGCCGTCTCTGGAGGCCATCGGCACGCGGCGATGGCGTCGGCGCTTCGATCGTCGCGCCGCCGTCCCGGGCGAGCTGCTGAAGCGGTCTCAGGCCGCGCAGCGATAGCGGCTCGTGCGCCGCACCGTACGCCCGCCTGCATCACGCGATGCGCGCAACGACTGCACCGCGCACGCGCGCAAGCGCATGTAGTGTAGGCTCGTCGCAGCGATCGTCGATCGGCGGTCGCGGTCGCCTCGACCTGACCGCACGGCGACCTGTGCTGCGCCCTATGCCGCTGGAGGTGTCGCGTGCGTGCCCGGTCCCTCGTGATGATTGCGCTCGCCGCCCTCGTCGGCTGCGCGTCGGCGCCGCAGCCCGCGAATGCGCCGCTCGCTCCGCGCGCGGAATCGGCAGCGCAAGCCACCGCGATCGCGCGCATCGAAGCCGAAGGCCGCGCGATCTACCGACAGGACCAGGCCGCCCGGCGCGCGCGCGACGCGCTCGCGGTGCAGGGCATCGCGATGCCGCTGCCCGACGTCGGCGGCTGGATCGTCACCGAAGTCCCGCAAGGGACGCGCGCCAGCCTGTTCGTCGAAGACGCCGACGGGGTCGCGCACGTCGAAGCGGACGTCCTGTTGCCGCTGCCGGGCAAGGGCCTGCCGCAGGTGACGCCCCGACCCGCGCGCACGCCGGACCCGGCCGAGGCGGCGATGTATCGCGCGCGCCAGATCGCGCTCGCGAACGCCGACGAGCTGTGCGGGGCCGCGTTCGGCACCGTGATCGTCGCGGCCGCGGACCGGCGCTGGCAGGTCTATCTCTTCCCGGAGTCGAATCGCTCCAAGGTGATTCCGCTCGGTCCGCTGCTGCGCTTCGACGTGTCCGCCGACGGTGCGCGGCTCGAGTCGAGCGAAGCGTTTTCGAAGCAGTGCATCAGCATGGCCGACAGCGACGCCGAGCTGTACGTCAGGCTCGAAGACCGTCCGCACGGGGAGTTGCCGGTGCCGATGGACGTGTTCCTCAGCCTCAGCCATCCGAAGCCGATCATGGTTTCGACCGGCGGCCAGCTCTGGCTCGTCGAGAACGGTCGCATCAAACCGAAGGGGCCGTGAGGCACCAAGCCTGCCGGCGTGCGAGCGCAGGCCAGGAACACGCCGCGCACGGAGCGCGCCGGCAAGCGCAGCGCGATGCGATGCCGTTGCCCGGTGTCTTGCGCGCGTCGATCTGCGAACGCTGCGCGCCTTCTGCGCATCGCGCACGTCGTTCGCGCGTCTAGTGCGCGCGCATGCGATGCCGCGATACGCGCATCGGCATCGAGCAGGCGGCGATCGGCGCCGCCGCGCCTACAGTCCAGCTGATGCATTCGATCCGCTGAGGTATACCAATACACCTGTATTACTGTGAATGTTTTGAGGTAGCATCGGGCGGGCGCCGCTTCGCGATCGCGCCCAAGGGGGACGTTCGAATCGTCATGCCGTGATCGGGGCTCGTCCACGACCGCGCCGGCGCCTTTCCCGTCGTACTCACGCCAGCTACCGGAGGATGCATCATGAAGGGAGCCACCTGTGTCGCGCGCGGCCTGGCCGGCGCGTCGTTGATGTTGTGCGGAGTCCTGGCCACGAATGCGCGCGCCGTCGAGGGGCCCTCGCCCGCGTGCACGCCGCCGACCTCGGTCGCGGCGACGCCCGAACAGACGGCCTGGCAGCTGTTCGTCGCGGCGACCTGCCCGGTCAATGCGGGCCAATACCCGTACGTGGCCTGGCAGACCTGGATCGAGCAGAACCAGCTCTACGGCGCGGGCAGCGCCGCGCTCGCCGCGGGCGAGCGCCCGCGCTTCCACATGAGCCCGCTCGCGGCGCTGCTGCGGGCGAAGGCGGAGGCGATGGGCAAGGACGGCAAGGGAAAGGCGGACGGCGCGAAGGGCGCCGCGCCGTCTCATGCGCGCGCGGCGCTGCCCGACATCGCGAATCAGAACTGCAATTCCAATACCTGGAGCGGGCGCACGATCTGCGAAGAGGCACGGCTCAATCCCGATGCGCAGCAGTACGTCGTCGCCAATGGCCTGGCCACGCGCCCCGGGCAGGTCAAGTTCATCGGTGCGGGCAACGCGTTCACGTTTCCGGCGCCCGCGGTCGAGCTCAAGGCCGACTGGATCCAGCTCGCGAGCTGCAGCAATCCGCCGCAAGGCGTGCACGTCGAGAAGGTCGACGGCACCTGCTACGCGCTCGGCGGCATCCATCTCATCTCCAAGCTCGTCGACAAGTGGATCTGGGCGACATTCGAGCCGCAGAATGCGACGACCAACCCGCAGCGCTGCAAGGTGCTCGGTTGCAACGATCCGTGGGGCTCGAGCCCGGCGAAGAGCCGCGGCGCCTCGACCGCCCAGACCTCCGCGCTGAAGGCGCTCATGGCGCAGGCGAAGCTCGCGCCGGAATGGTCGAACTATCGTCTCGACGGCGTGCAGGTCGATTTCGTCGACGCCAAGGGCAATGCGACGCGACTGGGCAACTCGATCATCGAAGGCGACAACGCCGGCAATCCGCAGGCGATGGCGAAGTCGTCGTGCATCAGCTGCCACAACCTGTCGTCGATCAATGCGGCGGGCGACGAGCAGGATCCGGACTTCATCGTCGGCGCGCCGCAACCGCCGCCGGCCGGCTACGTGCTGCGCGACTTCGTCTGGTCGCTCACGCTCGCGCTGCCGCCGCCGTCGAACTGAGGCGCGATGCGAACGCGCATGCCGTTCCGGCGCCGCATGCGCGTTCCGCCGCTTTCGCAGGCGCGTCGTCGCGCCTGCGAGGGCGCGGCCAGGCCGCGGTGCGCGCCATGTCGCGTCCCTCATCCGCCGCTTGTTGCGGATGCGCTCCCGCCTTAACCTCGACGATCCCGGATCGCGAGGCTCGCCATGCGCCACTGGATCTTCGTCGTTGCAGCCACATGGGCGATCGCCGCCAGTGCGCGCCCCGCGCACGTTCTCGCGCCCGATGCGCGCGTAGCGGGCGCGGATGCGGCCGAGCTCTCCGCACGCTGGTGGCAGTGGGCGTCGGTCGCGCCGCCCGGCGCGCGCGCGTACGACGATCCGAGCGGCGCGCGCTGCGCCGACGCGCAGCAGGGGCCGGTGTGGTTCCTCGCCGGCACGAGCGGCGACGCCGCGGTCGAGCGCCATTGCAGCGTGCCGTACGGCAAGTACGTGTTCTTCCCGATCATCACGATGCTGCACCATTCGCCGCGCGGCAGGCACGTGCCGTGCGACGAGGTGCGCGCGGCGGCCGCGGTCAACAACGATCACCTGCAGTACGCGATCGTGAAGATCGACGGCGTCGTGGTGCCCGATGCGAAGCGCTTCCGCGCGCGCACGAAGGCGTGTTTCGACGTCTACGAGCGCGCGCCCTACGTAGGGAATGCAGGCGAGTTCGCGCCTGCCGCGAGCGACGGCTACTGGATCCTGCTCGCGCCGCCGTCGCGCGGTCGGCATCACATCTCGGTACGTGCGAACTATGCCAACCCCGCGAGCGGCGCCGCCGGCGGCGGCCTCGTGCAGTATTTCGACTACACGATCGACGTCGTCGACCCTTCGATCTGAGCCCGATTCAATCGAGGCCGTCGGCGAACAGCAGGTCGTTCTCGACGCCCAACGTCGCCTGCGCAACCGCCCCGTTGCCGATGCAGGCCTGCACGCCCGCGACGATGCGGCCCGGCTCGATCAACGGATTCACGGCGTTCGTGCAGTGGTGGCCGTCGGTCGCGATCGGCGCAAGGTAGCGCGCCTTGCCGCCGTCGCCGAAGGTGGGGTCGAGATCGAGCGACGGTGTCAGCCGCACGAGCGTGACGCCGATCGGCGCAGCGTCCGCGCGGCTCTCGCCGAGGATGACGATCTTGCCGTCGCCCTGGCGCGCCAGCGCGAACGCGCGATCGAAGTTGTCGTTGTCGTCGGCGGGGTTCTCGCCGGCGAAGTCGAGCGCGTAGGCGCGCGTCCCGAACGGGCCGATCGAGGTGTCGAGCTGGCCGTCGGCTTTCCACTTGACGAGGACGATGTCGTAGTAGGAGTGCGCGCCGCCGTAGCCGGGCGACGTGCCGACCTGCAGCACCGAACCGTCCGCACCCAGCAGCGATCCTTCGCTCATCACGCGCTTGTCGAGGTTGCCCGCGAGCTGGCCGAGATCGGCGTGCGCGATGCCGGGCGCGTAGTTGCCGAAGCCTGCGTCGACCGTGCCGTTCGGCTGCAGGCGCACGACCGTCTGCGTGCCCGCAAACGGATTGGGTGCGTGGCGGCCGGTGACGACGATGCGGCCGTCGCGCATGAGATGCAGCCCCTGCATCGCATTCATGACGTTCTGCACGTCGAGGTCTACCTTGCCGTCGACGCCGAAGCCGGGCGCCGGTGCGCCGTCGCTCGTGTAGCGGGCGACCGCGAGACGCCGGCTCGGCGTCGCCGCGGCGAAGCCGGCGACGACGATGCCGCCTTGTGCGTCGATCGCGAGTTCGCGCACGTCATCCTCGTTGTCGTCGCCGAGGTCGTACGCGATCGTGAGTACGCCACTGCCGAGCAGGCTCGCGTCGAGATCGCCCGCGGGCGTGAAGCGGTAGATGGTCATGTCCGGACAGCCGGCGAAGCCGACCCAGAGCCGTCCCAGTGCGTCGATCTGCGCGTCGGTCGCGAACGCGCCCGGGCACGGCGGCTGGTAGGTGCGCAGGCCGAGATCGCCGAACGCATAGTCGGGATAGCCGTTCGCGTCGAGGCGCTGGATGCTCATGCGCCAGTCGTCCTGCGCGTCCTTCATCGAGCCGAATAGGTAGAGTTGTCCGTTCGGCGCGCGGCGCAGCGTCTGTGCGTCCGCGGTCAGGTGGGTGCCGTACGGATTGAGATAGAAGCCGAAGCCGGGAAACTCGGCATCGGTGCCGAACGTCGCATCGAGCGCGCCGTCGGCGGCCGATGCGGGCGCGGCGGCAACGGCGGCAGCGAACGCGGTGAGCAGCAGTGCAGTGCGCATGGCGGTGTCCTCCTGGGTTGCATGGACATACGCAATGCGAGGGGGTGAGGGATCACGCTCGCGCGCGGGGTTCCGCCGCGGCCGCGGACGAGGCACCATCGGCACGGATCAAGCGGCCGCATCGCGACCGCGCCTTCCCGCCCGCCGTCCGACGGAGGCACGATGTTCGCGACGCCCACGCTCATCCTCGCCTTCGCGCTCGCGGCACCGCCGCAGGAATTGCCCCCCACGCGCGTCCAGGGCGAGGCGACGCGCGTGCTTGCCCAGTTCACGCCGTCCGAGCGCTACCGCTTCAACCTCGGCGGAGACGCCGGCCAGTACAGCGAATGGGAACGCACCGGCCTCGCGCGTTTCGACGGCCTCGCGACGACGATCCGCGTCAAGGCGGTCAAGGGCAGGCGCGGCGCGAAATGGGCGTCGATCGCGCGCATCGACCTCTATGGCGCGCGCGACGACGGGCGTCGTCCCCAGCTTTCCATCATCCTGGCCGTCGACCGCGCGACGCAGCGGGTGTCGCCCGAGCTCTGGCGTGGCGCGGACCTGCCGCGCACACCGTTCAAGGTCGACCTGCCGCCCGGCGAGCCGGTCGACCTCAAGATCCTCACCGACACGCCGGGGCAGCTCACGATCGCGTTCGGCGAAACGATCTTCCGCATCGAGAACCACTTCGAGATCCGCTCGGTCGGCGTGCTCGCGTCCGGCGTCGCCGCGCGCTTCGAACCGTTCGCGCTGCTGCAGCGCATGCCGACCGGCTGAGCGTGCGGGGTATGACGGCGAACGCGCCATGCGGTGTCGCGTCGGCCCGGCGTCAACGGTGTGACCGGCATCGGCGCGTGAAGCCGGCAGACCGCCGCCTTCACGCGCCGGCGAGCTCGCGCGTGAGCGCGGCCGCGCCGGTTTCGCGGCAGCCGCTCGCGTTCTGCCCGGCCCATAGCGGCGAAAAGTCGCCGCGGCCCGCCCGCTCCGCGTGTGCGCGCAGCGGCGCGATCGCCGCGGCCGCGAGCGGGAACGGTGGTGCGAGCGCACTGGCCGGGCCGAGTTCGCGCATGAGCCGGTTGACGATGCCGCGCGCGAGGCCGCCGCTGAACAGGTTCGTGAGCGCGGTGTGCGCGGCAGCGTCGCTGCGCAGCGCCGCGCGATGCACCGCGTGCGTGGTCGCCTCGGCGCAAAGGAGATAGCTCGTGCCGACCTGCATCGCGCTCGCGCCGAGCGCGAAGGCCGCAGCGACGCCGCGCGCGTCGGCGATGCCGCCCGCTGCGATCACCGGCACGCGCAGTGCGCGCACGAGCTGCGGCAGCAGCGCGAACGTGCCCGCCTGCCGCGTGACGTCGTCGGACAGGAAATGGCCGCGATGGCCACCCGCCTCGAGCCCCTGCGCGATCACCGCGTCGACGCCGCGCGCCTCGAGCCATTGCGCCTCGGCGAGCGTCGTCGCCGACGCGATCACGGCCGATCCCCACGCCTTGACCTGCGCGAGCAGCTCCGGCACGGGCAGGCCGAAATGGAAGCTCACGACCGCGGGCCGGTACGCCTCGACGAGGTGCGCGGTGCGCGCGTCGAACGGCACGCGCGAGACCGCAACGGGCACGGCGTCGGGATCGAGGCCTTCCTCGCGGTAGTACGGCGCGAGCGCGTCGCGCCACGCCCGTTCGCGCGCGTCGTCGGGCGTCGGCGGCCGGTGGCAGAAGAAGTTGAGGTTGAACGGTCGCGACGTCCCTTCGCGCAGCGCGTCGAGCTCGCGTCGCAACGCGTCGGCCGGCAGCATCGCGCACGGCAGCGAGCCGAGGCCGCCCGCGTTGGAGACCGCGAGCGCGAGCGCGCTGCCTTGCGCGCCGGCCATCGGCGCCTGGATCAGCGGCAGCTCGGTACCGAACAGGCTGGGCATCGCGATTCCCCGGGGAGGCGTGGCCACAGGCTAGCGCATGGACTTAAACCTTCGCGCCCCTGCGCGCATCTGAGCGCAGGAATTCCCCACGGAGCCGCCCGCATGCGCCGCCTGTCCCTCGCCCTGTTCGCCCTGTTCCCTGCGTTCGCGGCCGCGAACGACTGCAAGTTCACCGCCCGCCACGACTTCGACGTCGATGCGGCGGGGCTCAAGACGTTCGCGTCGACGATCGGCTCGAGCGACCTCGAGATCGTCGGCGTGCCCGGGCTCGCGAAGGTCGAAGTGCGCGGCCGCGCCTGCGCCTCGGAAGAGGCGTGGCTCGCCGACCTCGGCGTCGACCAGAAGCGCAGCGGCGACCGCCTCACGGTGACGCCGCGCCAGGACCGCGCGCACGGCTGGCAGTGGTTCGGATCGAGCTACGCCTATGTCGACCTCGAGGTTCGCGTTCCGGCTGCGCTCGCGGTCGAAGTCCGCTCCGGTTCCGGCGACGCGAGGGTGCGCAACGTCGCCTCGCTGCGCTACGACGGCAGCTCGGGCGACCTCACGGCGGACCAGATCGCGGGCGTGTTCGACCTCAAGCTGAGCTCGGGCGACGTCGAAGGCACCGACATCGGCAGCGTCGAGGTGCGCGGCGTCTCCTCGGGCGACCTCATCCTGCGCGACGTGCGCGGCGACATCCGCGTCGACCGCGTCGGCTCGGGCGACCTGCGCCTCGACAACGTCGGCGGCGGCGTCACGATCGGCAGCGTCGGTTCCGGCGACGTCACGATCAGCCACGTCGACCGCGACGTCAGCGTCGATTCGCTCGGCTCCGGCGACATCGGTGTCTCCGACATCGGCGGCAACTTCAGCGTGCGCAGCAAGGGCTCGGGCGACGTCCATCACAGCGGCGTGCGCGGCCGCACGGACGTGCCGCGCGACGACGATTGAGCTGCGTCATGTTGCTCGCGACGCGCCGCCCTCGCGGCGCCTTCAGGCGACCTAGTGAAGTAGAAAATACCCCTTATACTCCGCGTCCTCTTCTCGCCACAGGCGAATCGTAGGGGCGGGGAAAATGCTCGGAGCGCGCATCGTTCTAGGGGTCGGGCAGCCTTATCGCTGCGGGGTGCTGGCCGGATGGGCGGGTACTATGCGAAGCATATTGCGCAGACGAACCTTTCCCATTGTCCCGATCGTGGGCAGCTGTGCGATGTTCTCGAGCGTGGCGCTGGCCACGCCATCCATCTCGGATAAGCCGAGCCTCGTGAAGATCCTGTACGACAATGGAGATCGATTGGAGATCCGGTGCGATTCGGCCGATCGCTGCAGCTTCGACATCGGGGTATTTCGACAACGATTTCATCTAAGCGAGGCCGATGCCGCGGGTGCCGGTCAGGTAATCCCAAACACGGCTGTCCTGACCCCCGATTCGGAAGATGAGTCAACGTATATGATCATGGTGAGTTCTTTTTGCGGCAAGGACGATTACAAGCTGCGGACGGACGTGCACGTTTTATTGAAGTGCTATTCGCTAATCAAAGCAAAGGGCAGCAAGGTCGTCTCCGTCGAGCGAATCGTGGAGCAGGCCGAGGTGATTCGTTGGGACGATCGCGGCGATCGTCGATGAAGGTTGGATGCGCCGTGTTGGGCTCGTTCCTCCTTCTGGCGAGCTGTACCCGACCGCCGACGGAAAAGCCGGAGACAGCGTCATGCTTTGAAGTCTGCTACGTCTCGTTGTTGCAGTTGATCGCGGACCCGGTCCGATACGAGCAAAAGAGGGTGTCCGTCGTAGGCTACCTCGCCATCTACGACCACGTTCTGGCGCTGTATCCGACGGAAGCGCAATACAAGATCGTGGATATCGCATCGTCCGTGGGATTTCGCGTTCCGGCCAGCAAGCAGCAAGCGTTTGCCGACACGAGCCTCTACAAGTATGTGCGTGTCGACGGAGTATTCAGTTCCCGTTTTCGCGGCTTCGATGGGGCCAGGGCGGGTGACTTCACGACGGTGACCTCGCTCGCCGTGATCAAGACCATGGGCGAAGGAGATCACGAAACGAGTCTGGGCGTCCCTCTGGAGTTCCTGGACGAGTGAACAGGGCCAAAAGAATATTTCTCGTGGCATGCATGGCATCGATGGCGTTCGCTGCAGCGGCCCCGGGTTACGTCGACACGCTCGGGTGCAGGCTGCATGTGCCGGATGGCTATGAGGGGAACTACCGTTCGGATGGCTCGATGTCGTTCATGTATCCAGGATCGAGCATCAATCTGAAGAAGCTCAGCGGAGATCTCCAAAGCAGAGTCGTCGGGGAACAAGAGCTCGAGGTCAAGAAGTCCAAATGGCACGGGCTGGACGTCGCGGAAGGGAGGAAAGTAAATCGCAAGTCAGGTTCCATCCTCGATTTCGTTAAGCTGTCGGATGGAAAGACACAATTGTTCATTCTGGGGCCCATGGTGAAAGATTGGAAAAAATTTGTTGTCGATTGCAACGATGATTGATACAGACACCAGGGCGCGGCGCCGAAGCGCGGCGCCCGCAAGAGATTCACTCGAAACCATCGGCGAAGATCGCATCGCCGACGACGAGAGCCGCGACGTAGCTGCCCTTGTTCGTCGCGAGCAGCAGCCGCGCGTCGTTGCCCGCGCGCACGCTCGCGAGTTCGGTCGGTGAACCGCCCGTGTCGAGGCCGCTCGCGAACGGCGTGAACGCGACGCCGCCGTCGGTCGAGCGCGCGACGCGTGCGCCGGCGCCCTGCGCGATGTAGAGCGTGTCGCCGTCGGTCGTGTCGCAGGCGATGTCGACGATCGACGCGCCGCTCCACGCCGGCGTCCAGCTCGCGCCGGCGTCGTCGCTGCGCAGCACGGCGCCGTTCGACCAGCCGGTCGCAATGCCGAGGTAGAACACGCGCGGATCAGCGGCCGAACCACATACGTGCGGGCGTTGCACCCAGGTCGCCTGCTCGAGCACGGGCGCCCAGCTCGCGCCGCGGTCGTCGGAACGCAGCAGGCCGCCCTGGTCGGGTGATTGGTAACCCGTGTACGGCGCGAGCATGACCTCGTCGCTGCCGTCGCGCGCGATTTCGATGTCGCCGATGAACAGGCCGTCGTCGCCGAGGTACTGCTTGTCCCACGTGTGCCCTGCGTCGGCCGAGCGCCACACCGTGCCGGCACTGCCGGCGACGCCGAAGTCGGAACCGCCGAGCAGGATGAGCGTCGGGTCGACATCGCTGAAGGCGAGGGCGGCGAGATCGGATTCGTACAGCGGCCCCTGGTCCGGGCCGAGGCCGGTCCAGCTCGCGTCGGCTTCGCGTCGGTACAAGCCTTCGGGCGCGATCGACGACGGTCCGCTCGAGATCGCGTACAGCACGCCGGACGGCGACCACGCGACCTTGCTGTAGCGCGTCGGTGGCAGCGCTTCGATCGTCCAGTGCGCGCCGCCGTCGGTCGAGCTCATGACGCCGCCGTTGTTGTTGCCCTGGAACGCGACCGCGACCTCGGCGGGATCGAGTGGGTTGCCCGCGATCGACACGAGGTTGAACTCCGAGATGCCGTCCGATGATGCGACGAGCGGCGCGTCGGCATCGGCCGAACGGAACACGCCGAGCGCGCTCGCGCCGACGAGCAGCGCCTGCGAGCCTGCGCTCGCCAAGCGCACCGACTGCGCGGCGAGCGAGCCGCTGTCGCCGATGCCGAGTTCCCAGGTCGCGCCGCCGTCGCGCGTGCGGTGCACGCCGGTGCCGTCGGTCGCAACGACTATCGTCTGTGCGTCGGCAGGATCGACCGCGATCGCGGTCACGATCGGCAGCGGCCACGTCGCGTCGTGCAGCGGCGTCCAGTTCTGGCCGAGATCGGTCGACGCGTACAGGCCGAAATACTGCGAACCGAAGTTCATCCCGCCGCCCGCGAGCAGGCGCGCGCCGTCGTAATGCAGCGCGTTGACCGGCGTGCCGGGCAGGCCCGCGCTGCGGTCCTGCCAGTGATCGCCGCCGTCGACGCTCGTCCACACTTCGCCGGCGCCGAAGTCGCCGCGGAAGCCCGCGATCACGGTGGCCGATTGCTGCGGATCGATCGCGATCGCGGTGCCGTTCAGCGGCGCCGCGTGCGGCGGCGTGCGGTCCTGCCAGCTCATGCCGCGATCGAGCGAGCGCATGAGGTTCACGCCCTGGAAGCCCGCCGCCGCGGTCACGCCGATCCAGACCGTCGCCGGCGTCGACGGATCGACGGCGAGCGAGAACGTCGCGTCGTTGAGCGGGTCGATGCCGAGGTTGCGTTGCGTCCAGGTGACGCCGGCGTCGTCGCTGGTCCAGACGCCATCCTGCGTCGCCGCATACACGCGGCCGTCGCTCGACCAGGTGATGTCGTGCACGCTGGTGCCGGCGAGCGAAGGCACGAGCGTCCAGTGCGCGCCGCTGTCGACGGAACGATAGAGGCTCCCGCCCGGACCGCCCGCGGGCGCGGTGCCCGCGAGCACGATTGAGGGTGTCGCCGGCGACGCGGCGACGACGGCAACGTCGCCGCCGGGCGGACCGAGCGGGCTCCACGTGCCGCCGCCCGCGGGTCGGAGGTCATGCAGATCGGAAGCGACGCGCGGCGCACGCGCGCCCTGCAGGTCGGCGCGTGCGGGCGACATCGACATCGGGATCGACGCGACGTGCGCGGGCGCCGCGACGGCGGCCGCGATGCACGCGGGCAGGGCGAACACATGGTGATCGAAGGCCATGGCAGGACACCGGTTTCGAGGGGATGCCGACAGTGCGGCCCGACGGTGCCGAATGCTTGATATTCCGATTGGATTTCCGTTGCCGAGCGATGAGCGACGCATTGCGCGCGCGTCCGCTGCGGCCGCGGGCCGCCGACGCGCCGCATCGCGCCGTTGCGGTTCCGGGGGCGCCCGCGATGCGGCCGTCGCGTCGCCGTCGCACGCAGCCGAGCTGCCGCCGTCGATCGCGATGCCGTCCAGGACGGCGACGACGGCTCTTCGCAGTACGCGCGTTTGCGTTTATCGTCCGGGCTTTCGCGAACGAGGAGCCGTCGATGAAATCGTCCGTATCGCTGGCACGCGCATTCGCCGCCATGGCCGGTTTCGCCACCGCAGCATCGGCGATCGCGGTGACGCCGCCGCTCGCGCCCGACATCCCGAAGACGTTCGTCGCCCCGAGCGCGGACGCCGACTACGTGATGCGCGAGGAGATGATCCCGATGCGCGACGGCGTGCGCCTGCACACCGTCATCGTGATCCCGAAGGGCGCCCGGCACGCGCCGATCGTCCTCACCCGCACGCCGTACGACGCGAGCAAGCGCGCCGAGCGCAGCGTGAGCCCGCGCATGCTCGCGACCTTGCCGCTCGGCGACGAGGTGTTCGTGGCGGGTGGCGACTACATCCGCGTGTTCCAGGACGTGCGC
This sequence comes from Dokdonella sp., assembly GCA_035760865.1. Classification (GTDB taxonomy): domain Bacteria; phylum Pseudomonadota; class Gammaproteobacteria; order Xanthomonadales; family Rhodanobacteraceae; genus Dokdonella_A. Next base: position 31,886 of record DASTSE010000065.1, read on the forward strand.
GGCAAGTACAAGTCCGAGGGCGATTACGTCATGACGCGGCCGCTCCGCGGTCCGCTCAACGGCAGCCGGGTCGACCATTCGACCGACGCGTACGACACGATCGACTGGCTCGTGAAGCACGTGAAGGAGAGCAACGGCAAGGTCGGCATGATCGGCTCGTCGTACGAGGGCTTCACCGTGCTCATGGCGCTCGTGAACCCGCATCCCGCGCTCAAGGTCGCGGTGCCGATGAGCCCGATGGTGGACGGCTGGAAGGGCGACGACTGGTTCCACAACGGCGCGTTCCGCCAGACCAACTTCGACTACATCTACGGCCAGACCGCGCGCAAGGCCGAGAGCCTCAAGGTGCCGCGCGGCTCGTTCGACGATTACGCGAATTTTCTCAAATACGGCTCCGCGGGCGACTACGCGAATCACTTCGGCTTCGGCCAGCTCGGCTTCTGGAACAAGATCGCCGAGCATCCGGCTTACGATGCGTACTGGCAGGGTCAGGCGCTCGACCCGGTGGTCGCCGCGCAGCCGTTGACCGTGCCGCGCATGATCGTCGCGAGCCTGTGGGACCAGGAAGACATGTACGGCGCGATCGCGACGTACGAGGCGACCGAGCCGAAGGACGCCGCCAACGATCGCAACTTCCTCGTGCTCGGACCGTGGCGCCACAGTGGCGTCAACTACGACGGCGGCACGCTCGGCGCACTGAAGTTCGACGGCGACACCGCGCTGCAGTTCCGCCGCGACGTCATGAAGCCATTCCTCGATTCGTATCTCAAGGACGGCGCGCCGAAGGCGGACACGCCGCCGGTGTTCGTCTACGAGACCGGCACGAACCGCTGGCGGCGCGAGACGCGCTGGCCGCTCGCGTGCGCAGAGGGCTGCCCGTCGGCGTCGAAGCCGATCTACCTGCATGCAGGCGGCACGCTCGATTTCGCGCGCGCGGACGGCGACGCGTTCGACGAGTACGTGTCCGATCCGGCCAAGCCGGTGCCGTACCAGCCGCGACCCGTGCACTTCGGCGACAGCGATGCGTGGCGGCGCTGGCTCGTCGTCGACCAGCGCTTCGTCGATGGTCGCCCGGACGTGCTCACCTACGCGAGCGCACCGCTCACCGCGCCCGTAAAGATCGCTGGCGCGCCCGTCGTGAACCTGTTCGCGTCGACCAGCGGCAGCGACAGCGACTGGGTCGTCAAGCTCATCGACGTCTATCCCGACGAAGTGCCCTCGCAGCCCGAACTCGGCGGCTACGAACTCGGCGTCGCGATGGACATCTTCCGCGGCCGCTACCGCGAAAGCCTCGAGCGTCCGTCGCCGATTCCGCCCGGCTCGGTGCAGGCGTATCGCTTCGCGCTGCCGAATGCGGATCACGTGTTCCTGCCCGGCCATCGCATCATGGTGCAGGTGCAGTCGAGCTGGTTCCCGCTGTACGACCGCAACCCGCAGACCTGGGTCGACAACATCTTCTTCGCCAAGCCGGGCGACTACCGCAAGGCGACGCAGCGCGTGTACACCGGCGGCGAACATGCGAGCTTCATCGACCTGCCGGTGGTTTCCGCGGACTGATTCCTCCGGGAGCGGCGGGAGCCGCGGTGCGTTTGCCGTGGCGGAGGGCGGATGGGCGGCACGCGCTGCGCGCGTACCGCCCTACGAGGAGCGTCGCGGCATTCGCCGCTCCCACAAAGGAAGATGCCGGCATACGCGCGAGTGCATTTCGTATGCGCGGATGCTTTCAGCCCTGGGCCCAAAGCCCTCAGCCCGAACCCCGAACCCCGAACCCCAGACCTCAAACCCCAAACCCCAAACCCCAAATCCCAAACCCCAGATCTCAAACCTCAAACCTCAAATCTCAAATCTCAAATCTCAAATCTCAAATCTAGACCCCTCATCCCTCAACGGCCCCACCATGGACGCCTTCA
>DASTSE010000066.1:0-6967 GCA_035760865.1 Dokdonella sp.
ACCAGCGCATAGGTGCTGTTTTCCATCCCATCCCTCGCTTGCTTCACGGACGCGCGCGGGCCGTCGCGTCGAACGTCCGGACCAGTCTAAGGCCGTTCGAGGATCGCCGTGACGCCCATGCCGCCGGCCGTGCAGATCGAAATGAGACCGCGGCCGCGCCCCTTGTCCTCGAGCAGCTTCGCGAGCGTCGCGACGATGCGCGCGCCGGTCGCCGCGAACGGATGGCCCGCCGCGAGGCTCGAGCCGTTGACATTGAGTCGGGCCGGGTCGATCGACCCCAGCGGGCGCTCGAGCCCGAGCCGCTCCCTGCAATAGTCGGCCGATTCCCAGGCGCGCAGCGTGCACAGAACCTGTGCCGCGAACGCCTCGTGGATCTCGTAGAAATCGAAGTCCTGCAGCCCGAGGCCGGCGGCGGCGAGCATGCGCGGCACGGCGACCGTCGGCGCCATCAGCAGGCCTTCGCCGTGCACGAAGTCGACCGCGGCCACCTGCGCATGGGTGAGATAGGCCTGCACGGCAAGGCCGCGCGCGGCGGCCCACTCGTCGCTCGCGATGAGCACCGCGGCGCTGCCGTCGGACAGCGCGGTCGAATTGCCCGCCGTCAACGTGCCGTGGCCGGAGGTCCGGTCGAACGCGGGCTTGAGGGCGGCGAGCTTCTCGAGCGACGTGTCCGGACGCAGGATGTTGTCGCGCTCGACGCCGCGGAACGGCACGACGAGGTCCTTGAAGAAGCCACGCTCGTAGGCGGCGGCGAGCTTGCGGTGACTGTCGAGCGTGAGGCGGTCCTGCTCTTCTCGGCCAATCTGCCACTCGCGCGCCATGAGCTCGCAGTGCTCGCCCATCGACTTGCCCGTGCGCGGCTCGGCGACGCCCGGGAACGACGGCTTGAGGTCGCCGAACGAGAAGCCCTTGAACGCCGCCCTCGCCTTGTCGGCGGGCGTCTTCGCGCGATTCACCGCGAGCAGGCGCTGCTGCAGCGCGCGCGAATAGACGATCGGCACGTCGCTCGTGGTGTCGGCGCCGCCGGCGATGCCCGCCTCGATCTGGCCGCTCGCGATCTTCTGCGCAATCAGGATCGCGTTGTCGAGCGACGTGCCGCATGCGCGCGCGGTGGTGATTCCGGGCGTGGTCGGCGCGAGTCCGGACGACAGCGTCGCTTCGCGAGCCAGGTTCCAGTCCGACGCGTGCTTGATGACCGACCCGTAGGCGACCTCGCCGAGTTCGACGCCGTGCAGGCCGAACCGCTCCACCAGCGCGCCGAGCGTCTTGACCGCCATGCCGAAGTTGCCGACCTCGGCATAGGCCGTGTTGTTGCGGCAGAACGGGATTCGCACGCCGCCGATGATGCCTGCCCGCTTCAAGATGTCTCCCTCGTCCGCCGGCGGAGTCCGCCCGGCTCCCGGTCCGATTGTATGACGTGCCGGCGTCGCGCGCGCCTCAGGCGAGCGCGGCCGGCAGCGGCCCCCAGTGGGCCTCGTTGTGGCGCCAGAGTTCGCGGTACCAGACGCGGAACATCGCGATCTCCTCGCCTCGCGAATCGTCGCCGAGCGCGTCGATCATCGCCTGCGGATGAAGGCCCTCGCCCGTCACGCGTATCATCGCGTCGAACAGCTCCGTCCACAGCGGCGTGTAGGCGATGCGCGCCGCGTCGCGCGCGAGGCGCGCGCGCTCGGCGTTCGCGTCGCGGGCGCCGCCGCGCTTCATCGCCACGCTCTGCACCCACGGCGAATCGGTGTACATCTGCAACAGCTCGAAGCCGCAGTGCTCGAGGAAGATGCGCACTTCCTCGGGCGTCGAGAACTGGTTGCGCGCGACGTCCTTGCGCTGGCCCGGATCGGCGTCGCGATACTGGCCGACCTCGAGCGCGAAGCGCCGCCAGCCGACCGCGTGCGCGAGGTTCCATGTGTCGAAGAACAGCAGGCCGCCCGGTTCGAGCACGCGCGCGAGTTCTTCCAGGTAGAGGAGAAAATCCTCCTTGTCCATGTGGATGAACACGGCGACGCAATAGGCCTTGTTGAAACGGCCCGAAGCGATCCCCTCGAGGCGGCTGCGGCTAAGCTCGGTGAAGCCGACGTTGGCGAAGCCGGCCAGTCGCTCGCGCGCGACGCCGAGCATGTTCGCGGAGATGTCCGCGCCCTCCCAGTGCGCGACCTTCGGCGCGAGTTCGCGGCCGATGCGACCGACCCCGCATCCGAGCTCGAGAACCCGGTCGCCCGGCTCGAGCGCGAGCGCGCAGGCGACCTGGCGCGCGGTATAGGCGCCGGTGAGGCGGGCGACGTCTTCGCTCGCGCTGCCGTCGACCGCGATGAACGCACCAGTCTTCGTGCTCGCCTTGTGGTCCCAGAATGCCTTGTAGTTCTTCGCTTCCATCGCGCTCGTCGGTCGCCGCCGCATGTGAGGGGGCGATGATGTTAATGCATCGGCCGTCCCGGGACCTCAGGGCCCTGCCCGCTTGGCCACTTCGTACAGGCGGTAGGCGGTCTCCTGCATGCCCAGCGCGGCATAGGTCGCCTGTGCCCGGGCGTTGTCGCGTTCGACGTACAGGCGCAGGCCGATCGCCGCGGGATCGGCCGTGAGACGCATGCGGACCGCCTCGTACAGCGCACGGAAGACGCCGCGCCGTCGCGCGCCGGGCACGATGTAGACGCTCTGCAGCCACCACCATTCGCCATTGCGCCAGTCGCTCCATTCGAACGTCACCAGCAGGCAGCCGAGCGCCACGCCCGCTTCCTCGCACACGAGATAGAAGCCGCGGCGGCGGTCGGCGAAAACGCCGGCGATGCCTCGCTCGAGCACGCCACGGTCGAGCTGCCTGTGCTCGGTTTCGAGCGCCATCGCGGCGTTGCAGTCGGCGAGGAACGCGAGATCGCCGTGGACGGCGTCGCGTACGTGCAGCGGTGCGGACGGAGGCGCGGTCATCGGATCCTCTTCAGGAACGGCGGCGGCGGGAGCTGCCGAGCTTGCGGGTCATCGTGTTGCGGCCGAGCCCGAGCGCGCTGGCGGCGTTCTGGCGATGTCCGCCGTGCGCCGCGAGCGCGGCGTCGAGCAGCACGCGCTCGAGCACCGCGCTCGCCTCGCGGTACACGCCGGTCGCGCCTGCGGCGAGGCGCGCATCGACCCAGTGGCGAAGGACCGCATCCCAGCCGATCGGCTCGCCGCCCGCGTCGCCGCCGGCGACGATCGCCGACGGCAGGTCGGCCACGCCGATCTCGCGTCCGGGAGCGAGCACGGCGAGGCGCCGACAGAGGTTTTCCAGCTGGCGCACGTTGCCGGGCCAGCCGTACCCGCGCAGGGCGCCGAGCGCGGCGGGAGTGAAATGCTTCGGCTCGCCGCCCGCGAGCGCGACCGCGCGCGCGAGGAAGTGCTCGGCGAGCAGCGGCACGTCGTCGGCGCGCGCGCGCAGCGGCGGCACGTCGAGGCGCACGACGTCGAGCCGGTGCAACAGGTCGGCGCGGAACTCGCCGCGCGCGACCTTCGCGTCGAGGTCCTGGTGGGTCGCCGCGATCACGCGCACGTCGGCGCGGATCAATTCGCGCCCGCCGACGCGATAGAACTCGCCGGCGGCGAGCACGCGCAGAAGTCGCGTCTGCAGCGCGAGCGGCATGTCGCCGATCTCGTCGAGGAACAGCGTGCCGCGCTCGGCCTGCTCGAAGCGCCCGGCGTGGCGCCGCACGGCGCCGGTGAATGCGCCCGCTTCGTGGCCGAACAGCTCCGATTCGAGCAGCTCGCTCGGGATCGCCGCGGTGTTGAGTGCGACGAAGGCCTGCCCGGCACGCGCGCTCTCGCGGTGCAGCGCGCGCGCGACGAGCTCCTTGCCGGTGCCGGTCTCGCCGGTGACGAGCGCGCCGAGCCCGCTCGCGGCGACGCGGCCGATCGCCCTGAACAGCTCGCGCATCGCCGCGCTGCGGCCGATCAACTCGTGCTCGGCGTAGTCGGTGGCCGTCGGCGCGGGCACGCCGGCCGGATGCTGCGCGAGTGCGCGCCGCGCGGACGCGATCGCCTGGTCGAGGTCGAACGGCTTGGGCAGGTAGTCGAAGGCGCCGAGGCGATAGGCCGACGCAGTGGTCGCGACGTCGGTGAACGCGCTCATCACGATCACGGGCAGGCGCGGGTGTCGGGCGAGGATGCGCTCGAGCAGCTTGAGGCCACTCGCCCCGGCCATGCGCACGTCGGTGAACAGCAGGTCCGGGCTCGCCTGCGCCAGCGCCGCGAGCGCGGATTCGGCGTCGCCGAATTCGCGCGCTTCGAAGCCGGCCTCGCGCAGCGCCGCGGCGAGCACGAAGCGGACCGCACGATCGTCGTCGACGATCCAGGCGACCGATGCGGCGCTCTTGCCCGGGGCCGCGCTCATTCGCTCACCGGCAACAGCAGGCTGAACACGGTCGCACCGGGCCGGCTCGCGTGGCCGAGGTCGCCGCCGTGCTCGCGCGCGATCTCGCGTGCGAGGGCGAGGCCGAGGCCGCTGCCGTCGGGCCGCCCGGAGACGAGCGGCTCGTACAGCGTGTCTGCGAGTTCCGCCGGCACGCCGCGGCCGTCGTCGACGACGTCGATGCGCGCGGCCAGGCGCACGGCGCGCTCGCCGATGCGCGCGGCGTGCTCGGCGCGCGTGCGCAGCACGAGTTCGCGTGCACCGGCTTCGAGCGCATTGCGCACGAGGTTGAGCAGCGCCTGCACCAGGCGGTCCGCATCGACGCGCACCGCGGGCAGGCTTGGATCGTAGTCGCGCCGCAGGCGCAGCGGCGCGTCCGCTGCGGTGGTCGCGAGCGCGGCCACGCGTTCGACCACCTCGTGCACGTTCACGCGCGCGAGACGCGGTTTCGCGCCTGCGTGCAGGAGTCGCTCGGACAGGTTCGCGAGGCGGTCGACTTCGGCGATGATGAGCTCGGCAAGCTCGCGCTCGTCGACGTCGAGGCGCCGTTGCAGCAGTTGCGCGGCGCCACGCATGCCCGCGAGCGGGCCGCGCACCTCGTGGGCGAAGCCACGCAGGGATTCGGACAGGCGCGTCGCCGTCGCGGGCTCCGCCGCGATCGGCAGCACTTCGAGCAGCAGCGCGCGCGGGTCGAGCGGCGTCAGCGCAAGGTCGGCACCGCGATCGCCGATCGCGGTGCGGACGCGCGCTTCGCGCAGCCAGACGCGCCGCTGCTCGACGAACGCACGCTCGCCGGCTTCGCTCAGCAAGGGCGGACGCGCGTCGAGCAGCGCAAGCGATTCGCCGCGCCACACGCGGCCGGCCGCACCGCCGAGCCATTCGTGCAAGGCCGGGTTGACCGCGACGAGCCCGTGGCCGCGTTCGACGATCGCCATCGGCGTCGCCGAGTGTTCCGACAAGGCCCAGCCGGATGCCGGAAGAACGGGCGCTGCTGGGTCCGCGGTGCTCATGCACCATTGTAGTGCATCGATCCGCGGGCGCCAGCCTGAATCGCAGCCTGACTGAAAATTTCGTTATTCATTCGATGGTTAGGCGCTGCCACCTACGGTTGACCCACGACCCGCCGGGATCGTCGCGCCACTTCGGCGCGCCAACGAGAGGAGGTACCCCATGAATACGCAAACGTACCGTTTGTCGACCCTCGCGCTCGCGACGCTGCTGACCTTCGGCGGCGCCGGCCTTGCATGCGCAGCCGGAGCGGCATCGACGCCGAACAACGACAACGCGATGGAGTCCGACCAGCCGATCACGGATACCTGGATCACCACCAAGGTGAAGTCCGAGCTCGCGACCACCGAAGGTGTGAAGAGCATGGACATCGACGTCAAGACCGTCGACGGCAAGGTCATGCTGACCGGCGTACTCGCGAACGATGTCGCCGTGCAGAAGGCGGTCGCGGCCGCGAAGAGCGTCAAGGGCGTCAAGACCGTCGACTCCAGCGGCCTCAAGTCGCGCAACTGACGCGGCTCGGGCACCCGTTCCATCCACCGACAGAGGAGATGCGCAATGAACGAGGACAAGATCGAGGGCCAGTGGAAGCAGCTCGCCGGCAAGCTCAAGGCGAAGTGGGGCAAGCTCACCGACGACGACCTCAAGGTCGCCGAGGGCAACAGCGAATACCTCGCCGGCCGCATCCAGGAGCGCTACGGCGTCGCCAAGGATGAAGCCCAGCGTCAGATCCGCGAGTTCGACAGCACGCTGTAAACCCTCGCTATAGGCCCTCCAGGCAATGGATGGGTGGGGGCGGCGCTTGCGCCGCCCCTTTTTCATGCCCGCTCGCGGAGCGCCTCGCGCAGGGCGGAGAGACGATCGCCATAGGCCGCCGCGCGCGGCGTGTCCCGGCGCAGCGGCTGGCGCACTTGCGCCGCGCTCGGCGTTCGCACGCCGCGCTCCGCGGTATGAAAAGACAAGCAAGCGGGCTCCCAGTCGAGAGCGCAGGCTTCGAGCAGCGCGCGGATTTCCGTCTCGGGGTCCTGCAGCAGGCGTTCGTAGTCCTGCCGGCGCACGTGGGTGCGATGCAATCGCGTCCACTCTCGCATGAGCGCGTCGTAGCCGCGCCAGTACGCACCGAGGTCGCCGAGGTCGTAGCTGTAGTCGGCTTGCCGCGGCGCGAACAGCTGCTTGTAGCACGCCCAGCACGTTTCGAGCGGGTCGCGGCGGCAGTCGATGACTTTCGCCGCAGGCAGCATCGCGCGGATCGCGCCGACGAGCATCCAGTTGGAGGGCAGCTTGTCGGTCGAGCGGGGCTTGCGCGCGCGCCAGCGCCGCGTGCGCTCGAGGTAATCGCGACCGAGCCGCTCCCAGTCGGCTGCCGTCGCCTCGCTCGTCCAACGCGGGAAGCCGAGTCCGCGGCGCTGCCCCTCGGCCGCGATGACGGCCGGCAAGTCGTGCAGTTCGCTCGCTCCTTCGACCTCCGAATGTGCGGCGAGGATCTGCTCGACGAGGGTCGTGCCCGAGCGTGGCAGCCCGACGACGAAGACGACCTCGGCGCCGAGGTCTGCCGTCGCGCCTGCGGGCGGCGTCGCGAAAGCCGCGCGC
>DASTSE010000067.1:0-2574 GCA_035760865.1 Dokdonella sp.
GCGGGGACCGGGTCGAACCCGTTCGCGAAGATGACGCCGTCGGAGCCGAATGTGCCGAAGCGGTCGAGGTCGTGGCCGCCGGCGTCGATCGCGCCGACATCGGCGCGGCGCCCGCGCGCGTCATCGTCGGCGGGATCGCCCGCGTCGATGACCGGACTGCCCGGCGCCGGTGTGTAATGCGCGCGGAAAGCGGCGAGGATCGCGGAGACCTTCTGCGTGCGGTTCCACACCGCCGCTTCGTCGACGAACGTGTCGTACGGATAGATGCGCGGCGCCGCGAACGGCGATTGCGCGAGCTGCGCGTCGACGACGCCGGTCGCGCCGCCAGCGCTGACGTCGTGGAGGGCGAATCCCGGCGTCACGCCTTCGACCATGCCCGCGACCGCGTAGTTGTCGTGCGTGCTGTTGTCGGGCGAATAGAACGCGTTGTAGTCCACCGAACCGTAGGTGCCCGCGTCGCCGACGACGTGCGGCGTTCCGGGGCCGTTCTGGAAATCGCGCGTGTACGTCATGAGGTTGTTGCGCAGGCTCGTCACGCGCGATGCATTGTTCACCTGCACGACGGGCGCGGCGAACGGGAATTCGCCGCCGGCGCCGTTGTTGCTGACCGCGTCGCCGCCGCCGTCGAACGTGTTGTTGTAGATCCGGACGCCGCTCTCGCCGCCATAGAGCCAGATGCCCTGGTCGACTTCGCCACCGCCCTCTTCGGGCGCGAACACGTTGTGATGGATCGACGCGCCGTGGGCGGCGCCGCGAATCCAGGTGTGCCCGAAACCGTAGACGAGGTTGTAGCGGAACTCGCCGGTGACGTCCTGCACCGGCCACGAGGAACCGCGCAACACGTTGTGCTCGACGACGATGTTCGCGCCCTGCGCGTTCGAGAAGACGAGGTTGAATCCCTGGCTCCAGCCGCCGCGGTAGTTGTGATGGTCGTAGTTGCCGCGCACGACCACGTCGGATGTCCCGCGCGTGAAGTTCATCGTCGCGCGCGGACCGATCAGGATGTTGCTCTGCGCATCGCCGTCGCCGCCGACCAGCCAATGGCTGGTGTCGTCGAAGACGAGCAATCCGGCACCGATGCGGTTGCCCTGGAACCGCTTCGTCGCGGCCGTCCTGCCGTGCAGGGTCAGCACCGGCGCCACGTCGGGGTTCGACGACCTGAACGTCAACAGGTTGTTGGCGCGGAACTCGTTGTCCGCGAGCACGGCGGAATTTTCGGCCGTCAGCTCGATGGCACCGGTCGCCTCGAAGATCGAACGCTCGATGTCGATCGCCGTCGCGCTCCCGGTGATGCCGTCCGTCGTCATCGAGCCGAGGCCGATCACGACGCAGTCCTTGATGGTCACGGCGTCGCTTGCGTCCACGACGTGGCCGTGGCCGAGCACGATGAGCCCGTTCCAGTTCACGGCCCCGCTGATGTCCTGATCGAGATTCAGCGTCGCGAGCCCGGACGGCAGCGGATCGATCGTCACGGTTATCGTCGGCCCGTCGAGCACGGCGCCATCCGACGCGGGCGGCGGCGCGAACAAACCGCGCACCTTCACCTCGTGCGTACCGACCGCGAGGCCGGCCAGGCTGAAGCGATGGAAGTCGATCGGATCCGGATTCATGTTCGCGTCGAGGTCCGTCGTGCCGGGTACCGTCACGGACTGGGTGACGCTGTCGATCTGCGGCTGCCCGTCGACGAGCACCTGCAACTGCGGCCAGCCGGTCGGCGTGCCGCCACCGGAGCACTGCGCAGGGCCGGGCACGTTGTTGTTGTCGACGAGTGTCTGGCCCGACGGGCAGACGATCACGCCGTGGATGTTGTTGTCGTCGAACAGGTCGGCGAACACGATCACGTCCTGGCCGACGAAGAAGTGCATGCCGTCGCCCGGGCTCTTGAAGTCGGCGAAATGCGCGAAGCACGCGGGCGACGCACACAACGCCGCGACGCGCGAGAGCCACAGCAAGGCCGATCGATGCATGTTCCCGTTCCCCCGAGTGCACGGCGCGATGCCACGATGCCGTCGATCGAGCCTAGCACCGGGCACGAGCGGTATACTTGTCCGATTGCGCCAGCTCCAATTGCGCCGGCTCCGATTGCGCCAGCGCCGGCGATGCGGGTTGCTGCGGGCGCGCGCGGAATGCGTCGCCGAAGCGCGCGCGGATCTCGCGCGGCGTGCGGCCCGTCCAGCGTCGCACCGCGCGCGAGAACGTCGCCTGTTCGTCGAAGCCGATGGCATGGGCCAATGCGATGAACGGCTCGTCGGCGGCGCAGAGTCCGTCGATCGCTGCGTCCGCGCGCATCGCGTCGAGCAGGCGCCGATAATCGATGCCGCGTTCGGCCAGTCGCCGTTGCAGCGTGCGGCGCGAGACGCCCGCTTCGACCGCGGCACGATGCTGTCGGGCACCACCTGCGCGCAGGCCCGCGCGCATGGCCGCGAGCGCGCGCCGGCAGGTGGCGTCTGCGCCCGCCCCTACCAGCGCCAGAAGGTCGTCGAGCACGCGCTCGATCGACGCATGCATGCGATCGTCGGCGAAGCGCGAGCGGATGCGGAGGATGGATGCGGGCACGATGACCGCGTTCTCGTG
>DASTSE010000068.1:0-6699 GCA_035760865.1 Dokdonella sp.
TCCGAGACGCTGAAACCGACGAGGCCCGCCTTCGGCTTGCCGCCGCGTCCGGTCGCGCCCTCGTCGCGGATCTCCCCGCCCGAGCCGGTCGACGCGCCCGGATACGGCGAGATCGCGGTCGGATGGTTGTGCGTCTCCACCTTGATCGCATACGGCACGTCTTCCGCGTGCGCACGGAAGACGCCGTCGTCGGGATCGGCGAAGAAGCGATGCGCCGGATTGCCCTCGATCACCGCCGCGTTGTCGTGGTACGCCGACAGCGTGTGCTCGGGCGAGCGCTCGTGCGTGTTCTTGATCATCGCGAACAGCGACTTCGCCTGCGCGACTCCATCGACGGTGAACGAGGCGTTGAACACCTTGTGGCGACAGTGCTCGGAATTCGCCTGCGCGAACATCATGAGCTCCGCGTCGGACGGATCGCGACCGAGACCCGAAAAACACTCGGCGAGATAGGCGATCTCGTCCTGCGCGAGCGCGAGGCCGAGGCGCGCATTGGCGGCCTCGAGCGCCGCCTGCGCGTCGCCGCCGAGCGCGACGCGTGCGAGCGGCTGGGCGGCGCCCGCGTCGAAAACGTGCGCCGCCGCGTCGAGCGTGTCGACGACCGACTGGGTCATCGGGTCGTGCAGGATGCGCGCAAGTCGATCCCAGTCCTCGCCGCCCCGCGCGGGCGCGCCTTCGACGTCGTACGCGATGCCGCGCTCGATGCGCCGCACCTGGAAACCGCACTCGACCAGGATGTCGGTCGCCTTGCTCGACCACGGCGAGCGCGTGCCGAGGCGCGGCACGACCCAGAGCGATGCCGCGCGCGCGGGAGCGGTACCCGCCTCGACGACTTCGCACAGTTGCCGCAGGTCGAGTGCGTCGGTTTCCGCGGCGACGAAGTACACGTACCTCGCGGCGCTGACGCGCGCGCCGGGCACCTCGCGAGCGAGCTCGGCGTTGAGGCGGTCGATTCGGAACGGGGAAAGCGCGGGCAGGCCGTCGAGGGCGATCATGGCGCGGGCGGCGATGGGGAGCCGCTTATTGTAGCCGATGCCGCTCGTTTCGATGCCGCCCGAGTGCGGCGGCGCCGGGCACGAACGCGACTCGGAATCGCATGTTCGCGCAAGCGCGGTTTCCGTGCCCGCGGCGCGCGATCGGGGCAACGCGCGCCCCAGTCCGTGGTCGATGCACGCTCGCCCTGAACGACGACGCCCGGCCGGAGCCGGGCGTCGCTACCGATGCATTGGCCTGCGCGGTCAGTTGCCGGCGAGCGTGGGCGTCGCGAGCGATTGCAGGCGCGCGAGCATCTCGTCGGGCGGAAGGTAGCCGCCGATATGGGTGCCGTCCGGCGCGTAGATCGCCGGCGTCGCGTTCACGCCGACCTGCGTGCCGAGCGTGTACTGTTCCGCCACCGGGTTGTCGCATTTGAGCGGTGCCGGGTTCGCGCCGCTCTTCGCCGCGGTGAACGCGCTCTTGCGGTCCTTCGCGCACCACACCGATACCGCCTTGTCGTACGACGGCGTGTTGAGTCCGCTGCGCGGGAAGAACAGGTAATCGAGTTCGATGCCGCGCTGGTTGTACTCGGCCACCTGCGAGTGCAGCTTGCGGCAGTAGCCGCAGTCGATGTCGGTGAATACCGTGACCTTGTACTTCGGCTTGCCCGACGGCGCGAACACGATGCGCTTGTCGGCCGGCACCGCATCGACCTTGCGCTTGGTATCGACCGCGAGGCGGGCGGCGGTGAGGTCGCGCTTGCCCTTGGTGTCGTAGAGCGTTCCCTGCATGAGGTACTTGCCGTCGTCGCTGACGTAGACCAGCTGGCCGTGGACGATGACCTGGCGATACCCGGGCAACGGCGCCTGTTCGATCGCATCGATCTGCGCTTGCGGCACGAGTTCGGCGAATGCCTTGCGGGCGGCCGCATCGGCCGGAGATTCCGCCGCGTACGCGGCGATCGCGTGGAACGCGGCGACGGCGAGCGCGGCCGCAGCGGTGGGGCGATGGATCATCATGCAGTCCTCAGTTCTTCGCGGCGCTGGCCTGGGCCAGGCGATCGAGTTCGGCAGCGAGCCGGTCCGGCGACATCGCGATCTGGCCCGGAATCATCGTGCCATCGGCAGCGAGCATCGTCGGCGTACCGCCGATGCCGAGTGCCTGCGCGAGATCGGTGAGTTCCGCGACCGGGTTCGGGCACGTCGCCTTGCCGGGATCCTGGCCCGCCATCGCGCGCGTGAAGGCCGTCGGGCGATCCTTCGAGCACCACACCGCTTCGGCTTTCTTGTCAGCGCCCGGATGGATCGAGAGCGGGAAGAACAGGTAGTCGACGGTGATGCCCTTCGCGTTGTACTGGGCGATCTGCTCGTGGAAGCGACGGCAGAACGGGCAGTCGACGTCGGTGAACACGGTGACCGTGTGCTTCGACGCCATCGGCGCCTGCGGCGCAAACACGATGCGCTTGTCCGGACCGATGCGGTCGAGGGCGGCCTTGCGCACCTTCCCGCGCGAGATCTGGGTGAGATCGCGTTTGGCGGCGACGTCGAATGCGCTGCCGTTGAGCAGGTAACGACCATCCTTGCTGACGTAGACGAACTCGCCGCCCGCGATCGCTTCGTAGAACCCGGGCACGACCGATTCCTGTGCCGCCTCGATCTTCACGCCCGGTGCGATCTGGGCAAGCGCCCCGCGCACCGTCTCTTCGGCCGGGGTCGCGGCGAGTGCCTTGGCGGCCAGCAGCAGGCCGGATGCAAGTAGCGGAAGACGCATGAATACCTCGCGCGAGAGTACGGCTGGTTGCGGGGACCGGCTTCGGCGGACGAAGCTTGCATCGCCGCCGCACCCGTCCGTCGACCACGGAAGGCCCGCCAAGGTTCCCGGACCAAAGCGGGATTGTCGCACGCGTCACGCGAGGACGAAAGTGAAACCGGTCGCGCCGTGCCGTTCAGCCGCGCGGATGATGGCGTTCGTGCAGGCGCTTGAGTCCTTCCTTCGCGACGAGGGTGTAGATCTGCGTGGTCGACAGGGACCTGTGTCCAAGCATGAGCTGCAATGCACGCAGGTCCGCGCCGTGGTTGAGCAGATGGGTTGCGAACGAATGGCGCAATACGTGCGGCGAGATGCGAGCCGGCGCGATGCCCGCAGCGAGCGCGTGCTTCTTGACCAGCGTCCAGAACATCTGGCGAGTCATCGCCGCGCGCCGGTTGCTGACGAAGAGCGCGTCGCTGCGCGCGCCCTTCAGCAAGGCCGGGCGCGCCTCGGCCACGTAGCGCTGCAGCCAGTGCGCGGCCTCGTCGCCGAGCGGCACGAGGCGCTCCTTGTCGCCCTTGCCCAGCACGCGCAGCACGCCTTGGCGCAGGTTGACCTGCACCGCGGCGATTCCGACGAGTTCGCTCACGCGCAGTCCCGTCGCGTACATGAGCTCGATCATGGCTCTGTCGCGCACGCCGAGAGGCCCCTCCCGCGGCGCGCGCAGCAGGTTTTCGATGTCCGCCTCGGACAGCGCCTTCGGCAGGCTGCGCGGCAGTTTCGGCGCATCGACGAGCAGGGTCGGGTCCGCTGCGAGGCGGCCTTCGCGCACGAGCAGGCGATGGAAGTGCCGCAGTGCCGAAAGCAGCCGCGCGTTGGAGCGCGCCGTGTAGCCTTTCCCGGCGCTGCCTCCCGAGCGTGAACGCTCGCCGAGGTAGCGTTGCAGCCGTTCGCGGTCGGCGCCCGCCAAATCGAGTCCGCGCGCAGCGAGCCAGCGCGAATAGCCCTCGAGGTCGCGCCGGTAGCTCGCCAGCGTGTTGGCGGCCAGCCCGAGCTCGGACCACGCCCGCTCGAGGAAGTGTTCGATGAGGGCCGCGTCGGCCGCGGCGATGCCCGCAGCGGGCGGGCGGCCGCGGCGGCGTGGCGGAGTCTGCGGCGCTTGCGCGGCGCTGCGCGGGATCGATGGGCGTGCCATCGGCGGCGATCGTTCCTGGTAGGTTGCACTGCCGAGCCTAAACCGCGACGCTAGTGGGCGTCACTGCCTTTGCCCACGATGCCTCCTGCTATCCCAGCGCCCCTGTGGCTGCGCATCGCCGCCGCCGTATACGACCTGTTCCCGCTGATCGGCCTCTGGATGCTCACGGCCGGGCTGGCGATGGTCCTCGTGCATGGGGAGGTCGACGTCGCGCATCCCTCGCCGCTGTATCGCAACGTCCTGCGCGCGTCGCTGCTCGCGGTGACGGCGGGCTACTTCGTGCTGTCGTGGGTGCGCGGCGGCCAGACGATCGGCATGCGCGCCTGGGGGCTGCGCGTCGTGTCGGCCGACGGTACGCCACTGCAGTGGCCGCGCGCATCGCTGCGCTTCGCGTTGGCGCTGTGTTCGCTGGCCGCGTGCGGCTTCGGTTACCTGTGGTGCGTGGTCGATCGGCAGCGCCGCGGCTGGCACGACATCGGCAGCCGCAGCATGGTCGTCCGGCTCGGCGCCTGAGGCGAAGACGCCTACGCGGCGAGCGCGCGCGCGACCATGCCCTCGATCGCGTCGAGGTCGGGGATGATCGCGCGATCGTCGCGGACGAGTACTTCGGCGCGCACGCCGGGTGCGTGCGGATGCTCGTCGCTGGTCGGGATGAGCAGTTCCTGCGTGATCGTCGTCAGTCGCGGGAAGCCCTGGGCGAGCAATGCGAGGAATGGCATGCTCGCGCTGCCACCGAGCGCCTTGAGCACCGCCACGCGCGCGTTGGTGCGACTCTCGTCGGCAAGCTGGCCGGTCAACATCGGGAACGAAAACAACGGCAGGCGCCAACCGCGCCATGGCAGGCGGCCGAGCAGCCAGGCCGGCGCGTTCGGAATCGACTCCGGCCGGGTGTAGCTGATCACCTCAGCGACGGTCGCATTCGGCAGCAGCACGCGTCCTTCGGTGATCGGCACCATGACGCCACGGATCTCACGCGGTAGTTCGGCCATTTCTCATCCCCTTGCCCGCTCGCCGATCGTGCGGCGGGCGTGCGTCTTCGTGGCAGCGCTGCAGCCATCCGGCGCCCGCGTTCATGTCTTGTCGGCCAGCAGCTTCTCGGCCAGTTCCTTCGGCGTGCCGAAGAAGCTGACCACGCCCGTCTCGCTGACGCCCTCGACCATCGTGCTGACCACACAGCTTTCCGGCGACTGCGCGTAGATCGTGCCTCCCCTGCCGGCAAGATGCACGGACCCGGAAACCGCGTCGTCGGACATGCCCGAGAAGATGATCGCGCCCGCGGCCTCCCCGTAGCGATTGGCGACGTCCTCGAGCACGCGATCGATCGACGGCTTGTACGCCGATTCGCTGGTCGACTTCTCGAGCACGACCACGCCCATCGCATCCACCTGCAGGCGATGCGAGTTGGGCACGATTACGACGTCGCCATGGGCGACGCGCTCGCCGTGGGTCGGCGTCCGCACCGTGAGCGGAGTCACGCGCGCGAGCTGCTTCGCCATCATGTCGACGAATTCATCGCCGAGGTGCTGGGCGAGGAGGAACAGCGCGGGGTAGTCGCGCGGGATCTCGGCGAGGAACTCGCGCACCGATTCCGGCCCGCCGACGGAGGCGCCGAGCACCCATACGCGCTGGATCTTGGCCTTGACCTGGTCGGGATCGAGCCAGTTCTCGTGGTCCGGCCGCTCGATCGCGGACGGCTGCACGGCTTCCTCGATCGGTATGAGCTCGAGCGAAAGGTCCGAAAGCGACGGAATCGGCGGCTGCGCCGCCTCGTCGCCGCCTTCGGGCGTGAGGTATTCGGCCGCGGTAATCTTCTCGATGCCGAAGTTCGCGCGCCCGGTAGGGGCGGGCGCGGGCTTGGCGTCGTCGTCGATGTCCTCGAGCGACCACATCGTCGCGGTGGCCGGCACCGGTTTGGCGTCGCTCACGGCCGACGGTGCCGCCCTCGCCTCGGCTTCGCCGAGATCGAAATCGAGGCCGAAATCGGCCGGCGGCGGTTCGTCGACCGCGGTGGCCGGCGCGTCGCTCGGGCGGATGCCGCTGGCGACCGGGATATCTTCGGGCGGCAGCTCGACCACGAACTCCTCGTCGAGGCGCGCTTCCTCGAGCGGCTCGGGTGCGTGCACGTCGAAGTCGGCGAGCAGGTCGTCGATGCCGGAAAGCTCGATGTTCTCTTCCGCCGGCGCGTCGAAGTCGATCGACGGCAGCGTCTTCTCGACGATCGCCGGCGTCGGTACGTCGTCCGCGCGCAGCAGGTCGATGAACTCGGTCGGATCGAACGACGGCGCCGGGGCTGCCGGCGGCGCCTCGGCGGCAGCCGGTTCGGCCGGCGCCTGGACTTCCACCGTCGCCGGCGCGGCACTCGGCATCGCCGCGGGCTCGCCGTGCGTCGGGGCCGGCGCTTCGCTGCGCGCGCGCAGCGGTACCGGTTCCGCGCCTTCGGGGCGCGGAGGATCGAGATCGCCCTCACCGAGCACCTTGGCGGCGAGATGGCGCATCCAGCGCGCCTGGTCCCAACCCGACAGCTCGCTCGACACGCCGCTGTCGTTGAACACGACCGTGTAGCGGGCGTCGTCGAGCAACGCGTAGACGTCGTCGAGGTCGGCGCCATCCTCGTCCTCGAGGTTGACGATCACGACGGTCGCCTGCGAACGCGCGAGCGCGTCGCGATCGAGCGCGGCCGCGGCGGCCTCGTAAACGATCGGCGCACCGAGCGCGGTGAGCGTCTCGCGCAGGTGGTCGGTCCGTGCGCTCGACTCGTACAACAGCGCGACCGCGACGGC
>DASTSE010000069.1:0-4991 GCA_035760865.1 Dokdonella sp.
GACGAAGCGATGCTGCGCGGGCGGGCGCTCGCGTTCGCCGCCAGCGTCGTCGAAGGCGGCGCTCGTGCGACCCAACCCGCATGCGCCGACGTGCTCGCGGTCGCCGATGCGTTCGCGCATACGCCGCATTCCGCGGGCGCCGATGCGCAGTTCGCGTCGTACCTCGCCGCGCTCTGTGGGCAAGGCCACGCGTCGCCGGCCGGACTCGCGGCCCACTATGCGCGTATCGCCGAGCGCGTTCGCGACGCGTGGGACCGGCACGACGCGCGCGGCGGCTGAAGCTACGACATCGGCGCAGGAGGGGCGATGGACGCACGACGGTGGCAACGCGCGCGGCAGCTGTTCGACGCCCTCGCCGACCAGCCGGCCGCGAGCTGGCAGACTCGCCTGCTCGACGCCAGTGCCGACGACGCGGAACTGCGCGACGAGGTCCTGTCGATGCTGCGCGCCGACGCGGCCGCGAGTGCGCGCACGGACGTATCGGCGCACGCGCCGGAGGTCATGCGCGATCTCGCCGAGCAGATCGCCACGGATGCGGCGCGGGTGTCGGCGCGCGAGCACGCAGGCCGGCTCGTCGGCCCGTTCCGCCTGCTGCGCGAGATCGGGCGCGGTGGCATGGGCGCGGTCTGGCTCGCCGAGCGCGCGGACGGTGCCTACGCACAGCAGGTCGCGATCAAACTCATCCGCGGCGACTGGGACGCGGACGCGTCGCACGCGCGCTTCCGCGCCGAACGGCAGATCCTCGCCGGACTGCAACACCCGAACATCGCTCACCTCGTCGACGGCGGCGTCGCCGCGGACGGCAAGCCGTGGCTCGCGCTCGAGTACGTCGACGGCGAAGACGTGCTCGCATGGTGCGACCGCCGTCGCCTCGGCATCGAGCCGCGCCTGCGTTTGCTGCTGACCGTGTGCTCGGCCGTCGCCCACGCGCACCAGCGCCTGGTCGTGCATCGCGACCTCAAGCCGTCGAACATCCTCGTCGGTCACGATGGGGTCGTGAAGCTGCTCGATTTCGGCATCGCGAAGCTGCTCGACGAGCGCGACGCAGGCGGCGAGGCGACGCGCCTGTTCACGCCCGAGTACGCGGCGCCCGAGCAGCTTCGCGGCGAAGCGGTCACGACCGCGGTCGATGTCTACGCGCTCGGCCTGCTGCTGTACGAGGTGCTCGTCGGACGGCGAGCGCGCGATGGTTCTGCGATGCCATCGTCGATCTCGCCGGTCGAACCCGCGCGACCGAGCGCGGCGCTCGCGCGCACGGGCGGCGTACGCACCGGTCGCGCGGCGGCGCGCCGCGGCCTGACGCCGCGCGGCCTGCGCCGGCGGCTGCACGGCGACCTCGATGCGATCGCGATGAAAGCGCTGCGCGACGACCCGGCCCAGCGCTACGCAAGCGTCGGCGACCTTGCAGCCGACCTCGAACGCCATCTCGCGAACCGCCCCGTGCACGCGCGCCGCGGCGACTGGCGCTATCGCGCCGGACGCTTCCTGCGCCGCCATGCGATCGCCGTGGCGGCTGCGGCGATCGGCGCACTCGCGATCGTCGGCGGCGGCGCGGTCGCGACCTGGCAGGCGCACGTCGCCGCCACGCAGCGCGACGTCGCGCGGCGCGAAGCGGAAACCGCGCGCCGCACCGCTGAGGTGCTCGTCGACGTGTTCAAGGCGGCCAATCCGGCGACGCGACCCGGCGAGACCGTGACGCCGGCGGACCTGCTCGACGAGGGCGTGCGCACCGTGCGGCGCAAGCTCGGCAACCAGCCCGAGCAGCGCGCCGCGCTGCTCGAGGCGCTCGGTCGCGCGCGCAACGGTCTGGGCACGCCCGAAGCGGCGCGACCGCTGCTCGAGGAGGCCCTTGCGCTGCGCGTCGCGGGCGAGGACCGCCTCGCCGAGGCGAGTGCGCGGCTCGCGCTCGGCACGGTATGGAGTCGCCAGTCGCGCAACGAGGAGGCGCTCGCCGAGGACGAGCGTGCGTTTGCACTGAGCGCAGGCGATTCGCGCCAGGCGGTGGAAATGCGCGCGACCGCGGACCTGCATGCGGGCATCGAACTCGCCAACCTCGATCGCTGGGACGAAGCGGAACCGCGCCTGCGCCGCAGCGCCCGGTCGCGCGCCGATCTGTTCGGAACCGACAGCGAACCGTACTGGCAGGTGCTCGTGCCATGGGCGTTCAATCTCGCCGCGCGCGAGCGCGCGGACGAGGCGCTCGCGCTGCTCGACCCCGCATGGCGAGCGATCGCGGCGCGCACGGCCCCCGGCGACTGGGAGCGCAGCTACCTGCTCGGCGCGCGCAGCTACGCACTCACGCAGGCGGGTCAATACCACGACGCGGTCCTCGTGCAGGAGGAAGCCCTCGCGATCGCGCGGCGAGTCTATGGCGACGATCATCCGAACACGAACGAGGCGCTCGTCAACTTCGCCTCGGCCCTTTACCGCGACGGGCAGGCGAATGAGTCCGCCGACGCCTACGCGCGCGCGATCGCCTGGCGCGTCGCGAATCCGGCACGCAAGCGGCTGCGCCGCCCCGACAACCAGTTGCGCGGCTACGCCCTCGCGCTCGACGCGGCCGGACGCAGTGCGCAGGCGATCGACATGCTCGCGCGCATGCGCGAGGAGCGTGCGACGATCGAAGGCGTGAGCGCGGCAGAACACGCCGAAGCCTGGCTACTGCTCTCGCGCGCGCAGCGCCATGCGGGGCGGATCGAGGAGGCGGCCGCCTCGTTGCGCCGGTATCGGGCGGCGGTCGCCGCGATCGACGGTGCGCGCGAACGCGAGGTCGCCGCCGGGCTCATCGAGCAGACCTGGCTGGCGCTCGAGACCGGCCCGGGCGAGCCGGACTGCGACGACGCGCAACGTGCGCTCGCGCTGCTCGGCGCGAGCGGCGCGAAACCGGCCGAACGGCTGCATGCGCAAGCGACGCTCGCAGCGTGCTGGATCGACACAGGCCGGCGCGATCGCGCCGCTGCGGCGATCGCCGCGCTGTCCGCGGACGACCGCCCTCGCCTGCTCCCGCCCGAGGCGGAGGCTGTCGACGGAGCCTTGCGGCGCTGGCGCGCGCCCGCGGCCGCTCAGCGTACGAGCGCGAGCGACAACTCCGGCCAGTAGGTGATCGCGAGCACGGCGCCGAACAGGATCAGGAAGAACGGCAGGCTCGCGCGCACGAGCGCGATGACCGGCTTGTCGAAGCGCATGCTCGCGATGAACAGGTTCATCCCGACGGGCGGCAGGAAGATGCCGAGCTGCAGGTTGGCGAGGAACACGATGCCGAGATGGACCGGATCGACGCCATAGTGCAGCGCCACCGGCAGCACGAGCGGCACGAGGATGATGATCGCCGGGAAGCCCTCGAGCAGCATGCCGAACACGAGCAGGAATACGTTGAGGATGAGCAGGAACGTACCGCGGCTCGTGATGTGGCCCTGGATCGCCTCGAACAGCTTCTCGGGCACTTCGGCGTCGATGAGCCAGTTGGTCAGCGCAAGCGAGAAGCCGAGGATGACGAGGATCGCGCCGACCAGCAGCATCGCCTCGCGCGCGATCGCGGGCAGCTTGCGCAACGGGATCTCGCGGCGGATCAGCACGGTGACGATGAGCACGTACAGCGCGGTCGCCGCCGCGGCTTCCGACGCGGCGAGCTTGCCAGAGTAGATGCCGCCGAGGATCACGAACGGCAGCGGAATCTCCCACGCCGCTGCGCGCAGCGCGCCGAGCAGTTCGGCGCCGCTCACCCTGGAGCGCTCGACGCCGACGCGTCGCGCGTGCCAGACGCTGTAGATGCCGAGCAGCAGCACCATCAATGCGCACGGCAGTACGCCGGCCTTGAACAGCGCGTCGATCGTGACCGGCGGCGTGGTGTGGAACTGCTGCGCGACGACGCCGTAGAGGATCAGCGGCATCGACGGCACGAGGATGAGGCCGAGGCTGCCGGACGCGGTGAGCAGGCCGAGCGAGAACTTCTCGCCGTATTTCTGCTGCATCAGCGCCGGATACAGCACCGCGCCGAGCGCGACGATCGTCACGCCGGTCGCGCCGGTGAACGCGGTGAACATCGCGCATGCGATCACCGCGACGATGGCGAGGCCGCCGGGCAGCCAGCCGAGCAGTGCGTTGGTCACGCGCACCATCCGCTGCGGCGCCTGGCTCTCGGCGAGCAGGTAGCCCGCGAGCGTGAACAGCGGGATCGCGATCAGCGCAGGCATGTCCGCGAGGCGGTAGAACTCGACCGCGACCGCGACGCCGTCCTGCCCTGCCCCGTGGAAACCGAGCAGCGCGACCGCGGCGATCAGCGCGAACAGCGGCGCACCGAGCGCCGCGAGCACGAGCAACGCGCCGATGACGAGCCAGGTCACGGCAGCTCCGGCGCGAGCGCGGGCGCGTCGCTGCGCGGCGGCAGGAACGCGCGCAGCGCGAGGCGCAGCGCGAGCAGGCCGAAACCGACCGGCACGATCGCCTCGATCACCCAGTTCGGGATGCCCGCGGTCGCCGCGCCGGTGCCGTAGTCGAGCTGCACGAGGCCGACGCCGTACCACGCCATCATCGCCGATACCGCCGCGGCGAACAGCAGCGTGACCACGCGCAGCACGCGGCGTGCGCGGCCGTGCACGAAATGGGTGACGAGATCGAGGCCGATATGCTTGTCGTCGCGCGCCGCGGCGAGCGCGCCGAGCATCGCGGCCCACAGCACCATCGCGCGCAACAGCGTGTCGGCCCACGAGAGGCCGCTGTCGAACAGGTTGCGCAGCACGATCTGCGTGCCGGCGAGAACGACCATCGCGAGCACGAGCGCGGCGACGAGGCCGGTCTCGATGCGCGCGATCCAACGCGCGACGCCCGTGCCCGCGCGGCTCACTTGGCCGATCCGCCGCGCGCGTCGGCGAGCGCCGTGGTCAACGCCTTGAGCATCTCCGGCGTCAGCGCGCCCTCGCCCTGCAGCTGCTTGAACACGTCCTCGCCGACGCCCTGCCAGTTCTTGCGCTCGGCGTCGGACGGCATGTCGA
>DASTSE010000070.1:0-6281 GCA_035760865.1 Dokdonella sp.
CGTGATCGTGACGCTGCCATCCACCTGTGCGACGACGCGGTTCCACGCGCCGGCCTGGCCGGGCACGAGCCCGTCGATCGCATTGCCGCTGCCCGCGTAGATGCCCGGCAGGATCACGAGCGTATCGCCGCCGGCGGGCGACATGAGCGCCGCGCCGGCGCGGATCGTGCGACGCGGATGCGCGAGCGAGCCGTCGCCGCCGTCGTCGGGCGCATCCGCGCTCACGTACCAGGTCGCCGCGTGCGCGAGGGCGGCGCCGCCGGCCAGCGCGAAGGCCGCGACGAGGCGGAGCGCGAACGGAGCGCGTCGCGCGCGCTCAGCGCTCGCGCGCTGCGCCGGCATTGCTCGGCGCGGCCGGTCGTGCGGCAGGGGTCGATGGCGTTCCATCCTTGCGCGCTCCGTCGGCCGCATGGACGCGCCTGCCGCCGACCCAGGTCTCGAGGACGCGAGTCTTCCAGATGTCGCGCGCGTCGACCGTGAAGTAGTCGCGGTCGACGAGGATGAAGTCGGCCCACTTGCCCGGCTCCAGCGTGCCGAGCGTGTCCTCGTGGCGTTCGGCCCAGGCGGCATCGAGCGTGAACGCGCGCAGCGCCTCGGTGCGCGTGAGCGCCTGCGAGGCGCGCCAGCCGCCGGGCGGGCGGCCATCGTGGTCCTGGCGCGTGACGGCGGAATACAGGCCGAAGAACGGGTTCGGCGATTCGACCGGGAAGTCCGAGCCGCCCGCGATGCGCGTGCCCTGCTTGAGGAACGTGCGCCACGCGTACGCGCCCTCGAGGCGCTTCGCGCCGAGGCGCGCCTCGGCCATGTTCATGTCGGAGGTCGCATGCGTCGGCTGCATCGAGGCGATGAGGTCGAGCGACTTGAAGCGCGGGATGTCCGCGGGCGCGACGACCTGCGCGTGCTCGATGCGATTGCGCAGCGCGCGCGCATCGGCGTGGTCGCGATACGCATGCTCGAACGCGTCGAGCACCTCGCGGTTGGCGCGATCGCCGATCGCGTGCACGCAGACCTGGTAGCCCTTGCCGAACGCCTTGTCGACCATCGCGAGCAGCGCGTCGGGCGCATGGAACAGCAGGCCCGTGTTGTGCGCGTCGTCGCTGTACGGCGCGAGCAGCGCCGCACCGCGGCTGCCGAGGGCGCCGTCGGCGTAGAGCTTGACCGCGCGCACGTCGAGGAAGTCGCCGCCGTAGCCGGACAGCGGGCCGTCCTTCGCGATCGCGTCGAACGCCTCGCTGGTGCCGCGGATCATCGCGTAGATGCGCGCGGTGAGCTTGTGCGCGTCGGCATAGCGCCGGTACAGGCGGTAGGCGTCGGCATCGATGCCCGCGTCGCCGACGCCGGTGAGGCCGACGCGCGCCATCTCGGTGAGCGCACTGTCGAGCATCGCGTCCGCCTCGGCCTCGGTCGGCGGCGGCACCTTGCGCGCGACGAGCGCGATCGCGCCGTCGACGAGCACGCCGCTCGGATTGCCGTCGGCGTCGCGTTCGATGCGGCCGCCGTCGGGATCGCGCGTGTCGCGCGTGATGCCTGCGAGCTTCAGCGCGGCGCTGTTCGCCCACGCCGCATGGCCGTCGACGCGGTCGAGCAGCGCGGGCCGGTCGGCGACCGCCGCATCGAGTTCGGCTGCGGTCGGGAATCGCCCGAGCTTCCACAGCACCTGGTTCCAGCCGCCGCCGCGGATCCAGGCCGCAGCGGGATGCGCGGCGGCGTAGCGCCGCACGATCGCCTGCGCGTCGGCGAGCGACGCGGTGCCCGTGATGTCGGCGGAGTTGCGCGCGAAACCGAGGTCGAACACGTGCCCGTGCGCGTCGATGAGGCCCGGCAGCAGCGTGCGGCCCTCGCCGTCGAGCACCTCGGCGCCGGCCGCACGCGCGGCGAGGTCGTCGTGGCGCCCGGTCGCGACGACCTTGCCGCCGTCGACGAGCATCGCGTCGAAGCGGCGCAGGGCGCCGTCGTGATCGAGCGTGTAGCCGTTGACGTGGTCGACGAACAGGGCGGCTGCGTCGGCGTGCGCGGCGAAGGCGAGCATGCAGGCGAGGACGGTCGTCGGTAGGGGGCGCATGCGATCGGCTCCGGCGGTCGGGGGTCCGGACAGAGTACGTGATGGGCGCGCCCGGCCCAACCGCGACCGCCTTTCGCGGCGCCCGGCTTGCGCCGCGCGCGAACTCGGCGGCATCCTATGGCCGGACGGCGCCGGATGGGGCCGCTGCCGCCCGCTGCGCGGGTCCTCCAGGGAGTTCTTCTACCGCGCATGATCGAATTCGGACACAGCACCCACGTCGGCCTGCGCCGCGAGCATAACGAGGACACCTACTACGCCGACGCGGACCTCGGGCTGTGGCTCGTCGCCGACGGCATGGGCGGCCACGAACACGGCGAGGTCGCGAGCGCGCTCGCGCGCGACACGCTCGTGCGCGAGGTCTCGCGCGGCACCGAGCTCGTGCGCGCGATCCAGATCGCCGACGAGGAGATCATCCGCCACTCGACGCGCCGCTCCGAGGCGCTGCCGATGGGCACGACGATCGCCGCGCTGCGCCTGTCGGCGAGCGGCGCATTCGAAGTCGCGTGGGTCGGCGACAGCCGCATCTACGTCTGGAACGACGGCCTCAAGCAGTTGTCGCAGGACCACTCCTACGTGCAGGAGCTCATCGACCAGGGCGCGATCACGAGCGAGCAGGCGCGCCACCATCCGCACCGCAACGTCGTCACGCAGGCGCTCGGCGTCACCGACCCGCAGTCGCTGCGCGTCGCCAGCATGCGCGGCGAGCTCAGCGCGGGCATGCAGCTGCTGCTCTGCAGCGACGGCCTGACCGAAGAGGTCAAGGACAGCGCGATCGCCGCGATCGTCGGCCGCACCGATCTGTCGGCGCAGGAGTGCGTCGACCATCTCGTGCTCGCGGCGCTCGACGGAGGCGGGTCGGACAACGTCACGGTGATCCTGGTTCGCGCGCGGTAGGCACGCGTTCGTTCGTGTCGAGGGCGGCGGTTCCCTTCGCGTAGCTACGGGTGCCCGTCTTCGTAAGGTGGGACGCAGCCGCGCAGCGGCGAGTCCCACCGGTATCCCGCGACGTCGCTCCATGGCACGCGGTGGGCCTCGCGGGCATGTGCCTCGCCTTCACGTACGTTCTCGCGCCGCTGCGTCCCACCCTACGCAACGCATCCAACCGCCGTTCGCCGCCGCCCGACGGGACCCGGAAGAGCGGCGCGCTCCCGCGCGCAGAAGCAAAGCGAAGCGAAGATCCTTCCAATGCGCTTCGACCCCGTAGGGTGGGACGCAGCCGCGCTGCGGCGAGTCCCACCGGCATCGCGCGACGTCGCTCCGTGGCACGCGGTGGCGCTCGCGGGCGTGTGCCTCGCCTTCACGTACGTTCTCGTGCCGCTGCGTACCACCCTACGCCGACCTGCACTCACCCCATGCGGCCGCTCTGCTTTGCCCGGTGTCTGCGCGCAGGAGCGCGCCGCGCTTCCGGGCCCCATCAGCGGCCGGTGAACGGCGGACGAAAGGCCCGTTACCCGGTGGCCATCGCCGCCGGTACCGGCTCCGCCTCGAGGCGACGCCACACGCAGGCGCCGCGACTCCCCTTGTCGATCGCCGCGATGCGCGCCTCGTGCAGCACGATCTCGGCATCGAGCGCGCGGAGCACGCGCGGGCGCACGACGATCCGCAGTTCCGCGGCGACGCGGATCTCGCCGGGCGCGGCTTCGTCGCCGAAGCCGAGTGCCCCCTGGCCCGAGGTCAGCGCCAGATAGACGTCGGCGAGCAGGTTCGCGTCGAGCAGCGCGCCGTGCAGGCCGCGATGGCTGTTGTCGACATCGAGGCGCTTGCAAAGCGCGTCGAGGCTGTTGCGCTGGCCGGGAAACTTCTCGCGCGCGAGCACGAGCGTGTCGAGCACCTGCGCGCGCGCGGCGATGCGCGGATCGGGGACGCCTGCACGCGCGAGTTCGGCGTCGAGGAAGCCGATGTCGAAGCTCGCGTTGTGCGCGATGAGTTCGGCGCCGTCGATGAAGTCGAGGAACTCGTGCGCGATCTCGGCGAAACGCGGCTTGTCGAGCAGGAACTCGTCGGCGATGCCGGTGACCGCGCGCGCGCCCTCGTCGATCTCGCGATCGGGATTGAGATAGGTGTGGAACTCGCGCCCGGTGCGGCGCCGCTGCACGAGCTCGATGCAGCCGATCTCGATCACGCGGTGACCGCGCTGCACTTCGAGGCCGGTGGTTTCGGTGTCGAGGATGACTTGGCGCATTGAAGCGAAGGCTGAGGGTTGGGGGCCGAGGGGCGAGCGTGGCGGACTGCGGCGTTGCTGGCAAGCGCCTGGACGAGCGGGCGAGCGGTCATGGACGGCGCCGCGCGCGAAGCGGCCGTCAGCCCTCGGCCTGCAGCCCTCGCACCCTCAGCGCGGCTTCGCGCGCGAGCACGTCGACGCGCTCGTTCTCGTCGTGGCCGTTGTGGCCCTTGACCCAGTGCCAGCGCACCTCGTGCGACGCGAGCGCGGCCGACAGGCGCTCCCACAGGTCGCGGTTCTTGACCGGCTGCCTGTCGCTCGTGCGCCAGCCATTCGCGCGCCAGCGCGCCATCCATTCCTCGACGCCGCGCTTGACGTACTGCGAGTCGGTGGTCAGCACGACCTGGCACGGCCGCGTGAGCGCCTCGAGGCCGGCGATCGCGGCCATGAGTTCCATGCGGTTGTTGGTCGTCTGCGCCTCGCCGCCGCTGAGTTCCTTCTCGCGCTCGCCGAAACGCAGCAGCGCGCCCCAGCCACCCGGCCCCGGGTTGCCGAGGCAGGCGCCGTCGGTGAACAGTTCGACCGCCTGCGCGTCGACCGCGCGCTTCGCGCCGGTCATGCGCGCACGCGCCGCGTCGGCATCGCGAGCGACGGCTGCGGCGTGACCGTGCGCAGCGGACGCGTGCGCAGCGGCGTGAGCACCGCGCGCTGCTTCGACGCGAGCACCATCCACGCACCGCGCAGCGGCGCAAGCAGGCGCGCGCCGTCCGCACGCGCGCCGCGCGCGGGCCAGCACGGGCCGAGCGTGGCGCTCGCATCGGGCGTGAGCTGGGCCTGCTGCAGCCGCCGGCGCAACGTATCGGGGTGGCGCGCATGCGGCACGCCGATGCCGCGCCGCGCCTGCCAGTGAAACCAGAGCATCCAGGGACTCCACGGATTGAGGCCGAACCAGAGCAATGCTCCGCCCGGCGCGAGTACGCGCACGAGTTCGTCGACGAGCGCATCGGGCGTGGCGAGCGCATCGGCCGCATGCTGCACGACGACGAACTGGAACGCATCGCTTTCGTACGGCAGCGCGTCGCTCGCGCAACGCGTATCGCCGTCGAGGCCGCCGGCCTCGACGTGCAGGCGCGTCGCGCGCAGGTGGCGCAGGTCGGCCGGCAATGCGCGGTTCGCCGCGCTCGCCTGCAGCAGCAGCGCGGTGCCTGCGGGCTGGCGCCCGGCGAACGCGGGCACGCGCGCGAGCTCGTCGCGCAGCAACGCCTCGAACTCGGGCAGGACGAACAGGTTGTCGGGTCCGGTGATCACGCGGCAGGCCAGGTCCAGGTTGCGGAGCGACGCCCGTTCCGGCATCGACGCGTCGTTCGTCGACGGCCGGATGCGGGCGGCGCGTGCGCGATGCGCTTCGCCAGCGTCGCAGTGTAGCGCGACCGCGCGCCGACTAATGATCGTTTAACGTCGCGACCCGCGGCGCTGGCCTATAGTCCGGCGCCGATGACGCTCCTCGCCCTGCCCGCGCTCGCCGACAACTACATCTGGCTGCTCGCGCAGGGCGCCGATGCGCTCGTCGTCGATCCCGGCGAGGCCGCGCCGGTCGAGCGCGCGCTCGCGCAGCACGGCCTGCGCCTGCGCGCGATCCTGCTCACCCATCACCACCCCGACCACATCGACGCGGCACCGGACCTGGCCGCCCGCCACGGCTGCAGCGTGCACGCACCGCGCGACGCGCGCATCGCGCACGCGGACGTGCGCGTCGGCGACGGCGATCGGGTCGTGCTGGAAGCGCCCGCGTTCGAGTTCGACGTGCTCGCGATCCCCGGCCACACGCTGAGCCACGTCGCCTACCACGGCGCCGGCGTGCTGTTCTGCGGCGATACGCTGTTCAGCGTCGGCTGCGGCCGCCTGTTCGAAGGCACGCCCGCGCAGATGCTCGCATCGCTCGATCGCCTCGCTGCGCTGCCCGACCCGACGCGCGTGTGCTGCGGCCACGAATACACGCGCGCGAACTGCGCCTTCGCACGCGGCATCGATCCGTCCAATGCCGCCCTCGCCGCGCGC
>DASTSE010000071.1:0-3535 GCA_035760865.1 Dokdonella sp.
GCATGCGGGCGACCGTCTGCGCATCGCGCCCCTGCACGGGTTCATAGACCACCTCGTCGCCGCGCACGCCGCCCCCAGGGCCGCTGGGCGGGACCCGCGAGGGAGCGACGGTGCAGCCGGCGAGGGCGAGCATGGCGAGCAGGGCGAGACGATGGCGCATGGCGAGAATCCGCTGGCGGGAGCTTCGATTCTGGCCCCGCCGCGGCGCGGGTCAAGCCGACGCGTGCGCGCGCGTTTGCTACGATTCATGCGAACCGCCGACGGAATCGTGCCGCGCCGATGCTGCGCATCTATTTCCGGGTGATCGCATTGCTCGCGCCGGAGAAGTGGCTCGCGACGACGCTCACGCTCGCGAACCTCGCGCTCGCCGGCGTCTACTTCCTCGAACCGTGGCTGTTCGGCAAGGTCGTCGACGCGCTCGCTTCGCCGGCCAAGCACGGCGTGTGGCGCCTCATCTGGGCGTGGGCGGGCGTCGGCCTCGGTGGCGTGGTCGCCAGCGTGTGGGTCTCCCTCTACGCCGATCGTCTCGCGCACCGGCGGCGACAGGCCGCGATCGCGAGCTTCTTCGAGCACGCGATCGCGCTCCCGCTCGCGTTCCACGGCGAGCACCACACCGGGCGCCTGCTGCGCAGCATGCATGCCGGAAGCGCGAACCTGTTCGGTCTGTGGCTCGGATTCTTCCGCGAGCATCTCGCGACGCTGCTGTCGATCGTCGTGATGGTGCCGCTCGCCCTGCACATCAACTGGAAACTCGCGTTGTTGATGATCCTGCTCATGGTCAGCTTCGCCACGTTCAACGCGGTCGCGATGCGCAAGACGCACAAGGCGCAGGGCGAAGTCGAGGAACTCCACCACGAGATATCCGAGCGCGCCGGCGACGTGTTCGGCAACGTGCTCGTGGTGCAGAGCTTCACCCGGCTGGCCGCCGAAGTCGCCGCGATCCGCGACATGATGCGGCGCGCGCTCGCGGCGCAGTACCCGGTCCTGCGCGGCTGGGCCTGGCTCTCGGTCGCCAACCGCGCGGCGAGTACGCTCACGATCGTCGCGATCTTCGCGCTCGGCACGTCTCTCAACCTCGCCGGCGAAGTGAGCGTCGGCGCGATCGTGAGCTTCGTCGGTTTCGCGATGATGCTGATCGGCCGGCTCGAGCAGTTCGCGGGCTTCGTCTCCGGCCTGTTCTTCCAGACCCATTCGCTCCGCGACTTCTTCGCCGTGCTCGACACGCCGGCGACGCTGCACGAGCAACCCGGCGTGCCGGACCTGCCGCGCGTACGCGGCGAGGTCGCTTTCGAGAACGTGTCGTTCGGCTACGACGCATCGCACCCCGCGCTCAAGGGCCTCACGTTCCGTGCGCGCGCAGGCGCGACGGTCGCGCTGGTCGGACCGACCGGCGCGGGCAAGACCACCGCGTTGAGCCTGCTGTATCGCGCCTACGATCCGAGCGGCGGCCGCATCACCGTCGACGGTATCGACATCCGCAGCGTGAGCCTGCATTCGCTGCGCAGTGCGATCGCGGTCGTGTTCCAGGATCCGGGGCTGTTCTACCGATCGATCGCGGACAACCTGCGCATCGGCGATCCCGACGCGACGCAGGAAGAGATCGAGGCGGCTGCGCGGGCGGCCGAGGCGCACGACTTCATCGTCGTGAAGCCGGAAGGCTACGCCACGCTCGTCGCCGAGCGCGGGCGCTCGCTGTCGGGCGGCGAGCGCCAGCGCCTGTCGATCGCGCGCGCAATGCTCAAGGACGCACCGATCCTCATCCTCGACGAGGCGACGAGCGCGCTCGACAATGCGACCGAAGCGCGCATCCGGCGCGCTCACGCGCGATCGCACGACCTTCGTGATCGCGCATCGCCTGTCGACCGTGCGCAACGCGGACCTCATCCTCGTGCTCGACCGCGGCGAGCTCGTCGAACAGGGCCGCTACGACGAACTTGTCGCGCTCGGAGGGCTGTTCGCCGAGCTCGCCGGCCAGGGCAGGTTCGTCGCCGACATCGAAGACGCCTCGATCTCGGCGGAGGACGAAGGCGGCTGAACGTCCGCCTCAGCCCTGCGGGTCGCTCGCCCCGGCCGATGCCGCCTGGCGGCGCCAGCGTGCGATCCAGGCTGCGTGCAGCAGCATCACGAGCGTGATGCCGGCGATGCCGCCCCCGAGTAGCGGGCCCGGCCGGCACAGCCACAGCAACGCGATCGGCAACAACAGCGCGAAATGCTGGTAGAGCGACGCCCGCAGCGCATATTCGTGCGAGAACGTCACCGTGCCGACGATCGCGCGATCCGGATGCGCCTGCAGGTAACGGAACGTGGCGAGGTTCGCCAGATGGCGACCGTTGATCGCGCCGAACGCGCTGAACAACATGCCGGCCATGAACGACGCGGTCGGGTCGTCGCCGCGCGGCAACGCCTCCCCGATGCAATAGAAAGCCACCGCGGCCACGACGACGAGCACGCAGTGGCGGGGGTTGAACCAGCGCTTGCGCGCGATCTCCTTCTGCCACACCGGGTTGAGCTCGTAGTGCTCGGTATGGATGTGCCGGCTGTAGCCGTTCTCGCGGGCGCGGGCGCCCGCGACCGTGAGCAGGTGGTCGGCGACCATGAGCACGGGTGCAAGCATCAGCTCCGGATGGTTCATGGCCCCTCCATCGTCGACGGCGCTCGATTGTGCCGCATGTCGGGTCGACCCGGCATGACTTCCGGCGCATCCACTAGTACGAACTGAGTACTATGATCGACTCATGCCCATGAGCAGGTGAAGGCATGGTCGCCACCGAAACCCACCTCTGGAAGTTCCACAAGGAGCTGAGCGCCGGCATCGTCTCGCTCGTTCTGCTCGCGGTGCTCGCGCGTGCGCGATCGCCGATGTACGGCTATCAGATCGCCAAGCAGCTCGACGAGACGGGGGAGGGCGTGCTCAGCGGCAAGCAGAGCGCGCTGTATCCCGTGCTGCGCAACCTCGACGCCGCGGGACTGCTCGCGAGCGAAGTCGAGCCGTCGGTCGCGGGTCCGCCGCGCCGCTACTACCGCATCACGCCGCTCGGGCGCCGCGTCCTCGAGGAATGGCGCTACGCCTGGACCGCGACCCGCGATTTCGTCGACACCGTGCTGGAGGGCACATGAGCACGCCACGAACGATCAGGCAATACCTCGACCAGTTGCGCGCGGCGCTCGGCGGTGCCGATCCGGCGCTGATCCAGGACGCGCTTTACGACGCCGAGGATCACCTCCGCTCCGAGCTCGCCGAGAATCCCGGCAAGTCCGAGGCCGAGGTGCTCGCGAAGATCGCGACGACGTATGGTGCGCCGGACGAAGTCGCCGGCATCTACGTCGACAAGGAAGTGCAGGTGCAGCAGGCGCTGCGCTCGCCGCCGCCGCCGCCGCGAAAGACCGCGATGGGCAGGTTCTTCGGCGTCGCGGCCGATCCGCGCGCGTACGCGGCGCTCTTCTACATGCTGCTTTCGCTCGCGACCGGCATCTTCTATTTCACATGGGCGGTGACGGGCCTCTCGCTGTCGTTCGGCCTTTCGATCCTCATCTT
>DASTSE010000072.1:0-14127 GCA_035760865.1 Dokdonella sp.
GCCGACGAGGTTGAAGTTCGCGTCGTCGAGATCGAGGCTGATCTGGATCGCGAAGAACGAGATCACGCAGAGGAAGAAGAACAGGCGGAACGGCGTCACGTAGCGCGTGCGCCGACCCGCGAAGTACTCGTTGGTGAGGAAGCCGGGCCGCAGGTAGAGCGGCAGGATGCTGCGGAAGATGCGCGAGTCGACGTTGAAGATCGTGTCGGCGACGTCGGCCATCACGCTCGCGAGGTGGCGGATCATGCCCTTCTCGGGCTGGCCGCAGGCGTAGCAGAACGGGCCGTACATCGGCGCGCCGCAGTTGCCGCAATGCTTCGGTGGCGCGGGCGGCGCCGAAGGCACGCTCACCGCGGGTTGCGCGGCGGCCGAATCCGTCGCTGGTTCATGGCTCATGCGTCGCGCGGCTCCGTCGTTCGAGTGGGCGCGCCGCGTCGCGCGGCGGGCAGGTTAAGATGCCGGCACAGGTTTCCCCGATGCCGATCATTTTACATCGCAACCGGCCGCGTCTCGCGCGCGAGCTGAAAGACACGCTGCGCCTCGCGGTGCCGCTCGTGCTTGGCCAGCTGTCGGCGATCGGCATGAACCTCATCGACGCGCTGCTCGCGGGGCACCTCGACGCGCACACGCTCGGCGCGGTCGCGGTCGGAGCGAGCGTATGGACGCTCGCGATCGTCGCCGCGATCGGCGTGATGATGGCGTTGCCGCCGTCGGTCGCGCAGCTCGCGGGCGCCGGTCGGCGCGAGGCGATCGGGCCGCTGTTCCGCCAGGCGCTCTGGCTCGCGCTCGCGCTCGGGTTCGTGCTCGGCGTCGCGGTGCATGCGGGCGGTGCCGTCCTCGTCGCGCGCATCGGCATCGACGCGGCACTCGTACCGGACGTGATCCGGTTTCTCCACGCGGTCGCCTGGGGCGCACCCGCGCTCGCATTGTTCTTCGCCCTGCGCGGCCTCGGCGAGGGTATCGGCTTGACGCGGCCGACGATGTACTTCAGTGGCCTCGGCCTGCTGCTGCTCGGCCCGATCGGTTACGTGCTCATGTACGGGCGCCTCGGCCTGCCTTCGCTCGGCGCGCAGGGCAGCGGCATGGCGACCGCGCTCGTGCTCTGGCTCGAAATGCTCGCATTCCTCGCCTATGTCGCGCGCAGCCGCCATTACCGCGACCTGCGGCTGTTCGCGCATTGGGAGCGACCGAACCCGCGCGCGCTGGCAGAACTGCTGCGCATCGGCGTGCCGATGGGCGTGTCGCTGTTCATGGAGGCAAGCCTGTTCGTCGCGGTCGCGCTCGTGATCGGCACGCTCGGCACCGACGTCGTTGCGGGGCACCAGGTCGCCCTCAACGTCGCCTCGGTGTCGTTCATGGTGCCGCTCGGCCTCGCGATGGCGACGACCGTGCGCGTCGGCCATGCGGTCGGCCGCGGCGACGCGCAAGGCGTGCGCGACGCGGGCCTCGTCGGCATCGGCCTCACCCTGCTCGCGCAAACCGTGTCGGCCGGCGCGATGCTGCTGTTGCCGCGGCCGATCGCGATGCTCTACACCGAGGACGCGACGGTCGTCGCGCTCGCCGCGCAACTGCTCGTGCTCGCGGGGCTGTTCCAATTCTCCGACGGCATCCAGGTTGCCGCGAACGGCGCACTGCGCGGCCTCAAGGACACGCGCATCCCGATGTTCATCACGACGTTCGCATACTGGGGCGTCGGCATGCCGGTCGGCTGGTGGCTCGCGTTCCCGCGCGGCCTCGGCGCGCGCGGCATGTGGATGGGCCTCATTGCCGGACTGAGCATGGCCGCGTTGCTGCTGTCGTGGCGCTTCTGGAAACTCGCGCGCGGCCCGCTGTCGGGCATGGCCTCCGCGGGTGCATCGCCGCCGATGGTCCATCCGTGACCTGCGCCGGTCGCGCCCGACATCGCCGAGCGAGCGCCCCGCGGTTCCAGCCGTAAGGCCCGCCTGCGCCCACGCGCGCGCGCGACGTCAATGACGCACGGGCCGTCGTCGCCGTGCGAAAGCGCATGACCGATGCGCCATGCCGCATCGCAGCGGATGCGGTAGGCTGCCGCATGCCTGTCGATCCATTCGACATCGAGGAATCGCAATGCCCAGCCAGCCCGGCGTGATCCGCCGCTTCTTCCGCGGACTCTGGGACGCGCTGAATTTCGCGCGCCGTCTCGTCTTCAACCTGATTTTCCTGCTCGTGTTGCTCGCGTTCTTCGGCGCGTTCTTCGCGTCCCGCCCGTTGCTCGCGCCGCGCACCGCGCTGGTGCTCGATCCGAGCGGCGCGATCGTCGAGCAGTATTCGACCGACCCCACCCAGCGCGCGCTCGCGAGCGTCGCCGGCAACGAGTCGCCGGAAGTGCAACTGCGCGACCTGCTGCGCGCGATCGACGCCGCGGCGAAGGACTCGCGCATCGAGCGCATCGTGCTCATCCCGGACGAGATCACGCGCATCGGCCTCGCGACCGCGCGCGAACTCGGCGCCGCGCTCGACCGCTTCAAGGCGAGCGGCAAGGAAGTCATCGCCGTGTCGGGCGGCATGGGCCAGAACCAGTACCTGCTCGCCGCGCACGCGAACCGCATCCTGCTCGATCCGGAAGGCGCGGTACTGCTCGAGGGATTCGCGAACTACCGCAGCTACTACAAGGACGCGCTCGACAAGCTCGGCGTCGAGGTGCACCTGATCAAGGTCGGCACGTTCAAGTCCGCCGCCGAACCGTACGTGATGAACCAGGCCTCCGACGCCGCGAAGGAAGCCGACGCGTACTGGATGGGCGGCATCTGGCAGGAGTACCTCGGCGAGATCGCCGCGTTGCGCAAGATCGACGCGGCCGCGATCGGCGACGACATCGTGCACTACGACGAGCGCGTCGCCGCGCACGAGGGCGATCTCGCCAAGCTCGCGCTCGAGCAGAAGCTCGTCGACCAGCTCGCGACCCGCGCGGAGGCACGCGAGCAGTTGCGCTCGCTCGGTGCGGCCGAAGGCGACGAGGGCTTCCGCCAGGTCGGGTTCCGCCAGTATCTCGCGACGCTCGCGCCCGCGGCCCTGCCGCACGTCGGCAACGCGGTCGCGGTCATCGTCGCGCAGGGCGAGATCGTGCCGGGCGAGCGTCCGCCGGGCATGGTCGGCGGCAGGTCGACCGCGCAGCTCGTTCGCGCCGCGCGCGAGGACGACAGCGTCAAGGCGATCGTGCTGCGCGTGAACTCGCCCGGCGGCGACGCGTATTCGTCGGAACTGATCCGGCGCGAACTCGCGCAGGCGCGCGAGGCCGGCAAGCCGGTCGTCGTCTCGATGGGGGACGTCGCCGCGAGCGGAGGCTATTGGATCTCGATGGCGAGCGACGAGATCTGGGCCGAGCCGAACACCATTACCGGTTCGATCGGCATCTTCGGCCTCATCATGACCGTGCCCGACACGCTCGCGAAGCTCGGCATCCACACCGACGGCGTCGGCACGACGCCGCTCGCGGGCACGCTAGACATCCGCCGGCCGCTGTCGCCGCAGCTCGAGGCGATCATCACGAGCGTGATCAAGCGCGGCTACGGCGAGTTCATCGGCAAGGTCGCGCAGTCGCGCGGCAAGACGCCGGCCGAGATCGACGCGATCGCGCAAGGGCGCGTGTGGAGCGGGGCGCAGGCGAAGGAGCGCGGACTCGTCGACAAGCTCGGCGGCCTCGACGACGCGATCGCCGCGGCGGCGTCGCGCGCGAAGCTCGGCCAGCACTACCAGGTGCACTACGTCGAACGCGAGATGACGACGTGGGAACGCCTCGCGCTGAGCTTCAGCGACAGCGAAGCGATGGTCCGCGTCGCACGCTGGACCGGCTTCCGCCTGCCCGTCGGCATGTTCGACGGCGCGGAACTCAAGCAGGTCGCGGCGACGGTCGAGTCGCTGCGCGGCAAGCGCTACGGCGCTTTCGCGCATTGCTTCTGCGAGTTGCATTGAGCGGCATGCACAAAACCCAATTTCAGGGTTGTTTGGGAAGCCGATCGATCGCTTTCAGTAGATCAGATTGGGCCCGAATTGCGGCGACCTGCCCGCACGGATGTCCTCGGTCCATTGATCGAGCTTCGGGCGTCCGCTGACCCAGAAGACGCGGCAAAGAGCGAGGTACTCGATGACGATGTCACGTTCGCCTACCTGCAACAAGTCGTTGGCCAACGACATGTTGGGGCCGAAGCTGTTCATCTGCGGGGAGCCTGGACTGCGGCCAGCGGCCAGCAAGCGCTGCTTCGCTTCGGCCTTGTTACCCATACGCAACGCCATTCGCCCGCGCACGATATTCACGTTCTGGACCGTGTTTCCGTAGTCCCAGTCGTGTGGTGCCAAGGCGCTCGCGCGTTCGAGTTCGCCGATATAGCGTTCGGCCTTGTCGAAATCCCCCGTATCGAATGCGTTCTTCGCCGCGTCGCCCAATCGATATCGGCGATCAGAGGGCGAGGCTGCCGCGAGCTCGCGTTCGGCGCGCCGCAGTCGCCCATCAGGCGTGGACATTTCCTCGATCTGTGCGGACATGTGGGATTTTTCGCATGCGCCAAACGCGAGCAGGAACACGGCCAGGATCGCGGCTTTGATATGCGCCGACATCAGCGCAGCGACGCGTTGATCTTGTCGAGCGTCACCGCGCCCGGACACAGCGCCTCCGCGTCGAGCGTGTTGAACGGCGTCGCGACCGTGTTGAGGTGTGCGTGCAGGTCGTGCGCGTCGGCGTCGACGTAGAGCAGGCCGGTCACGACCTCGCCCTTCGCCTGATGCGCGTTGACGTAGTTCATCGCGGCGACGCGGTCGGTGGGGTCGTGGCTCGCGTCGAGCTTGCGCAGGCGCAGCACGCTGCCGTCGTGCTGCTCGACCTCGACGACGTCGCCCGGAGAGACATCGGCGACGATCTCCGCGCGCGGCTCGATGAAGTCGAGGCGATTGACCGCGTCGTTGTGCTCGCGCACGTACTCGTAGCTCTTCGTGCTGCCGGCGTGGTTGTTGAACGCGACGCACGGACTGATCACGTCGATGAACGCGGCGCCGCGGTGCGCGATCGCAGCCTTGATGATCGGCACGAGCTGCTGCTTGTCGCCGGAGAAGCCGCGCGCGACGAAGCTCGCGCCGAGCTGCATCGCGAGGCCGACGAGGTCGATCGGCGCATCGGTGTTGGCGACGCCCTTCTTCGACACCGAGCCTTGGTCCGCGGTGGCCGAGAACTGCCCCTTGGTGAGCCCGTACACGCCGTTGTTCTCGACGATGTAGACCATGTTCACGCCGCGGCGGATCGCGTGCACGAACTGGCCCATGCCGATCGAGGCCGAGTCGCCGTCGCCGGACACGCCGAGGTAGATGAGGTCGCGGTTGGCGAGGTTCGCGCCGGTCAGCACCGACGGCATGCGTCCGTGCACGGTGTTGAAACCGTGCGACTGGCCGAGGAAGTAGTCGGGCGTCTTCGAGCTGCAGCCGATGCCGCTGAGCTTGGCGACGCGATGCGGCTCGATCGCGAGTTCCCAGCACGCGTGGATGATCGCGGCGGAGATCGAATCGTGGCCGCAGCCGGCGCAGAGCGTCGAGATCTTTCCCTCGTAATCACGTCGCGTGAAACCGATCGCGTTGCAACCGAGGGTCGGGTGATGCAGCCTGGGTTTGGCGATGTACGTCACGGCGTCGTCCTCGGCGAAGCCCTGCGCGCCGCGTCGCGGTGCAGGCGGTAGATCACGTTGTCGAGCGCGAACAGCAGCTCGTCGTCGCCGGTCGCGTGGAAGTCGATCGCGCCTTCGCAGCCGGTGTCGAGTGTGGCGATCGGGCGTTTCGCGAAGCCCATGCGCGTCGCTTGCGCGTCGGCATCGGCCGCACGGTCGCCGTGTTCGGCGAGCGCGCCCTGGAACAATCCTTCGACGGGCACGTCCTCGACCACGTAGTTCGGCGCGGTGCACGCAAGCGGGTCGGGGCCGCGAATGCGTTTCGCCTCGAACGTCACGTGCGCGCCGACGAGGCGCTTCACTTCGGCCGGATCGACGTCGCCGTCGCCGCGCGCCCACGGCGCGGCATCGCCGCGCTCGATCGTCCAGCGGCCCGCGTAGCGCTCCTGCGCGGTCGCACTCGTCGCGAACAGGACGATCGCGGCGAAGAGCCAGCACGGCTCGCGCGAATCACGCTCAGTCACAGTCGTCCTCCGGAATCGCGTAGCCGTCGACGAAGCGCTGGCCGTAGCCGATCTCGAACGAGCGCGTGTCGCGCTTGTAGTCGAGGCCGTCGATGTCGTGGTTTTCGGCGCGGAACGCGTAGGCCTTCCCCGGCTTGCCGTCGACCGGCTTCTCGAAATACACCTCGATGCGCGCCGGGTGTTTCGCGTCCGCCTTGGGCACGATCGTCGCGCCGCCGCACCAGTCCGACCCCGCATCGATCGGGTTGTCGGGATTGGCGAGCACGCAGGCGCCACCGCGCCACGTGATGCGCGCGGTGTCGCCGACCGCGTCGTCGAGCCACGCTTCGACGTTGCGGTCGTCGCCGCACTCGCCGCGCGCGTAGTCGACGTCGGCGACGCGCGCCGAACGCGCGGCGGCGGCGAGCGCCGCGTCGCTCACGCCGCGCCTGGACGCGGCCGGCGACGGTGGCGTCGTCGCGGCCAGTGCGAACGCGATGCCGCATGCGACGGCAGGATGGACGAGTCGCGTGGCGCGCATGGTCAGCGCTTCCCATTCACTTCGATCGCGTAGCCGAGCAGGCCGACCGCGAACACGAGGCCGGACAGCGTCCACGCCGAGAACATCAGCGGCGCGGAGCGCACGAGGTCGGGCAGCGCGACCAGCGCGAGGCGGAATGCGAGCCCGACGCCTTCGGCACCGAGCGCGACGACGAGCCAGACCGAGCGGTCGCGCCGCCACAGCAGGCCCAGCGCGGCGAGCACCATCGCCGCGATCACGACCGAGAACAACGACTGCAGGGCCTGCGGGAGCGCGTTCATTTCAAGCGACCTTGTCCGTTTCGCGCGGCCGTCGCGCACCGACCTGCTGCTCGATCGAGCGCGTGATGAAGCGCGCAGTGATCGGCGTGCCGTCGTAGTGCAACACCGGTACCAGGCGCGCCGGATCGATGCCGAACTCGTTGACGAGCATCGAGCGAAGCTGCGCGTCGCGATTCTGTTCGACCACGAACACGCGTTCGTGCGCGGCGATGAAGCCGGCGACGTCGTCGGCGAACGGGAACGCGCGCACGCGCATCGTGTCGAGATGCACGCCGTTGCGCTCGAGCGCGACGATCGCCTCGTCCATCGCCGGCGCGGTCGAGCCGAAGTGGATCGCGCCGAGCGTGGTCGGCTGCGCCGCCCTGCGCAGCAGCGGTTGCGGCACGAGCGCCTTCGCGGTTTCGAACTTCCTGAGCAGGCGCTCCATGTTGTAGACGTAGTCGGGCCCGCGTTCCGAATAGCGCGCGTACGGATCGCGCGACGTGCCGCGCGTGAAATAGGCGCCCTTGTCGGGGTGCGTGCCCGGATACGTGCGGTACGGGATGCCGTCGCCGTCGACGTCCTTGTAGCGTCCGAAGTCCCTGCCGGCCTCGAGCTCGGCCGCGCTCATGACCTTGCCGCGGTCGTACGTGCGCGCGTCGTCCCACGCGAACGGCGCGCACAGGCGCTGGTTCATGCCGATGTCGAGGTCGGTCATCACGAACACCGGCGTCTGCAGGCGGTCGGCGAGGTCGAGCGCGTCTGCCGAGAACGCGAAGCATTCGGTCGGGTCGCACGGGAACAGCAGCACGTGCTTGGTGTCGCCGTGCGACGCGTAGGCGCACGCGAGCAGGTCGGCCTGCTGCGTGCGCGTCGGCATGCCGGTCGACGGACCGCCGCGCTGCACGTCGACGATCGTGACCGGGATCTCGGCGAAATAGGCGAGGCCGATGAACTCGGTCATCAGCGAAATGCCCGGTCCCGAGGTCGCGGTGAATGCGCGCGCGCCGTTCCAGCCCGCGCCGACGACCATGCCGATCGACGCGATTTCGTCCTCGGCCTGCACGATCGCGAAGCGGTTCGCGCCGGTCTCCGGATCGACGCGGTACTTCATGCAGTACTTCTGGAACGCCTCGGCGAGCGACGACGACGGCGTGATCGGATACCACGCGCAGACGGTCGCGCCGCCGTACACGCAGCCGAGCGCAGCGGCGCTGTTGCCGTCGACGAAAATGCGGTCGCCGACGCCGTCCGCGTGCTGCACGCGCAGCCCGAAATGCTCCTTGTTGAACGGTCCGGCCATGGACGGCCGGTCCGTTGCGGACGGATCCGCATGGACGAAATAGTCGCGACCCAGGTGCAGCGCCCGCCGGTTCGCGTCGAGCAGCCTCTCCTTGCCCTTGTACTGCTCGCCGAGCAGGCGCTCGATGATCTCGATGTCGATGTCGAGCAGCGCGGACAACGCGCCGACGTACATGATGTTCTTGAACAGCTGGCGCTGGCGCGCGTCGGTCCAGGTGTGGTTGCAGATCTCGGTGAGCGGCACGCCGATCACGTGGATGTCGTCGCGGAACTTCGATCTCGGCAACGCACGCGTGGAATCGTAGACGAGGTAGCCGCCCGGTTCGATCTCGGCGACGTCGACGTCCCAGGTCTGCGGATTCATCGCGACCATGAGGTCGACGCCGCCGCGGCGGCCGAGCCAGCCGTCGCCGCTCACGCGGACTTCGTACCAGGTCGGCAGTCCCTGGATGTTCGAGGGAAAGATGTTGCGCGGGCTGACCGGCACGCCCATGCGCAGGATCGCCTTCGCGAACAGTTCGTTCGCGGACGCGGAACCCGAGCCGTTGACGTTGGCGAACTTGACGACGAAATCGTTGACCGCGGCGATCGGTTTCATGCGGCCGTCCCCGCGAGGATCGGCGTGACCGCCACCGCCGTGGTGGCGGGGATTTCGGTGAGGTCGGCGCTCATGCCGCCTCCTGCTTGCCGCGACAGCCTTCGCCTGCATGCGCGATGCCGAGCAGGAACTTCTGCATGTCCCACGCGCCGGTCGGGCAGCGCTCCGCGCACAGGCCGCAATGCAGGCAGACGTCCTCGTCCTTGACCATCACGCGGCCGGTCTTGAGCGGCGCGGAAACGTACAGGTCCTGCGTCGTGTTGGTCGCCTGCGCGGACAGGCGCGTGCGCAGCTCGTCCTCGGTGCCGTTCTGCGTGAACGTGATGCAGTCCATC
This sequence comes from Dokdonella sp., assembly GCA_035760865.1. GTDB lineage: Bacteria > Pseudomonadota > Gammaproteobacteria > Xanthomonadales > Rhodanobacteraceae > Dokdonella_A. Next base: position 9,149 of record DASTSE010000072.1, read on the forward strand.
GGGCAGATGTCGACGCACGCGTCGCACTCGATGCAGACACGGTCGCTGAACACGGTCTGCACGTCGCAATTGAGGCAGCGCTGGGTTTCCTTCCACGCGGTCTCGGCGTCGAAGCCGAGTTCGACTTCGAGCGTGATGCTCTTGAGCGTCTTGCCCGCGTCGGCCCACGGCACCTTGTAGCGCTCGTCCGGCGAGACGTCGTTGTCGTAGCTCCACTCGTGGATGCCCATCTTCTGCGAGATCATCTCGACCGCCGGCGCGGGCCGGTCGCGCACGTCTTCGCCCGACAGCAGCCTGTCGATCGACACTGCGGCCTCGTGGCCGTGCGCGACCGCCCAGATGATGTTCTTCGGGCCGAACGCGGCATCGCCGCCGAAGAACACGTGCGGCAGGCTCGACTGCATCGTTGCCGGATCGACGACCGGCATGTCCCAGCGCGCGTCGAACGCGAGGCCGATGTCGCGCTCGATCCACGGGAACGCGTTCTCCTGGCCGACCGCGATCAGCACCTCGTCGCATTCGACGAATTCGTCCGGCTGGCCGGTCGGCACGAGCGTGCGGCGGCCGTTCGCGTCGCGCTCCGCGCGCACCTTCTCGAACGTCATGCCGGTCAGGCGCCCGTCCTCGTGCACGAACGCCTTCGGCACGCGGTAGTCGAGGATCGGGATGCCTTCGTGCATCGCGTCCTCCTTCTCCCACGGGCTCGCCTTCATCTCGTCGAAGCCCGAGCGCACGATCACCTTGACGTCGTCGCCGCCGAGGCGGCGCGCGGAACGGCAGCAGTCCATCGCGGTGTTGCCGCCGCCGAGCACGATCACGCGCCGGCCTACCTTCTCGACATGGCCGAAGTAGACCGACGCGAGCCAGTCGATGCCGACGTGGATGTGCGCGGCCGCCTCGCGTCGCCCGGGCAGGTCGAGGTCGCGGCCGCGCGGTGCGCCGCAGCCGACGAAGACGGCGTCGTAGCTCTCCGCCAGCAGCGCCTTCAGCGAATCGATGCGGCGGCCGCCGACGAAGTCGACGCCGAGGTCGAGGATGTAGCCGGTTTCCTCGTCGATGACGTGCTCGGGCAGGCGGAAGCGCGGCACCTGCGTGCGCATGAAGCCGCCCGCCTTGGCGTCGGCCTCGAACACGGTCACGTGGTAACCGAGCGGGGCGAGATCGCGCGCGACGGTGAGCGAGGCCGGGCCCGCGCCGATGCACGCGACGCGCTTGCCGTTGCGTCGCGTGGCGGCTTTCGGCAGGCGCGCGCGGACGTCGCCCTTGAGGTCGGCGGCGACGCGCTTGAGCCGGCAGATCGCGACCGGTTCGGGGTGGCCGCCCGCGCTCGCCTCGACTCTTCCGCGCCGACAGGCGGGCTCGCACGGGCGGTCGCACGTGCGGCCGAGGATCCCCGGAAACACGTTCGAGGTCCAGTTGACGAGGTAGGCGTCGGCGTAGCGTCCGGCCGCGATGAGGCGGATGTATTCGGGGACCGGAGTGTGGGCCGGACAGGCCCATTGGCAATCGACGACCTTGTGGAAATAGGCGGGGTCACGCGTATCGGTCGGCTGCACCACGGTCCCCTCTGGAAACGCACAGTGATCGCTTCGGCGAGACTAGACCTTGTGTCGGCGTCGTGCAAAGCGCAGCGCACCAAACGCGCGCCGCGGTGCGGGCGCGTGCCGCGGCGCGCGTGGCGACTTCAGCCGCCCGCGGCTTCGATGTCCTTGTCGTGCTTCTCCTTCTCGTCCTCGAGCTGCTGCTCGACGCCCTTGGCCTTGTCGAGCGCCTTGAGCTGGTCGTCCAGGACGGTCTTCTGCTTCGGCGCCGCGGCTGCGGCCGGTTTCGGCGCTTCGGCTTCGGGCTTGCCGCCGCAGGCGGACAGGGCGAGCAGCAGGCTTGCGAGCAGGACGGTGCGGTGCATGGCGGACTCCCGGCGGCGGTATCCGCTAGAGTTTGCGCCGCGGCCGCTGCCGGCCACAAGCAGGAGAACGTGCGCATGACGAACCCGTCACGCTGGCGGCTCGACGGCCGCACCGCGCTGGTGACCGGCGCGAGCCAGGGCATCGGCTACGCCTGTGCGCGCGAACTCGCCACGCTCGGCGCCGACGTGCTGCTCGTCGCACGCGACGAGGTGCGCCTCGAGCAGGCGCGCGCCGAACTCGCGGAGGAGTTTCCCGAACGTGAATTCCTCGCCTGCGACGCCGACCTCGCCGTGCAGGAGCAGCGCCTCGAGGTATTCGATTGGATCGCCGACCTCGACATCGACTTGTCGGTGCTCGTCAATAACGTCGGCGGCAACGACGCCAAACCCGCGCTCGACTACTCGCTCGACGAAGTGCGCGCGCTGGTCGAGCTCAACGTGCTCAGTGCGTTCGAGCTGTGCCGCCTCGCCCATCCGCACCTCGCCGAACACGGCAACACGGCGATCGTCAACGTCGGCTCGGTGTCCGGCCTCGTGCACGTGCGCACCGGCGCGCCGTACGGCCTGACCAAGGCTGCGCTGCACCAGCTCACGCGCAACCTCGCGTGCGAATGGGCCGAGGATGGCATCCGCGTCAACGCGGTCGCGCCGTGGTACATCCGCACGCGCCGCACCGAAGGCAAGCTCGCCGATCCGGACTACCTCGACGACGTGCTGCTGCGCACGCCGATGGGCCGCATCGGCGAACCCGAGGAAGTCGCGGGCGCGGTCGCGTTCCTGTGCCTGCCGGCGTCGAGCTACGTGACCGGCGAATGCATCGCGGTCGATGGCGGGTTCCTGCGCTACGGTTTCTGAGCCGACGCGTCGCAGCATGTGCAGGACCGCGCGCGCAGCGCGCCAGGCATCCTCGGTTGCGGCGAGAACGCCTTGCTCGCGGCGAGAATCCCGAACGAACCGCTGGCCAGGATGACCGGGATCGTCCGCCGCCTGCGCGGCTCGATCCGACGCTCAATCTTCGGGATCGATCGCACGTCGCGCGGCGCGCCCGAGCATGCCCATGAAGAACGACACGGCGATGATGATCGGTACGACGGTGATTGCCGCGATCGGCCAGAAGGGATCGTTGCGCGCCGCCAGATACCACCACAGCGCGAATGAGCACGCCATCGACAACGGGATCGCCAACAACGTGTTGCGCACCAGCGCATTGCAGATCGCACCGACGATCGCAGCGGCGCAGGCGAGCACGGCAAGCACCAGGACGAGTTCGCGCATCGATCGTTTTCCGGAGAGCGGAGCCGCGTCGGCATCGACAGCCGAAAACGGCGAGTCGACCCCGCCGGACTGCGCTAGCATGCTCGCATGCAAACCGCCGCCGTGCCCACCACCCGTCTCGATCCGCGCGTCTGCGACCAGGCGCGCCTCACGCGCGATGCGCGCTTCGACGGGCTGTTCTACATCGCGGTGACGTCGACGGGCATCTATTGCCGACCGGTCTGCCCGGCGCCGTCGCCGCGCGCGAAGAACATCCGCTACTACGACAGCGCCGCGGCCGCGTCCGCGGCGGGTTTCCGGCCGTGCCTGCGCTGCCGCCCCGAGGCGGCCCCGGGTTCGCCGCTGCATCGCGCCAAGAGCGAACTCGTCGCGGGTGCGTTGCGGCTGATCGAACAGGGCGCGCTCGACGAGGGCTCGCTGCCCGAACTCGCCGCGCGCGTCGGCGTCGGCGAGCGCCACCTGCGCCGTGTGTTCGCAGAAGAGCTGGGCGCGAGCCCGCTCGACGTCGCGGCGACGCGCCGCCTGCTGTTCGCCAAGCAACTGCTCACCGAAACCGCGATGCCGATCGCGCGCATCGCGGAAGCGTCCGGCTACGCGAGCCTGCGCCGCTTCAACGCCGCGTTCGTCGCGACGTACGGCAAGCCGCCGCGCGATTTCCGCCGCGGTCGCGCACCGCCCGACGCCGGCGCGGACGAACTCGTGCTGCGCCTGCCGTACCGTGCGCCGTACGACATCGAGCACCTGCTCGGCTTCTACGGCCGCCGCACGATCCCCGGGGTCGAGTCGGTCGACGAGCGCAGTTATCGGCGCAGCGTCGTCGTCGACGGCGTACCCGGCTGGTTCGACGTCGCCGCGATCCCCGGCGACGACGCGCTCGCGCTGCGCGTGCACCATCCGTCGAGCAGTGCGGTCGGCACGATCGTCGCGCGCGTCAAGCGCATGTTCGACGTCGACGCCGATCCGCGCGCGCTCGAACTCGCGTTGCGCGGCAGCGACCTGCTCAGGCCGCTGATCCGGCGCTGGCCCGGGCAGCGCCTGCCCGGCGCGTGGGACGGCTTCGAACTCGCCGTGCGCGCGGTGCTCGGGCAGCAGGTCAGCGTCGCTGCCGCGCGCACGTTCGCGGCGCGCGTCGCGGCGACGTACGGCACGCCGTACGCGGACGGCGAAGCGCATGGCGTCGGCGTGCTGTTTCCGCCGCCGGAGCGGCTCGTCGACGCACCGCTCGAGCAGCAGGGCATCGTCCGCGCGCGCGCAGCGACGATCCGCGGCATCGCGCGCGCGGTGCTCGACGGCCGCCTCGCATTCCGCGCCGAGCAACCGCTCGCCGCGTTCGAACGCGACCTCGTCGCGCTGCCCGGCATCGGCGCATGGACCGCGCACTACATCGCGATGCGCGCACTCGCCCAGCCGGACGCGTTCCCCGCTGCCGATCTCATCCTGCGCCGCGCGGCCGGCGCGGGACGCACGCTGTCGACGCGCGAGCTCGAACGACTCGGCGAGGCTTGGCGGCCGTGGCGAGCGTATACGGTGATGCTGTTGTGGCGCAGCAGCTAGGACTGGGCGGATACGAACGCATCGCGGCTGAAGCCGCTTGCACGACACCTCGCTACTCATCCGGCGCATCGCTGACCATCGCTCCTGCAGGGGCGGCTTCAGCCGCGATCGGTTCTACAGGAATCCGGCCATGGCCATCAGTTACGACTATCTCGACACGCCCATCGGGCGCCTCCTGCTCGCGGCCGACGATGAGGGCTTGCGCTACGTCGAGTTCGAACGCGCGGACCAGGGCGAGCGCGTC
>DASTSE010000073.1:0-4915 GCA_035760865.1 Dokdonella sp.
GACCGCGACGCCGAGATCCGCCTCGCGCTCGTCGACCGCCTCGTCGACGAGGCGATGCTCGAGCGGCTCGCCGAACGCGCGCGCAAGTCCGACAAGCAGGTGAGCCGCCGTGCGCGCGAGCGCATCGAGGCGCTGCGGCTGGAGCGCGGCGACGAAGCGATGCGCGAGCACCGCGCGCGCCAGTTGTGCGAGCGCGCCGAGCACCTGCTGCGCGTGCCCGATCACGCCGACGCCGAGCGCGAGTTGGTCGAGCAGTGGGCCGCGATCGAACCGAACGCCACGGCGATGCTGCGGCAGCGCTTCCAGGCTGCACGCGCGCTGCTCGCGGCGAGCCGCGAGCCGGCGGCTTCGCGCGAGCGCGCCATCGAGAACGAAACCGCGGCATCCGGCGCCGCCTCGTCCGACGCGACGACGCCGGATGCGCGGACCGATGCGCGGATCGAAGCCGTCGCGGTCCAGGAGAACGATGCGGATGCGGTCGTCGCACCGCTGATCGCGCAGGCGCGCTTCGCGGCTTCGCTCGACGAGGCCCAGGCCGCACGCCGCCAGCAGGTGGAACAGCAACGCGCGTTGCTCGGCGAACTCGAGGCGGCGTTGCGCGACTGCGCTGCGGCGCTCGACGCAGGCCACAGCGCACAGGCGCACGCGGCCAAGGCGCGCAGCGACGACGCACGCCGGCGCATCGAGACGCCGCTTCCGACGGCGCTGGCGGCGCAGTTGGCCGAGATCGAGGCGCGCTACGGCGAACTGAGCCGCTGGCAGCGCTGGGCCGACAACCAGCACCGCCAGCACCTGTGCGAAGAGATCGAAGCGCTGCCCGGCAGCGGCCTTCACCCCGATGCGGTCGCCACCAAGGTGCGCGAGGCGCAGGCCGCGTGGAGCCGCCTCGACGCGCTCGAAGGCGGAAACGCGCGTGCGGGCGATCTCGGACGCCGCTTCCACGCGGGCTGCCGAGCCGCCCTCGCGCCCGCACAGGGCTATTTCAAGAAGCGCCAGGAACTGCGCGAGTCGCAGACCATCGCGATCCGCAACCTGCTCGAGCGTCTCGCCGCGGTGCCCGACGACAGCGACGACTGGACCGCGATCGCGAACCTTCGGCGCGAGACGATCGAGGCACTGCGTGCGCTCGACCGCGTCGAGCCGCGCGAGCGCAAGGCGCTCGCACACGGACTCAAGTCGGCGCTGACCGCCCTCGACGCGCGCATCGAGCGCCGCGACGCCGAGGTCGAGCGCGCGAAGGCGGCCTTGATCGCGGAGGCCGAGTCGCTCGCCGACGCCTTGCCGCGTGGCGCGGTCGGCGCTGCGCGCGAACTGCAGCAACGCTGGCAACGCGCCGGCCACGGCCGCCGTGCGCGCGACCAGGCGCAATGGAGCGCGTTTCGTGCCGCGATCGACCGCGTGTTCGGCAAGCTCGACGCCGACCGCGCCGAGCGCGAAGCGCGGGACCTCGACGCGCGCCGGCAGGCCGAAGGGATCTGCGCCGAACTCGAGGCCCTCGCTGCGGTGGACGCACCGCCCGACCGCGGCACCCTCGGACGCCTGCAATCCGCATGGGACGCCCTGCGCCCGCGCGACGAGGCGCTCGTGCGTCGGCATGCGCACGCGCACGAGCGTCTGCGCGAGCTCGCCGAGCGCGAGGATCGCGCCCGCAGGCACGCTCGTTTCCGCGTATGGCTCGACAATTACCGCGTCTGTCGCGGGCTCGAGACGGCCGCCATCTCCACCGACGCCGCGCGCGAGCGATGGCAGGCCGCGGCGCCCGGCGACGCCGCGGCAGCGGCGCTGCAGGCGCGCTTCGATGCGGCGCAGTCCGGCGTACCGGCGCATGGCGACGCGGCCGACGACGAGCAGCGACTCGACACGCTCGTGGAGCTCGAACTGGTCGCGGGTGTCGAGTCGCCGCCCGACGACCTCGAGCGGCGGCGAGCCGTGCAGATCGGCCGACTGTCCGCGCGCATGGGCGGCGGTGCCGCACCCGGGCCGGCGGAGGAACTCGCGCGGCTGCTGCAGCGCTGGAGCGACTGCGGCGTGCCGAACGACGCGGGCATCGATGCGCGATTCGAGCGTGCGATCGTCGCAGCGCTCGAGTCGTTGCCGTGAGGCTTGTGCATGCTGCGCTGCGTGAACCAAGCCGACGTCGCGCGTGCTAGATAGCACGCTGGCGACGACTCGCGGCTTTCCTCCGATGATCCAGCAGTCCGACGCGGACCCGAACGCGGATTCCGCACGCAGTGCCGACGCGCGCTACACGCTCGCGGACATCCCGCCGAACGTGCTCGTGCACCTCACCGAACTCGCCAAGGCGCGCGGCATCGCCTGCGAGCGTTGGTTCGCCGGGCTCGGCCTCGGCGTCGAGCAGCTGACCGATCCCGCGCTGCGCGTGTCGTACCGGCAGGCGAGCATCGTGATCCGGCGCGCGCTCAAGGCGCTCGACGAACCCGCGCTCGGATTGCGCGTCGGCTGCAACGAGACGGTCGGCAGCTTCGGCCTGCTCGGCCTCGCGATGATGACGGCGCGCACGTTCGGCGATGCCATGCGCGTCGGCATCGAGCATCATCGCGTGTGCGGCAGCCTCCTCGACGTCACGTTCGAGGCGATCGACGAAGGCGAAGTGGCGCTCGCGGCATGGCCGCGCTTCCGCGACCCCGACCTGCTGCCGTTCCTGTGCGAGGAGCTATTCGCGAGTTCGTTCGCAGTCGCGCGCGGGCTGGTCGGCCCGTCGTTCGCGGTGCAACGGCTCGAGCTCGCCTATCCGGCGCCCGCGTACCGCGGCGACTACGCGGCGTTCTTCGGTTGCGAACTGCGCTTCGGCGCGCACGGCAACCGCGCGATCATCGACACGCGCTGGCTTTCGCATCCGCTCGCGAGCCACAACCCGCTCACCGCGACCCAGGCCCTGCTGCTGTGCCGCCAGCAACTCGCCAACGCGGGCGCGCACGGCGACGAGCTCGTCACCTCGGTCGAACACCTGCTGCGCAATCGTCTGCGCGAGCATCCGCGCCTGCCCGACGTCGCGCGCACGCTCAACCTCAGCGAGCGCTCGCTGCGCCGACGGCTCGCCGATCGCGGATGCGTATTCCGCGAGATCCATGATCGCGTGCGCGCCGAGCGCGCGCTCGACCTGCTGCAGCGCGGCCCCCTCAGCGTCGCCGAGATCGGCAACGAACTCGGCTTCAGCGATCCACGCGAGTTCCGCCGCGCGTTCAAGCGCTGGACCGGCATGCCGCCGCAAGCGGCGCGCCACGCGGTCGCCTAGCGCGCACGGGTTGGCCGATCCGCCCCCCATTGGCGGAAAATCCCCCCCTCGCGGATCGCGGCGAGTTGGTCGAGAGTGCGGCAATACGCCGCGGCATGGTCGCTCCAGCCGCACCTCGGGGATTCAACGGGAGCCGACGTCATGCGCCTCAGCCTTGTCACGATCACGATCGCGGCCGCCCTCGCGGGCTGCAGCGAAACCGCGCCGCCGCCGGCGCAGAGCAGCGCCGACGCCGCGTTCCAGAGCGACCTGCAGCAGCGGCTCCTGGACGCCAAGCCGGGCAGCGTGATCGACATCCCGGCGGGCCACTACGCCATGACCCGCGGTCTCAGCCTGCGCAGCAACGGCGTGACGATCCGCGGCGCCGGCATGGACAAGACCGTGCTCTCGTTCAAGGGCCAGGTGGTCGGCCCCGAAGGCCTGCTCGTCAATGCAAGCGACTTCACGATCGAGAACCTCGCCCTCGAGGACACCAAGGGCGACGCGCTGAAGATCAACGAAGGATCGAACATCACGATCCGCGGCGTGCGCGTCGAGTGGACCGGCGGCCCGAAGACGACCAACGGCGCCTACGGCCTCTACCCGGTCAAGACCAGCAACGTGCTGATCGAGGACTCGGTCGTGATCGGCGCGTCCGACGCCGGCATCTACGTCGGCCAGTCGAAGACGATCGTCGTGCGGCACAACCGGGCCGAGCGCAACGTCGCCGGCATCGAGATCGAGAACTCGATCGACGCGGACGTCCACGGCAACACCGCGACGCAGAACACCGGCGGCATCCTCGTCTTCAACATGCCGAACCTGTCGCAGGCGGGGCGCAACGCGCGCGTGTTCGGCAACAAGGTGTTCGACAACAACACGGGCAACTTCGCCGCGAAGGGCGCCGCGGTCGCGAGCGTGCCCGCGGGATCGGGCGTGATCGTCAACTCGAACGATCGGGTCGAGATCTTCGACAACGACATCGCCGACCACCGCACCGCGAACGTGATCGTGTCGAGCTACTTCTCGACCAACTACTACAACAAGACCGGCGTCGACCCGAACTACAACCCGTACCCGAAGGGCATCTTCATCTACGGCAACCGCTTCAAGGGCGGCGGCGACTCGCCCGACGGCATGGACCTCAAGATTCTCAAGAGCGCCGTCTACGGCGTGACCGGCCATTTCCCCGACATCGTCTGGGACGGCTACGTCGACGCCAAGGCGCTCGTCGACGGCCTGCCGCCGCCGGCGGACCGCATCTGCGTGCAGAACGGCGACGTCGGCGTGCTCAATGCCGACGGTCCGGGCAGCTACAAGAATCCGAGCACCGACACGAAGCCGTACCAGTGCACGCTCGACAAGCTGCCGGCGGTCGTGCTCCCGGGCAAGGCATGATGGCTCGCGGCTTCGCGATGACGCCGCCGTTGCTCGCCCGCACGCTCGCGCTCGCCGCCGCGCTGCTCGCGCTCGGCGCGTGCCATCGCGCGCCGGCACCGGTCGCGTTCCACGCGGACGGCCGTCCCGCGTCGCTCAGTGAATGGCACGTGCTCGACATCGCGGGCAAGCGACTCGTGCCGAACGAGGGCGTCGTGCCGTACGACCTCAACACGCCGCTGTTCACCGACTACGCCCACAAGTTGCGCACGATCTGGATGCCGAAGGGCGCGTCGGCGGCCT
>DASTSE010000074.1:0-5280 GCA_035760865.1 Dokdonella sp.
GCATGCGGGCACGTTGGCCGCGGCGGCCGAGCTGGGCGATCACCGCGCGCAGCGCGGCGGGCCGCACCGGCTTGTGCAGCACGACATAACCGGCGTCGCGTGCCTGCGCGTGCAGCTCGACGCCGTGGTCGGCGGTGATCAGCGCGCCCGGCGGCGGCGGGTCGCACGCCTCGCGCACGCGCGCGAGCGCGTCGATGCCGTTCTCGCCCGCGTCGAGGTGGTAGTCGGCGAGCACGAGGTCGGGGCGCTGCCGGCGCGCCGCCTCGACCGCGCCGGCGATGTCGCCCGCGAGGTCGCAGGCGACGCCCCACTGCCCGAGCAGGGTCGCCATGCCGTCGAGGATGGCGGCATCGTTGTCGATGCACAGCACGCGCAGGTCCGCGGCGAGACCGATCGCGCGCGGGCGCACGGGCGCCGCGCTCGTGTCCGTGGCGACCGGCTTCGCGCGTGCGACGGTGACCGAGAACACGCTGCCATGGCCGGGACGGGAGCGCAGGTCGAGCCGGTGACCGAGCAGGCGCGCCATGCGTTCGCAAATCGACAGGCCGAGCCCCAGGCCCTTCTCGCCCCACGGCGATACCTGCGTGCCGCGATGGAACTCGTCGAAGATCGCGAGCTGCTGCTCGGCCGAGATCCCGGGGCCGGAATCGCGCACCTCGATGCGCCAGGCGTCGGTGCCTGCGCGGCGAACGCCGAGCAACACGCTGCCGCTGCGCGTGTAGCGCAACGCGTTGGCGAGGAAGTTCTGCAGGATGCGCCGCAGCAGCTGCGGGTCGCTGCGCACCCATGCGCGCGTCGGCGCGAATCGCAGGCGGATCGCGCGCGCGTTCGCCTGCACGCCGAACTGGTGCCGCAGCGGTTCGATGACGTCGGCGAGCGCGACCGTGCCGATCTCGGCGCGATAGCGGCCCGCGTCGAGGCGCGAGGCTTCGAGCAAGGCATCGAGCAGCTCCTCGGCGGCCTTGAACGCGGTGTCGATGCGCTCGGCGAGGCGCGCCGACTCGGCGTCGAGGTGCGGCTGCTGGCGCAGCGCCGAGGTGAACAGGCGCGCCGCATTGAGCGGTTGCAGCAGGTCGTGGCTCGCCGCGGCGAGGAAGCGCGTCTTCGACAGGTTCGCCGATTCGGCGAGCCGCTTCGCCTGCTCCTGCGCGGCGAGCGCCTCGGACAGTTCGTGCGTGCGTTGTTCCACGCGTTGCTCGAGCGTCTCGTTCGCCTCGATGAGCGCCTGTTCGGCGTGCTTGTACGCGGTCACGTCGTTGAACGTGGTGAGATAGCCGCCGCCGGGCAGCGGCTCGCCGCGCGTCTCGATCACGCGGCCGTCGCCGCGCGTGCGCAGCCAGATGTGCGGGCGCGCGCGGCGCAGGTGCGCGATGCGCTTGCGCACGTGCGCGTCGACGCTGCCGGCGCCGAGCAGGCCGTGCTCGGCGTTGTAGCGGATGAGGTCGGCGATCGGGCGGCCGACGTAGACGTAGCCTTCCGGATAGTCGAAGAAATCGAGGTAGCGGCGATTCCAGGCGACGATGCGCAGGTTCGCGTCGACGACGCTGATGCCCTGCATCATGTTCTCGAACGTGACCGCCATCAGCTCGCGGTTGAAGCGCAGCTCCTGCGACGTCTCGTCGAGCATCGCGACCGCTTCGGTGAGGTCGAGGCCGGTGCCGCGCAGCGCGGTCGTCAGCATGCGCCGCGCGGTCGCGGCGCCGACCGCGCTCGCGAGCAGGCGTTCGGTGTGCTGCAGCAGCGCGCGGTCGGCGTAGGCGTCGTTCGCGAGCGCCGCCTGCTCGGCCTGCGCGTAGCTCGCGAACGCGCGCTCGGCGTTGCGCTCGCCGACGATGCGCTCGGCGATCGCGCGCAGTTCGCCGACGCGCACGCGGCCGCGCCATTCGCCCGCCCCCGACGGGCGCGCGAAATCCGGGTCGAGGAACGCCGCCGCGCGCAGTCGCTCGTCGACGCCGGGCCGGAAGCGCAGCGACACGAACACGAGCAGCGCGACGTTGAACAGCAGCGACCAGAATGCGCCGTGCGTGACCGGCTCCCAGCCCTGCAGGTTGAACAGCGCATGCGGCCGCAGCCACGCGATCCCGTACGGGCCGCGCTCCATCCACTGCGTCGACAGCCAGCCCGCGCTCGAGACCGTCGGCAGCAGCAACGTGTAGACCCACACCGCGAATCCCGCGACGAGGCCGCAGATGACGCCGAGCCGGCTCGCGCTGCGCCAGTACAGGCCGCTCACGATCGCGGGCGCGAACTGCGCGACCGCGGCGAACGACAGCAGCCCGATCGCGGCGAGGTTCTGGCTCTGCGTGCTGGCGCGGTAATAGGCGAACGCGAGCAGCGCGAGCACGACGATCGCGACGCGCCGCACGCCGAGCACGATGCCGGACAGGTCTTCGCGCTGCTCGAGCCGCAGCGAGCGGATGCGCAGCAGCAGCGGCATGACGAGGTCGTTGCTGATCATCGTCGCGAGCGCGACCGAGGCGACGATGACCATGCCGGTCGCGGCCGAGTAGCCGCCGATGTAGGCGAAGATCGCGAGCAGGCGGTCGCCGTTGGCGAGCGGAAGCCACAGCACGTACGCGTCCGGCGCGATCGCGTGGCCGCTCGCGGCGGCCGCGCCCGCGTGCACGATCGGCAGCGCGAACAGGCAGATCACCGCGAGGTAGACCGGGAACAGCCAGCGCGCGCGCCGCACGTCCGACGGGTCCTCGCATTCGACGACGCCGACCTGGAACTGCCGCGGCAGGCAGAAGATCGCGGCGAACGCGAGCACGGTCTGGGCGACGAAGCCGCTCGGCAGGCCGTTCGACAGCGCGTCCTGGAACGGCTGCACGAACACGTCGGGATCTCGGCTGTCGCCGAGCGCGTACACGCCGACCGCCACGAACGCGAGCAGCTTGACCAGCGATTCGGCCGCGATCGCGAGCATCATGCCGTGATGGTGCTCGCTCGCGTCGATGCCGCGCGTGCCGAACAGGATCGCGAACGCGGCGAGGATCAGCGCGATGTACAGCGCGGTGTCGCCGAACGGCGACACCGCGTGGCCGCCGCTGCCGGTGAGCACCGTGAAGCTCATGCCGACCGCCTTCAGCTGCAGCGCGAGGTAGGGCACGATCGCGGTGACCGCGATCAGCGTGACGAGCGCGCCGAGCGCGTGCGACTTGCCGAAGCGCGAGCCGATGAAATCGGCGATCGAGGTGATGCGCCGCTCCTTGGCGACCGCGACGACGCGTTCGAACAGGCCGAAGCCGGCGACGAACAGCAGGATCGGGCCGAGGTAGATCGGCAGGTACGCGAGGCCGTCGCGCGCGGCCGTGCCGACCGCGCCGTAAAAGGTCCACGACGAGCAGTAGACCGCGAGCGCGAGGCTGTAGACGATCGGACGCAGCCACGCGCGCGTCGGGTACAGCGGGCGCCGGTCGCCGTAGTAGGCGATGCCGAACAGCGCGCCGACGTAGAGCACCGAAGCGAGCAACAGGATCCAGCTGGGGATCATTCCGGGGTCCTCGGCGACGTCGTGCGTCGCACGCCGATCATACGACCGCCGCGACGCGATGCGTGGCGGGGCCGTAAAATGCGCTCCCTCGCAGTCGCCCGGCCAGGCCATGGCGTTCCTCGACCAATTGATCGGCCTGTTCATCCAGCACGGTTACCTCGCCGTCTTCGCGGTGCTGCTGGTCAGCGGCTTCGGCGTGCCGATCCCGGAGGATCTCTCGCTCGTGGCCGGCGGCATCATCGCCGGGCTCGGCCACGCCGACGTGCGCGTGATGTGCGCGGTCGGCCTCGCCGGCGTGCTGGTCGGCGATTCGGTCGTGTTCCTGGTCGGTCGCACGTTCGGCGTGCGCGCGCTGCGCGTGCGCTGGATCGCGCACCTGCTCACGCCGCGGCGCCATGCGCAGGTCAAGGCGAAGTTCACGCGCTACGGCAACCGCCTCATGTTCGTCGCGCGCTTCCTGCCCGGGTTGCGCACCGCGGTGTTCCTCACGGCGGGCATGAGCCACCGCGTGTCGTTCGTGCGCTTCATCGCCCTCGACGGCCTCGCCGCGCTGATCTCGGTGCCGTTCTGGGTCTGGCTCGGCTACCTCGGCGCCGAACACCGCGAGTGGGTGCTCGCGCAGGTGCATCGCGGCCAGGGTGCGCTCACCGCGCTGCTCGTCGTTCTCGTCGCACTCGTCGCCGTGTGGGCCTGGCGGCGCGGCCGAAACCGCCTGCGCCGCCTGCACGCGCATCGCGAGCGGCGTGCGGAGCGCACGCGCTCATGATCGCCGGTACCAGGAGCTCGAGGATTCAGGCTTTGCTTTCCTGCGTCGATCCGAAGCGGCGTTCGACGTCGGCGAGGCGCGGCATCGCCTCGGCCGCGCCGCGGCGTTCGGTCGACAGCGCGGCGCAGCGGTTCGCGTGCACGACCGCATCGCGCAACGCGCGCCCGCCCGCGCGCAGGAGTGCCGCGACGAGGGCGCCCGAGAACGCGTCGCCGGCGCCGGTCGTGTCGATGACGTGCGCGCGTTCGGCGGCGATGCGGTAGTACGGTTGCGCGTCGCCGCGAAGTCGCGCATCGGCATGCGAAACGAAGCAGCCGTGCGCGCCGAGCGTGACGACGACGGTCGGCACGCCGAGTCCGCGCGCGAGCCGGTGCAACTCGGCGTCGTCGCGCGCGGCGAGCGCGCCCGCGTCGATGCGCGCACCGCCGGCGCGCTCGAGCAGCAGCGCGAATTCGCTTTCGTTCGGCGTGACGATGTCGCAGCGCGCGAGCAGGTCGGCATCGAGCGCGTCGTGCACGGGCGCGGGGTTGAGCACGCGCAGCACGCCATGCGACCCGGCCAGGTCGAGCGCCGCGCGCGTCGCGTCGATGCCGTTCTCGAGCTGCACGAGCAGCACGCCGGCGGCGTCGAACAGCGCCGAGCGTTCGCGCAGGAAGGCCGGCTCGAGCCGCTCGTTCGCGCCGAGCGCGACGATGATGCGGTTCTGTCCGTCCGCCTCGACGACGATGCACGCGCTGCCGGTGGCCGCGTCTTCGCGCACCTGCCAGTGCGCGTCGATGCGCTCCTCCGCGGCGAGCCGGCGCGCACCGTCGCCGGCGGCATCGGCGCCGATCGCGGCGATGAACGCGGTGGGCGCACCCTGACGCGCGCAGGCGACCGCCTGGTTGAAGCCCTTGCCGCCCGCGGCGGTGCAGAACGCGTCGCCGCGCAAGGTCTCGCCCGCGCGCGGCGCGCGCTCGACCCGCCACGCGTAATCCTGGTTGTAGCTGCCGACGACGAGCGCGATCGGTGCGGGCATCGC
>DASTSE010000075.1:0-6902 GCA_035760865.1 Dokdonella sp.
GCGGGCCTGTCCGATTTTTTGTGTGCAAGGCGTGGTGGGGATCGGTGGGTCACACCCGAGACGGACGACGCGACATGTTACGCCTGCGCCTGGATGAAGCGGTCGCCATAAGCGATGGCAAACTGGTTCATTGCAGCTCGCCAGTAGATTGCCGGACGCGCCCATTCGGCGGTGATGTTGCGCAGAGCGAGCCAGATCAGCTTGGTAGCCGCCTCGTCGCTGGGGAAGTGCCCGCGACTCTTGATGATCTTGCGCAGGCGCGCATGCAGGCTCTCTATCGCATTGGTGGTGTAGATCACTCGCCGCACGTCAGGGGCGAACGCGAAGAACGGAATGACGCGGTCCCAGGCGCGCCGCCAGGCCGCCGCGACGGTGGGGAAGCGTTGTCCCCATGTCCCTCGCTCGAATTCATCCAAGGCCGCCTCGGCGGTATCGGCGTTGACCGCGTTGTAGATCGGCTTGAGGGCTGCGGCGAATGCCTTGCGTTCCGCGTAACCCACGTAGGCCACGCTGTTGCGGATCAGGTGCACGATGCAGGTTTGCAGCGTCGTGGCCGGGAACACGGCCGCCAGCGACGTCTCGATTCCCTTCAGTCCGTCCGTCACGGCAATCAGGATGTCCTCCACTCCGCGCGCCTTGAGGTCGGTGAACACCTTCAACCAGAACTTGGCGCCTTCCGTGTTCTCGATCCAAAGCCCAAGAATGTCGCGTGTGCCGTCCGGAAGGACGCCCAAAGCCAAGTAGATCGCCTTGCTACGAACGACGGCCTCATCCAGGATCTTCACGCGCATCGCATCGAAGAAAACAACGGGATAAAGCCGCTCCAGCGGTCGCGCCTGCCACGCCGTGACCTCTGCCGTCACCGCATCCGTCACCGCGCTGATGAACTGCGCCGATACCTCTGTCCCGTACTGCTCGCGCAGAAGACCCTGAATCTCGCGCATCGTCATGCCACGCGCATACATCGCGATGATCTTGTCGTCGAACCCCGTGAAGCGCCGTACGTGCTTGGGAATCAGCAGCGGCTCAAACGAGCCCAGTCGGTCCCGCGGTACCTCGATCCGCAACGGACCGTCGTCGGTCAGCACCGTCTTGCCGCTCCCCCCATTGCGGTGGTTCGCCGTCTCACCCGGCTTCTCTTCCCCCGGCCCGTACCCCAGGTGATGCGACAGCTCAGCGCCCAGCGCGCGCTCGATCAGCGCCTTCTTGAACGCCATCGAGGCCGCGTTCATCGGTCCCTTCACGAACTGGTGAATCAGTTCCGCCGGAATCTTCGGCAGCTCCGCCTGCCGGGTCGGCTTCGTCTTGCGGGCCATACATGCTCCTTTTGCTCATGATAGGCCTCGCACACAAAATTTCTGACAGGCTCCGGAGCACACGGAGCACACAGAGGAAGAGCTCGGAAGATCCTTTCTTCCTTCTCCGTGTGCTCCGTGTGCTCCGTGTTTCAATCCTTGAACTGCTTTGCTTTTCCTTCGTGTCCTTCGTGTCCTTCGTGTTTCAATCTTTCCGCTCTTCCTTCCGCTCACCGGCCGTGAGCGACAGCGCGAGGCGCGTGGCGGCGAACAGGCTCGGCTCTTCTTTCTCCGTGTGCTCCGTGTGCTCCGTGTTTCAATCTTTGAACTGCTTTGCTTTTCCTTCGTGTCCTTCGTGTCCTTCGTGTTTCAATCTTTCCGCTCTTCCTTCCGCCCACCGGCCGTGAGCGACAGCGCGAGGCGCGTGGCGGCGAACAGGCTGCCGGGATCGGCGCGGTCGGAGCCGGCGAGGTCGAGTGCGGTGCCGTGGTCGACCGACGTGCGCAGGTACGGCAGGCCGAGCGTGACGTTGACGGCGTGGCCGAAGCCCGCGTGCTTGAGTACGGGCAGGCCCTGGTCGTGGTACATCGCGAGCACGGCGTCGTAGCGTTGCAGCTGGGACGGCACGAACGCGGTGTCGGCGGGAATCGGGCCCTGCACGTCGAAGCCGGCCGCGCGCAGCTGGCCGATCGCGGGCGCGATCTCGTCGATCTCCTCATGGCCGAGATGGCCGCCTTCGCCCGCGTGCGGGTTGAGCCCGAGCACGGCGACGCGCGGCGCAGCGATGCGGAATCGCGCGATGAGGTCGTCGCAGAGGATGCGCAGCGTTCGCACGAGTCCTGCGCGAGTGATTGCCGCGGGCACCTTCGCGAGGGGCAGGTGCGTCGTCGCGAGCGCGACGCGCAGGTCGCCGCCGTTGCGCGCGCCGCCGGGCGCGGTGAGCATCATGACGACGTCGCGCCGCGCGCGCGCGGCGAAGAATTCGGTGTGCCCCGTGAACGCGATGCCGGCGTCGTTGATGACGCCCTTGTGCACGGGCGCGGTCACGATCGCGGCGAACTCGCCCGACATCGCGCCATCGGCGGCCCGCGCGAGCGTCGCGAGCACGTACGGTGCGTTGCGCGGATCGAGGCGGCCCGGCACGGCCGGAACCGACAGCGTCGTCGCGATCACACGCAACTCTCCGCGCGCGCGCGCCTCGATCGCTTCGCCGCCATACGGCCGCAGCGACAGCTCGACGCCTGCCGCGCGCGCGCTGCGCGCGAGCAGGTCGGGATCGGCGATCGCGACGAGGTCCGCCGCAAGGTCGCTCGCCGCGAGCTTCGCGACGAGTTCGGGACCGATGCCGGCGGGTTCGCCGGCGGTCAGCGCGATGCGCGGCAGACTCATGCCGCGCGCGGTCAGCCGCCCGTCGTGCCGGTCGGCGCGTCGCCGCCGGGCAGGCGGATCTCGATGAACGCCTCGCTGCGCAGCTGGCGCAGGAAGCTCGCGTACTCGTCCTCGGCCTTGCGGCCGAACAGCATGTTCTTCGCTTCCTCGCGCTGCAGTTCGCCGGCCTTGTCGGTCTGCCGTACGTCGACGAGCTTGAGGATGTGCCATCCGGCGTTGGTCTTGAACGGCTGCGAGATGTCGCCGGGCTTCATGTCCTTGACCGCGTTGGCGATGCTGGTGCCGTAGGCGTCGGCGGCGAACCAGCCGAGATCGCCGCCGAGTCCGGCGGTCTGCTCGTCCTCCGACGTCGCCTTGGCGACCTTGGCGAAGTCCTCGCCGCCGACCACGCGGGCGCGGATCTCGCCGATCTTCTTCTCGGCCTGCTCGTCGCTGACGAGCTCGCTCGTCTTGACGAGGATATGACTCGCCTCGTACTCGGTCACCATGTGCGTGGCGGTGTCGCGCTTGCCGATGATCTTGATGATGTGGAAGCCGTTCGCGCCGCGCAGCGGCGACGACACCTCGCCTTCCTGCATGCGGTCGGCCGCCTCGACCATCGCCGGCGGCAGCTCGTTGGCGCTGCGCCAGCCGAGGTCGCCGCCCTGCAGCGCGTTCTCCGCGTTCGAGTAGCGGATCGCGGCCGCCGCGAAGTCCATGCCGCCGTCGATCTGCTTCTTGATGTCGTCGGCCTTCGCACGCGCTTCGTCGACCTGCTCGGGCGTCGCGCCGTCGGGCACGTTGATCATGATGTAGCCGATGTGCAGCTGGCCCGGATGCAGGTTGCCGTTCCTGATCAGGCTGTCGACTTCGGCGTCGCTGACCTGCACGCGGCTCTGCGCGACGCGCTGGCGCAGCTGCTGCACGATGATCTGCTCGCGCACGTTGTCGCGGAAGCCGTCGTAACTCATGCCCTGGCGCTCGATCGCGCCGCGCAGCTGGCTCACGTCCATGCGGTTCTGCTGCGCGATCTGCGCGAGCGCCTGGTCGATCTGCGCGTCGGACACCTTGACGCCGGTCGAATCGGCGCGCGCGACCTGCAGCTTCTGCATGATGAGCCGGTCGAGCAGCTGGCGCTCGAGCACGTCGTGCGGCGGCAGCTGTTGCGGGTTCTTGGCGAACTGCGCGGTGACCGCGGCGACCTGGCGGTCGAGCTCGCTCTGCAGCACGACGTCCTCGTCGACGACGGCGACGATGCGGTCGAGCGGTTCGCTCGCGACCGCCTGCGCGAACGCGGGCGTGGCCGCCGGAATCAGCAGGGCGAAAGCGAGGGCGAGGCCGGGCAGGGTTCGATTCATGGGGGTTCCGGATAGGACGCTTGCGGGCGTCGCGAGAACGAAGGATGTCGGATCGACCCCTGGCACCGCCGGTTGGTTCCGCGGCGCGCGGCGGGGGCCGGCCAAGTCATTGATAACCTAGGATACCACGGCGCAGGAACGAGTCCGTCTGCTGGCCGATCGAGCCGACGCCCTTGAACTCGAGCTCGAAGTAGATCGCGTTGTCGGCCTCGCCGCTCACGCTGCGGATCCAGTGCCGCGCGATCACGCGCCAGGCGACGCAGCAGGTGTCGTGCTCGATGCCGATGAAGCGCTCGAGCGTGCGGCCGTCGCGCCCGCGCGGGTCGTTCGCGCTCGCGAGCGGGTCATTCAGCGCGTAGTTCTCGCGCGCGATGAGGCGCCAGGCCGGCGTCAGCGGAATCGCCGCGGACACGTCGACCTGCTCGAGGAAGTTGCGCCGGTAGCGGTACGAGAAGTTGACGATGCCGTCGTCGCCGAAGTGGTTCTGCAGGGTGAACGTCGACAGGTCGGTGCGGTGCGAGTTCGGGTTCCACTGCTGGTCGAGCACGATGCGCCAGCGATCGCTCAGATGCAGGTCGATCTCGCCCGCATAGGTCGAGCCGCCATGGTCGGTCGGCGGAACGCCCGGCAACTGCACGCGCTGGTCGTCGAAGTAGCGGATCTCGCCGATGCTCGCCGACACGCGTTCGACGCCGGTCGCGTCCTCGAGGAAGCGCGTCGTCAGCGCAAGCGAGAGGTTGTTCGCATCCATCTGGCGGTCGGCGCCGACGAAGCGGTTGCTGCGGAACAGTTGGCCGAAGCTGAATGGGACTTCCTGCGTATCGAAGATCGGCAGGTCGTCCTGGTCGCGGTACGGCACGCGCAGGTAGTAGGCGCGCGGTTCGAACGTCTGCGTATACGCCTCGCCGCCGATGTCGAGCGAACGCTCGAACACGAGGCCGCTGTCGACGCTGAAGATCGGCACGCCGCGGCTCGGGTGGCGGCCCTGCAGCAGCGGATTGGTGCTCTCGTCGAGATGATCGAGGCTGTAGCTCGTGTAGCGGTAGCCGAGCTCGGGGCGAACGAACCACGCGGCGCGCTCGATCGGCAGGTCGATATGCGGATACAGGTCGACGCGCTGGCCGTCGAGCGCATGGTCCTTCGAGAACGCGACCGCCTCGGCGTCGATGCCGCCTTCGAGCAGGCCGGCGAGCGCGTGCTGGCCCGTGAACGTCAGGCGCGGCAGGCGCCGGTACGGTTCGTACTGCGACGGTAGCGTGGGGTCGGTGATCTGGTAGCGGTCGCCGCCGATCGACGCGTTCCACCACGAGCCGTGGCCGTTGATGTACGCGCTCGACGGCAGGAAGCCGATCGCCGAGCTGTACAGGCCGCGGCCGAAGTCCTCGAAGTAGCGGTCGTCGGAGACGCGGTTGAGGTTGACGTTTGCGCCCCAGTTCGCGTTGAACGTGGTGACGTCCTTCCACTGGTACCACCAGCGGCTCCCCGGCACCGTATCGCCGGTTTCGAGCGATTCGTCGTCGGCGCGGTTGTCGTGCGCGAGGTATTCCGCGTTGAACGTGCCGCTGCTGCTGTCCGTGAGGTAGCGGAATTCGCCGCCGAGCATGAGGCCGCGCTCGGTCATGATGCGCGGCGACAAGGTCGCGTCGTAGTTCGGTGCGAGATTGAGGTAATACGGCAGCGTGAGGTCGAAGCCGCGCCGCTCGCCGTAGCCGACCAGCGGATAGAGCAATCCGCTGACACGGCGGTCGTCGAGCGGGAAGCGCAGGTACGGCAGCCAGAACACGGGCACGTCGTGCACGCGGAAGGTGACGTCGTGCGCGCGGCCGATGCCCTCGGCGCGGTCGAGATCGATGTCGCGCGCGGCGAACGCCCACTGCTGGTCGCGCAGGTTGCAGGTCGAGTACGTCGCGCGCGTGAGGCGCGCATGGTCGACGTCGTCGACGACGGCGACCTCGGCGATGCCGTTGCCGCGCGACTGCAGCAGCTGGTAGCGCACGCCGTCGAGCGTGCACTGGTCGAGGTCGGTGTTGCCCTTTGCGCTGTCGGCCGAGAGCAGCAGCCCGCGGTCCTGGTAGGTGACCGGGCCGGACGCCGTGAAGTCGGTCGTTTCGGCGTCGTAGGTGATCTTCTCGGCGTGCAGGAACAGGTCGAGCTGGCGGATCTCGGCCTTGCCTTCGAGCACGTAGTGGTTCTTGTCGGTCGTGCTCACCTTGAGTGCGCTCGCGTCGCGCGGCGCCGCGCTGCGGTCGCCCGTGGTCGGCAGGCCGGCGACGTAGAAATCGAGCAGGTCGTTCTTGCCGCACATGCCCCAGTCGACCGGCTTCTTCGGGCACTTGAGCGTCCCGGCCGGGCACGCCGGCGCGTCCTCCGCATGCGCGGGCGTGAACGCGAGGGCGAGCAGGATCGCGAGCGCGAGGTGGCGCCGACCGACGGCGACGGGGAGGCTGGGCAGCACGGGAATCCGTTCTGTGGCGTAGCGGGGCCGCTAGCTTGCCCAAACTGCCGTCCGGCGGCAAACCCACGGTGCCGCGGCGGGCGACTGCGCGCCTATCCCATCAACGCAGCGACGTGCGCCGCGCTGCAGGCGCGCAGGGCGCCGAGGTCGTAGCCGCCTTCGAGGCTCGACACGAGGCGGCCACCCGCATGCCGTTCGGCGAGGTCGACGAGACGGCGCGTGATCCAAGCGTAGTCGTCGGTTTCGAGTTCGAGGCTCGCGAGCGGGTCCTGCCGGTGCGCGTCAAAGCCGGCCGAGACGATCACGAGCTGCGGCGCGAACGCGTCGATCGCGGGCAGCACGGTGCGGATGCAGGCGTCGCGGAACTCGATGCTGCCCGCGCCCGGGCGCAGCGGCGCGTTGACGATGTTGCCGACGCCGCGCTCG
>DASTSE010000076.1:0-3255 GCA_035760865.1 Dokdonella sp.
GATCTTCCGGTTCGTCACGTCGGCCACCGTGTCGTACGTGCCGAACTGCTTCATGCGCAATCGCCCGACGTGCTGCATCGGCGGTGGATGCTTGAGCGCTTCGAGATCGGCGGCCGGCATCATCTTCAGCCAGTCGAGTTCGACATAACCCTCGGCATCGGGCGCATCCGGAGGCGCCGCGCCCGCGGGGTTCGTCGGCTCCGCAGGCGCCTGCACGCCCATGCTGCGCGCGATCGCGCGCGCGGCCTGGGCGCCGTCGGCGAGCGCCTTCGCGC
The DNA here is from genome assembly GCA_035760865.1 of Dokdonella sp. Lineage (GTDB taxonomy): Bacteria > Pseudomonadota > Gammaproteobacteria > Xanthomonadales > Rhodanobacteraceae > Dokdonella_A. The sequence goes on from DASTSE010000076.1 coordinate 276, forward strand.
GCGAGGCCGCGTGCCGGTCCGCGGGCGCCGGCGCGGGCGCCGGGGTCGCAGGTGGTGGCGGCGCCTTCTCCGCGCATGCGCCCAGCACCAGGGCCAAGAGCACCGCCGATGAGCGTGAGGGTCGATCGAGGCCGATAGTCATTCTTCAGATTCTTACGGTGAGCCCGTCCGCGAGCGTGCGGCGATAGGCGAGGAAGGCGGGCAGCGCACCCGCCACGAGGCCTGCGACGAACACGGCAGCGAGGAACAGCCATTCGGTGCGCGACGGCCATGCGATCGACAGCGCAAGACCGAGGCGATCGAGCGCGATGCCTCGTACGGCGATCTCGGCCAGATAGGCCAGGGCGACGCCGATGCCGATGCCCGCGACCGTCAGGATCGACGCCTCGAGCGCGAGCAGGCCGAATACGAGCCGCGGGCGCGCGCCGACCGCGCGAAGGACCGCCATTTCGCGGCGCCGCTCGCCGAGCGTCGTCATGAGTGCGGTGACCATGCCGGCAAGTCCGACGAGGACGACGAGCGCGCTCACGGCGAGCAGCGCGTTCTCGGCGACGCCGACGAGGCTCCAGAGCTGCTGCAGGGTCACGCCGGGCAGTATCGCGAGCAGCGGCTCGGCCTCGTAGTCGTTGATGTCGCGCTGGACACCGAAGGTCGCGATGCGGTTCTTGAGGCCGAGCAGGAACGCCGTGATGGTCTTCGGCGTGAGATCCGCATGTCGCGCTGCCTCGGCGCTCACCGACTGCCCGGGAATGCGCGTGCCCGACTGCCAGTCGACATGGATCGCTTCGATGGCTTCGAGGCTGACGAGGACGGTCGCGTCGACCGGCGTACCGGTGGGCGCGAGCACGCCGGCGATGCGGAACGGCTTGTCCGCGTGTTCGGCGATCGCGATGCGACCCGTGCCGTGACTCAGGACGATCGACTGGCCCGGCGCGTAACCGAGCTTTCGCGCCACCTCCGCGCCGACGACCGCGTCATAGAGATCGTCGAACGCGCGACCCTCGGCGAATGCGAGGGCGTGGCGGGCGCCGAAGCGGTAGCGCTCGAAGAATGCCCGGGTCGTGCCCATGACGCGGAAGCCGCGATGCGAATCGCCGAGCGAGATCGGCACGGACCAGGCAACCTCGGGCCAGGCGGCGATCTCGCGATAGCTCTGCCACGAGACGTTGTTGGTGGCGTCACCGATGTGGAAGATCGAATACAGCAGCAGGTTCACCGGTCCGGAGCGCGCGCCGACGATGAGGTCGGTCCCCGAAACGGTGCTCGCGAAGCTCCTGCGTGCTTCGGTGCGCACGCGCTCGACGCAGAGCACGAGCGCGACGCTGAGCCCGATCGTGAACGCGGTCAGCGCCGCGGTCGCGAAGCGGTTGCGCAGGCTCTTCAGCGCGAGCGGCAACGCGCGCATTCAGGCCGTCACCGTGCCGTCGGCGCGATTGATGTCCGCGAGCCGGACCGCGCGATCGAACAGCGGAATCAGGCTGGGGTCGTGGCTGACGAGCACCAGCGTGATGCCCGCGCGAGCGCACTCGGCGAATACGAGGCGGAGGAATGCGTCGCGCGCGTCCGCGTCGAGCGCGGAGGTCGGCTCGTCGGCGATCAGGATGTCCGGCGCGCCGATCAGCGCGCGCGCGACGGCGACGCGCTGTTGCTGGCCGATGCTCAGCGACGTCGCAGGCCGGTCGGCGAACGTCTTCGCGTCGAGTCCGAGTTGGTCGAGCAGCGCATCGGCTTGCCGTGGCGAGGCGCGCATCGCGCGGCGTTCCGAAAAGGCGCGCGGCAGGAGGACGTTCTCGCGCACGGAAAGGTACGGCAGGAGATTGAACTGCTGGAAGACGAATCCGATGTGGTCGGCGCGAAAGCGATCCCGCCCCGATGCCGGCATTGCCGAGATCGTCGCGCCGGAGATCTCGATCGAGCCCGCTTGCGGTACGAGGATGCCTGCCAGCAGGCTGAGCAACGTCGTCTTGCCGCTGCCGCTGGCGCCCTGGATGAGGATGCGCTCGCCCGCTTCGATGTCGAGGCGGCCGATGTCGAGGATCGGTTCGTCCCTGGTCCAACCGAAGCGGACGCCGTCGACGCGCACCGTGGCCGCCATGTCCGCCTTGCGAAGCGCTTGCGTCATTTCGACAACGGAACCGTGGTGGCGCCAGGCAGCAGAACCTGGCTGCCCTGGCGATCGGGCAACACGAGTTCGACGTTGATCTTGTGCAGATCGGCGAACTGCTCGAAGAGCCGGACTTCGAACGAGCGCAGCGCGAGCGGCGCCCGACAGCGGTACTGGTAGGAACCGTCGAAGTCCGCGTGTTCGTGCGCACCGCCCGACGCGGGAGCCGGTGTCTCGCCAAATCCATGGGACGTGACCTCGTGGCCGTCGAGGATGCAGCCCGCTTGCTCGGGCAACGACAGCCAGCGATCGGGATGTCGGAGCACGTCGGCCGCGCGTTCGTAGCGGGCGCGCTCGGTCTCGTCGCGAGGCGGATGCTCGAAGCCCAGGACACTTGCACCCGGCGCTTCGAGGCCGACCACGAAAAGCTGTCCGTCGAGGCCGATCCGAAGCGTGGCCTCGCCATGGACGTGCGGGCCGTGATGACGGTGTGGTTCGCCGGCGAGCGCATCGGAACCCAGCGCGACCACGAGAGCAAGGAGGACACAGCGCAGCATGGCGACCTCGATGATGAGATATGTTATAACATAGCCCTCCATGGGCGGAGTGGCAAGGGCGACGCATGCTGGACCGAGTGGGAACGGTCATCGCCGGACTCTGTGCGGTGCATTGCGCACTGGTTCCGATCGCGATCGCGAGCACGTCGTCGTTCACTCTCGCGCTCCTGTCGTGGCGCGATCCCCACCACGCGCTTGCGCTGTGGTTGTTGACGATCAGTGCCTGGGAAGCATGGGTCGTCGCGGGCGCGCTGGCGTTCGCGGGTCTGTCGCTCGGCCTGCAATTTCCGATGCATCGCGACCGCCGACCGGCTGCCCT
>DASTSE010000077.1:0-3611 GCA_035760865.1 Dokdonella sp.
TCACGCAGGCGGCGTGACGCTACGACGGTCCCGAACGGAGTGCTGCGGTGAAGACCTTCCTCGCCAACCGGCTGTTCCGCATCGGCGCGATCATCGCGCTCGTCGGCTGGACGCCGCTGCTCGCGATCATCCTGCTCGCCGCGATCGGGCTCTGGCCGGATCCGAACCCGAATCCGATCGGCCCGGGCCTGCTGTTCTTCTTCACGTTCTGGCCGGCCGCGATCTTCCTTGCGCTCGGTGCATGGCAGGTCGTGCGCTCGCGCTGACGGGCGTGCGCTACGGTTCCGACCGGCCCGTTGCTTCGCGATCGCGCTCGTACCGCCGCGCGAGCGGAAACGCGGGCAGCCACGATTCGCGACGGATGGTCCAGAGCGCGTAGGTCGGCGTCAGCTGGTCGGGCGCATCGAGGCTGCCGAGGTTGACCTCGACTTCGTCGCCGCTGCGCCCGAACACCGACGAGCCGCAGCGCGGACAGAAGTGGCGTCCCGCATAGGCGCTCGTCTCGCCTTCGATCGTCACCGCGCCCTGCGGGAAGATCGCCGATGCGTGGAACAGCGCGCCGTGGTGCTTGCGGCAGTCGAGGCAGTGGCAAAGGCCGACGCGGTAGGGGCGACCGGTTGCGGTGATCCGCACGTTGCCGCAGAGACAGCCGCCTGTGAACGTGTCCATCGCGTGCCTCACTCGAGCCCGTCGAGGCGATGTTGGCACGAATGCGCGTGCGCGGTGCGGCGATCGAATCCGATCGAAGCGTCAGCGCGTGCGTGCCTGCGCCGCCATGTGGATGGCGAGGCCGCCGAGCACGCTGCCCATGAACCAGCGTTGCAGGGTGAGCCAGGTCGGGCGCTGCGCGAGGAAGCTCGAGATCGAGCCCGCGAGCAGGATGACGCTGCCGTTGACGAGCATGCTGATCGTGATCTGGATCGCGCACAGCAGCAGCGACTGCGCGAGCACGTGGCCGGCGGCGGGGTCGATGAACTGCGGCAGCAGCGACAGGTAGAGCAGCGCGGCCTTCGGGTTGAGCAGGTTCGTCATGAGGCCCATCGTGACGAGCTTGCGGCGCGAGTCCTTGGGCAGTTCGCGCGGCGCGAACGGCGAGCGCCCGCCCGGCTTGAGCGCCTGCCACGCGAGCCAGGCGAGGTAGAGCGCGCCGCCGAAGCGCAGCACGTCGTAGGCGATCGGTACCGCGAACAGCAACGCGGTGAGGCCCAGGGCCGCCAGCAGCGCATAGACGACGAAGCCGAGCGCGGTGCCCGCGAGCGAGGTGAGGCCGGCCGCGGGGCCCTGGCTGATCGAGCGCGAGGTGAGGTAGATCATGTTGGGCCCCGGCGTCAGCGCCATGCCGAGGCAGAGCAGGCTGAAACCGAGGGTCGCGTGCGGCAGCGTCATGGACGGCTCCGGGGCAGAGGCGCGCATTCTGCCGCCTTCGCGATGGCTCCGACAGAGCCACTTTGCAGACGCCATTGGGTCGGTTTGCGCGAGAATCGGCTCCCCGTTCCGATGGATGATGCAGGCCCATGATCGCGATCACGCGCGCCGTCAGCCCGAGCCTTGCCGCGTGCGAACTGTCGTTCGTCGAGCGCGCGCCGATCGACCTCGCGCGCGCGGTCGAGCAGCACCATGCCTATGGCCGCGCGCTGGCCGAACTCGGCTGCGAGGTGCACGCGCTGCCGGCGCAGCCCGACTTTCCGGACGCGGTGTTCGTCGAGGACGTCGCGGTCGTCGTCGACGAGCTCGCGGTGATGACGCGCCCGGGCGCGGCCTCGCGGCGCGGCGAAGGCGCGAGCGTCGCGCCGCTGCTCGCGCGCTGGCGCACGCTGCACGCGATCGAGGCGCCGGCGACGCTCGACGGCGGCGACGTGCTGCGCATCGGCCGCAACGTCTACGTCGGCCAGTCCGCGCGCAGCAATGCGGACGGCATCGCGCAACTGCGCGCGATCCTCGCGCCGCACGGCTACACGGTGCAGGGCGTGCCGATCCATGGCTGCCTGCACCTCAAATCCGCGGTCACCGCGCTCGCCGACGACGCGGTGCTGTTGCAGCCGGCGTGGATCGACCGCGACGCGTTCGCCGGCTATCGCGTCGTCGAGGTCGATCCGGACGAAGAACATGCGGCGAACGTGCTGCGCATCGGCGATCGCGTGATCTCGCCCGCGTGCTTCCCGCGCACGCACGCGCGCATGCGCGCCGCGGGCGTCGACGTGGTCGCGGTCGACGTGTCCGAGTTGCAGAAGGCCGAGGGTGCGGTCACCTGTTGCAGCCTCGTGTTCGAGCAAGGGTCGGGCTCGCGGGCATGAGCATCGCGGCTTCCGCCGCTCCCACATTCGAGATGCTCGATGCTGCGGTTGGGAACCATGGTCCTCGCCGCCTGATCTCCGGCGTAAGAGCTCACCCTGTGGGCGACAGAACACGCTGCGTGCTTCGATGTCGCGGTCGCGCACAGGGTGGGCTCCTAGCGGCGATGCCATGATCCTGCGATAGCGCGATACCGCGATGCCGCAATGAAGCGGCGATTGTGGGAGCGGCGGAAGCCGCGATGCTCCTGCATCCCTCTGCAGGCGACGTCGCGCTTAAGCCGCGCAAACGGATCGCTCGAGTGCCGCACAAGGCACATCCATCCAGCGCGCCGCGTCGCGGTCGCGCACAAGGTGCGCTCCTACAGGCGATGCCGTGATCCCGCAATGCGGTGATCCCGCGATACCGCGATGCCGCGATGAAGCGGCGATTGCGGGAGCGGCGGAAGCCGCGATGCTCTTGCGGCTCGTCGCAGGCGATGCGATGGGGCGCTTCAAACGCGCAAACGGATCGCCTCGAGCGCCGCATACGGCGCATCCATCCAGCGCGCCGCGATCTCGCGCAGCGCGATCGTCGCGGCCTCGTTCTTCGCGCCGCGGTCGTCGGCGAATGCCTCGTGCGGGCGCTTCGCATGCTGCGCGAGCGTCGCCGCGTAGCGCGGCGCGTCGACCGCCGCGGGATCGAGGCCGAACAGGCGCGGGATGCGCGTCGACAGCGCGTCCGAGGACGGATCGACGAGCTCGGCATACTCGACGAGATGCATCGGCTGCGCGCGTGGGACGACCGCGGCGCACAGCGAACCGAGCACGCGCGCCGCATGTTCGATCGGCGCGAGCGCGGCGTCCGTTGCTGCCGGTGCGAGCCAGGTGTCGGGCAACATGCCCGGAACGGTGTGCCGTCCCGGTTCGCGCGCGTGCGAGACGAGCACTTCGAGCGGCGCGCGGTACGCGAACAGCCACGGCACCTCCGGCAGCAGCGAGCGCAGCGCAGCGAGCGCGAGCGCGTGCCAGGCCTCGAGCTTGACGACGACGCGCGCGTCGTCGCCCGCAGGCTGGCGCAACGCCGCGAGGACGCCGCGGAACGCGAGCGCGCCCGGGTCCATGCCCCCCAGCGCCGCCGTGAGCGCCATGTCGAGCATGCCGGGCTCGCTGACGACGCGCGTGCCGGGCCACGCCTTGAGCGCCTGTGCGATCAGCGTCGATCCGCAGCGCGACTCGTGCAGGATCATGCCGGCGAGCGGCAACGCGTCGGCGTCGAGCTCGGCGACGAATGCGGGCGTGATCGGCGTGCGCTGCGCGAACCAGCGGTTGAACGGGCGA
>DASTSE010000078.1:0-2282 GCA_035760865.1 Dokdonella sp.
GACGAAACGCTCGCCGCGCTCGTCGGCGACGGCCTGCTCGACGAAGCCGACGCGAAGCGCGTGCGCGCCGACATCCGCACCGCGCGCGGCCGCAGCGAGCTGCACCCGCTGGTGCTGGTGTCGAACCTCAAGCTCGTCGACCGGCGCCAGCCGGACAAGCCGCTCAGTCTCGAGGTGCTCACGCAGTGGCTCGCGGCCAAGGCCGGCCTGCCGTACCTCAAGATCGATCCGATGAAGGTCGATGTCGCGAGCGTGACCCAGGTGGTCAGCCATGCGTACGCCCAGCGTTACCGCATCCTGCCGGTCGCGGTCAGCGAGATGCAGGTCGTGTTCGCGACGCCGGAACCGTTCGACACGCGCTGGGTCGCCGACCTCGGGCACATCCTGCGCCGCGACATCCAGCGCGTCGTCGCGAGCCCGCTCGACGTCAACCGCTACCTCGCCGAGTGGTGGAGCGTGCAGCGCTCGATCCAGCGGGCCAAGGACGCCAAGAACGACGCCCACGACGGCCGTGCGATCCTCAACTTCGAGCAGCTCGTCGAACTCGGCAAGACGGGCGAAGTCGGCGCGGACGACCGCCACGTCGTACACATCGTCGACTGGCTGCTTCAGTACGCGTTCGAGCAGCGCGCATCCGACATCCACCTCGAGCCGCGGCGCGACATGAGCAACATGCGCTTCCGCATCGACGGCGTCATGCACAAGGTGTTCGAGCTGCCCACGCCGGTGATGACCGCGGTGACCTCGCGCATCAAGATCCTCGGGCGCATGGACGTGGCCGAGAAGCGGCGCCCGCAGGACGGCCGCATCAAGACGCGCTCGCAGGGCGGCCGCGAGGTCGAGTTGCGCCTGTCGACGATGCCGACCGCATTCGGCGAGAAGGTCGTCATGCGCATCTTCGACCCCGACATCGTCGTCAAGGAGTTCCGCCAGCTCGGCTTTTCGCCCACGGAAGAGACGATCTGGCGCGGCATGGTCGAGCGTCCGCACGGCATCGTGCTCGTGACCGGCCCGACCGGTTCGGGCAAGACCACGACGCTCTACTCGACGCTCAAGCACCTCGCCACGCCCGACCTCAACGTCTGCACGGTCGAGGACCCGATCGAGATGGTCTCGCCCGAGTTCAACCAGATGCAGGTGCACCAGGCGATCGACCTCGATTTCGCCGCGGGCGTACGCACGCTGCTGCGCCAGGATCCCGACATCATCATGGTCGGCGAGATCCGCGACCTCGAGACCGCGCAGATGGCCGTGCAGGCCTCGCTGACCGGCCACCTCGTCCTGTCCACGCTGCACACGAACGACGCGCCGAGCGCGATCACGCGCCTGCTCGACCTCGGCGTGCCGAACTACCTGATCCAGTCGACCGTGACCGGCATCGTCGCGCAGCGCCTCGTGCGCACGCTCTGCCCGCACTGCAAGGCGGAGGCGCCGCTCGACGTGCAGGCGTGGGCCGCCCTCACGCATCGCTGGCCGCTCGCGCCGCCGGCGAAGTACTACGGTCCGAAGGGCTGCCTCGAATGCCGCAAGACCGGCTTCCTCGGTCGTACCGGCATCTACGAGATGCTGCGCATCACGCCGGCCGTGCGCGCGCTGATCCAGCCCGACATGAACCTCGCCAAGCTCGCCGAAACCGCCTATGCGGAAGGCATGCAGCCGCTGCGCGCGTCCGCCGCGGCGCAGGTCGCGCGCGGCGTCACCACGATTGCCGAAGTGGTCAATGTCCTGCCGCCGACCGACTGAGCGTACCGCTGCGCGCTTCCTGATCGTCCAGACCGGCACGACGCTGGCGCGGGTACGCGCGCGACACGGCGACTTTCCTGACTGGTTCCGGCGCGGACTCGGCCTGCACCGGCGCGAGGTCGACGTCGTGCGAGCGCACGCGGGCGAGCGACTGCCCGATCCGCGCGCCTACGCGGCCGCCGTCGTGACGGGGTCGCCGGCGATGGTCAGCGAGCGCCTGCCCTGGAGCGAGAATACGGCCGGCTGGCTGCGCGACGCGGTCGCGCAGGGGTTGCCGATCCTCGGCGTCTGCTACGGCCACCAGCTGCTCGCGCACGCGCTCGGTGGTCGTGTCGACTACCACGCGCGCGGGCGCGAGATCGGGACGGTCGACATCGAGCGCCTGACCGCCGCCGAAGGCGACGCGCTGCTGGCGACGGCTCCGGCGCGCTTCGCAGCCCATGCGTCGCATCAGCAAAGCGTGCTCGAACTGCCCGACGGCGCGGTCGTGCTCGCGCGTTCGGCGCACGACCCGCATCATGCGGTGCGCTACGCGCGTC
>DASTSE010000079.1:0-3340 GCA_035760865.1 Dokdonella sp.
TGAAACACGGAGCACACGGAGTACACGGAGGAAAGACAAGGCCAGCCAATTTTTCACCGTGGTCGGCGACGTAGGTCGGATCAAGCCGCGCAAGCGGCGGATCCGGCGTTGTGCGCCCGGATCCGCCCTACTGCTCTGAAACACGGAGGACGTGGTGGGCGCGCAGGGGAGCGCTGAAGAGCCTGGGGATTGAAGTAGGAGCACAGGCAGCAAAAAGCAGAGCCGATCCGCGGTGAAGTCACCCGATGAGCCGGAGCCACCGATGCGAGCCGAGCCATCGACTAATCCGGTTTGCGCCTGCTCCGTGTGCTCCGTGTTTCGATCTCTTGATCCCGATCTCCGCTTCTCCTTCGTGCCCTTCGTGTCCTTCGTGTTTCAATCTTCGCTCTCCCGGCGAAGCTCACAACGCCACCCCGCATGCGTGCCCCGACGCCCACGCCCACTGGAAGTTGTAGCCGCCGAGCCAGCCGGTGACGTCGACGACTTCGCCGATGAAGTAGAGGCCGGGCACGCGTTTGGACTGCATCGTCGATGACGACAGCTCGTCGGTGTCGATGCCACCGAGGGTGACTTCGGCCGTGCGATAGCCTTCAGTGCCGCTCGCGACGAGCGGCCAGTCGGCGAGTACGCCGGCGACGTCGCGCAGTGCCGCGTCGCCGAGCTGGCGCATTGGCCGGTCCGGCAGCCAGTGTTCGCACAGGCGCTGCGCGAAGCGTTTCGGCAGGCGATCGGCGAGCACGGTGCGCAGTTCGCTCGCGCCACGCTCGCTGCGCTGGGCGCGCAGCCACGCGAGCGCATCGTCGCCGGGCAGCAGGTCGAGGCGCAGGTCGTCGCCGGGTTGCCAGTACGAGGAGACCTGCAGGACCGCCGGACCGCTCACGCCGCGATGGGTGAACAGCATGAAGTTGCGGAAGCGCGCGCGGCCGCAGCGCGCTTCGATCGGCACCGCGACGCCGGCGAGGTCGGCGAGGCGCTCCTGGTGCTTGCCCGACAGCGTAAGCGGCACGAGGCCCGCACGCGTCGGCAGCACGCGGTGGCCGAAGCGGCGCGCGAGGTCGTAACCGAAGCCCGTCGCGCCCATGCTCGGGATCGACAGGCCGCCGCTGGCGACGACGAGTGCGGGCGCGCTGAACACGCCGCGCGCGGTGTCGACGTGGAAGCCACCGTCGCCGTGGCGTACGTGCTCGATCGTGCACGAGGTTTCGATGCGCACGTCGCCAGTCGCACACTCGTCGAGCAGCATGCGCACGATCTGCTTGGAGGAGTCGTCGCAAAACAGCTGGCCGAGCTCCTTCTCGTGGTATGCGATGCGATGGCGCTCGACGAGCGCGATGAAATCCGTCGGTGCGTAGCGCGCGAGCGCGGACTTGCAAAAGTGCGGGTTCGCCGAGAGGTAGTTCGCCGGCGTCGTGCCCGTGTTGGTGAAATTGCAGCGACCGCCGCCGGACATGAGGATCTTCTTGCCGACGCGGTTGGCGTGCTCGACCACGAGCACGCGCTTGCCGCGCTGGCCCGCGGTGAGCGCGCACATGAGGCCGGCCGCGCCGCCGCCGACGACGATGGCGTCGAACGGGTTCTCCGCGCCGCCGGGGTTCATCGCGCGATCGCGCGGCCGCCGACGTGGATCGCACGCGCGAGCGAGCCGCCGATCCAGTAGCAGAGGTCCGCGGGACGCACCGCGTCCCAGACGACGAAATCGGCGCGCAGGCCGCGCGCGAGCATGCCGCGGTCGGCGAGGCCGAGCGCGCGCGCGGCGTTGACGGTCGCGCCGCGCAGCGCCTCCTCGGGTGTGAGGCGGAACAAAGTGCAGGCCATGCCCATCGCGAGCCGCAGCGACAGCAGCGGCGACGTGCCCGGGTTGAGGTCGGTCGCGACCGCGAGCGGCACGCCCGCGGCGCGCAACGCGTCGATCGGCGGCAGCTTGGTCTCGCGCAACGCGTAGTACGCGCCCGGCAGCAGTACGGCGACGGTGCCCGCGGCCGCCATCGCGCGCGCGCCGTCGTCGCCGGTCCACTCGAGGTGATCGGCCGAGAGCGCGCCGAACTCCGCCGCGAGCGCCGCGCCACCGAGGTCGGACAATTGGTCCGCGTGCAGCTTCACGCGCAAGCCGTGCGCGCGCGCGGCCTCGAACACGCGGCGTGTCTGCGCGGGCGTGAAGCCGATCTTCTCGCAGAACGCGTCGACCGCGTCGGCGAGGCCTTCGCGCGCCGCGGCAGGCAGGATCGTGTCGCAGACGAGCGCAATGTAGTCGTCGGGGCGACCCGCGAATTCGGGCGGCAGCGCGTGCGCCGACAGCAGGGTCGTGCGGACGCCGATGCCGAGCGCGTCGCCGAGCCGGCGCGCGACGCGCAGCATGCGCAGCTCGCTGTCGAGGTCGAGGCCGTAGCCGGATTTGATCTCGATCGTCGTTACGCCGTCGGCGAGCAGCGCCTTCGCGCGCGGCAAGGATTGTGCGAACAGCGCGTCGTCGTCGGCCGCACGCGTGGCGCGCACGCTCGAGGCGATGCCGCCGCCCGCGCGCGCGATGGCCTCGTAGCTGACGCCCTCGAGGCGCTGCTCGAACTCGCCCGCGCGATCGCCGCCGAACACGAGGTGCGTGTGGCAGTCGACGAGGCCGGGCGTGACGAGCGCTCCGTGCGCCGACTCGACGCGCGTGGCGAGCGCTTCGGGGGCGCCGGGCAGGTCAGACTGCGCGCCCGCGAAGGCGATCGCGCCGTCCTTCCATGCGAGCGCTCCGCGCTCGACGAGTCCGTACGGCGTGCCGTTCGCCTGCATCGTCGCGAGGCGCGCGTCGAGCAGCAGTCCGTCCCAGGCAGGTTCCATCGCGTCGTTCGTCTCGCCGGCGTCGCGCGATTATCGCATCGTCGCTTCGCCCGCGGCCGGTCGCGGCGCCGCCTCGGCGACGATGCGCTCGGCGAGCGCCTTGTAGACGGGCACGTGGCAGACGAGGCTCGATGCGAAGCGCGCGAGCAGGCAGGCGGCGAGCACCGGCAGCACCATCGCCTGGTTGTCGGTCAGCTCCATCGAGATGATCGCCGACGTCAGCGGCGCCTGGGTGACGCCCGCGAGGTAGGCGGCCATGCCGAGCAGGACCACGCCGGCCGATGGCGCGGACGGCAGCCAGGCGGCGACGAAGTCGCCGATGCCCGCGCCGACCGCGAGCGCGGGCGAGAAGATGCCGCCCGGGATGCCGGCCCAGTACGACACCACGTTCGCGCAGAACTTCGACAGCCCGAACCAGCTCCCTGGCGAATCCGCCGCGCCCTGCAGGATCGCGCGCGCCTGGTCGTAGCCGGTGCCGTAGACGGTGTCGCCGCTCCCGAGGCCGATCAACGCGAGC
>DASTSE010000080.1:0-9656 GCA_035760865.1 Dokdonella sp.
GCGCGAGCGCGAGCCAGCCGACCGGTGTCGCGTACGCTCCGCACGGGTCGCTCGCGAGCGTGTCGAGCTCGAGGATGAGGTGGACCCAGTCGAAGCCGATCTCGGGGTACGCGAGCGGCTCGTCGATGCCGCAATCGTGCGCGGCCCAGTACGCGGGCGCGCTCTCGCCGTCGCTGTTGCCGCCCGGATAGAACGTGTTGCCGCCGGCCACGCCGGACGGCACGTGGATCTCGGCGACGAGCACGGCGTCGCCGGCGACGTGCAGCGGCGCGTCGAACGTGACGCTGATCCGCTGCAGGGCCGAGTCGGACACCTCGATGGTCTTTTCGACGAGCAGCTCGAGGTTCTCCAGCGTGAACTCGCCGTGCAGCGCGTGGACGCGCACGGTGACCGGCTGCGATCCCGTCGACGACGCTGCCGAATCGACCGCGAACGTCACGCCGCGCACGACGGTGTCGCCCGCGGGCGCGCCGCGCGCGGCGAGATCGAAGCGGCGCAGGTAGCGATTGTCGAGCGAGAAGCCCGTCGGCGGATTGATGCAGGCGAAGCTCGTGTTCGGCGTCGGCGTCGGGCTCGTCGTCTGCACGAGCGGCACGGGCGACGGCAGCGCGGGGTCGCCGCCCGCGCGCACGCTCCAGTCGGTCGCGGCGGCGCCCGTGTTGAGCAGATCGAGCGCGAGCGACGCGCCCTGCCCGGAAGCGACCTCGGCGATCGGCGCGGCCGGATCGGTGCCCAGGCACGGCAGCAGCGCGCGCAGGTCGACGTCGGCCGGCGTGTCGCTGCCGGCCGCGACGGCGAAATCCTGCGTGACCGGCCGATGGCCGGGCGCTTCGACGGTCAGCGTGAACGGACCGTGCGCGGCCTCGACCCAGTAGCGGAACGCGCCGTCGGCATCGCTCGTCGTGGAGCCGTTCTCGCCGCTCGCGGCATGGATCGCGATCGTCGCGCCCGCGAGCGCCTGCGGTTGTGCGTCGCAGGCGCCGAGGCTGCGCACGGTTCCCGCGAGCGCGCCGTAGGTCGCGGGCGCGGTCACGGTCATCGTCGCTTCGACGTCGCCGAACGGCCATGCGTACGGCGTGTCCTCGGCGACGCGGATCGGCATGCGATACGTGCCCGGCTGCGCGACCGCGCGCGCGTCGAACGTGATGTCGAGCGCACGGCTCTCGCCGGCCGCGAGCGCGCCGTGGTCGGGCGTGGCACGGAGCCATGCGCTCGCACTGATGGTCTCGAACAGGTGCACCTGGTCGATGACGACCGAACCCCACGGCGGCGTGCCCGTGTAGTGGAAGCGCACGCGCACCTCGGATGCGCCGGCGAACGGGCTGAGATCGAGCTCGATCAGCGCGCCCGGTCCGCCGCCATTGTTCTCGTGCGTCTCGCTGTGCACCGTGGTCCAGCTCGCGCCGCCGTCGGCGGACGCATCGACGTCGAGGCGCGGCGCGTTGTCGGCGCCCTCGAACAGGGACAGGAAGAAGCCGACCGAGGCGGTGTGGCTCGTGGAGAGGTCGAGCGGCGGCGACACCAGCGCGGTGTCGGACGCGTCGCCGCCCCAGCACGGATAGAGATCGACCATCGCCGCGCGTCCGTCGCCGCCCGCGGTGTTCGCCGCCTGCATCGGGTCGAGCGCGCTCCACGCGCAGCCGCCGCCGACGTTGACGACGTTCCACCCGTCCGGCGGGAACACGGCGCCTTCGAAATGCTCCTCGATCGCGACGCCCTCGAGACCGAACAGCAGCGGCGCGCTGCCGCTGTTGTCGGCCGTGAGCTCGGCGTGTGCGACGCTGCCGAGCTCGACGCTCGCTGCAGGCGCCGCCGGATACAGGCGCAGCCGGCCCGCGGGCAGCGCGAGATCCGCGCGCACGGCCGCTCCGTTCGCGACGCTCGTCGCCACGCTCGCTTCGCCGTAACCCGCGGGCTGGCGACCGCGCGTCGCGGTCACCGTCGGCGTGCCGCTCGGCGCATATGCGGCGAAGAAGCCGCTGCCGACGCCGGCGTCCTCGCTGCGCCACGTCGCAACCGGGCTGCCGCCGGCGACGCTGACGTCGGCGCCATCGAGCGCGGCGCCGGTGTTCGCGTCGCGCACGTGGCCGACGACGAGTCCGCCGACCGCAGGCGGCGTGCATGCGCCGCGCACGCGCACGTCGTCGACCGCCCACGGGCCGCCGAAGCGCGGCTCGCCGTCGGTGCTGCCGTCGTCGGCGTGGAAGCGCACGAGCGCGCCGTTCGTCGCCGCGCCCGCGAGCGCGACCGTCTCTTCGGTCCAGGCACCGAGCTCGTACGCCGATCTCGGCGCGCCGAGCGCGCCCCAGGTCGCGCCGCCGTCGGTGCTCGCCTCGATGCGTGCGCGGCCACCGGTGTCGACGTAGTAGCTGCGATAGCTGAGCACGGGGTTGTCGATCGCGAGGCCGAGCGGCGGCAGCTGCAGGTAATCGCTGCGACCGTCGTTGTCCCAGCCTTCGCCGGCGCCGAGTTCGTCGTTCGCGGCGGCGAAGCGGCCGTGCGCGGGAATCGGGAAGACCGAGCCGCCGACTTCGTCGCTGGTGCCGAACAGCCAGCCGAGCCCGAGGCTCGAGCGGCTCCAGCCGGCCGGCGGCGCGGTGCCGTTGGTCTCGAAGTCCTCGCCGAGCACGAACGTCGCATAGGCGTAGCCGGGCGCGTTGCAGGCGACGGTGTCGGCATCGAGCGCGAAATCCTGCACGGCGCCGTCGGCAATCGATGCGAGATCGCGCGACGCCGCACGGTAGCCGGCGATGTCGCTCGCGACGTCGAAGCGGTATGGACGTCCATCCGGCAGGCGCACGGAGTAGCGTCCGGTGAGCGGGTCGGTCCACACCGGGCTGTCCGGCGATCCCGCGATCTCGATCTTCGCATGCAGCGGCCAGCCGGTCGCCGCGTCGACGACGCGGCCGGCGACCTTCACCATCGGTGCGGAGGCGAGCACGATGTCGTGCTGCGTCGTCGCGTCGGCCTGCACGCGCACGCCGGACTCGCTCGCGGGCAGGTAGCCGTAGGCGGTCGCGCGCACGGTGTAGCCGCTGGCATCGACCGGCAGCAGGCGCACGTAGCCGCCGTCGCTGCCGCTCGTCGCCTGGTAGACGCGTACGTTCTCGTCGATGAACACGTCGATCTTCGCGCCCGCGATCGGCGCGCCCGTCGCGTCGGTCACGCGGCCGCGGATGAAGCCCTGCGGGCCGCACGCGTGCGCGGCGACGTCGACCGCGTGCGCCGCGTCGATCTCGCCCCAGCCGGTCGCGTAGTTCGGCAGGTTGCCCACGCCCGGCGGCGGCGAACCGCCGCTCGCGTAGTCGATCGGCCGCGCGGTCTGCATGATGATGCCGCCGAGCGCCGCGTAGTCGCCGCGCAGGCATTCGCCCGCCTCGAGCATGAGCGCGACGAGGCCGCTGATGTGCGGCGCCGACATCGACGTGCCGGTCATCGTCGCGTAGGCGTTGCCGCCGTCGATCGCGGAAAGAATGTCGACGCCGGGCGCGACGACCTGCGGCTTGAGGGTCGGGTAGCCGCGTGGATCCGGGTACATCGGCAGGCCTTCGCTGGCCTCGAGGCTCGGGCCCCAGAGCGAATGCGGCGCGTAGACGCCGTCGTGGTTGCCGGTCGAGCCGACCGCGAACGCACTGCCGAGCGAGGCGGGGCTCGTCACCGTCGACAGGCCGGGCGGTTCGGGCAGGCCGCAGTTGCCCGCATTGCCCGCGGCGAACACCGGGAAGATGCCCGCGGCGACCCACGCCTCGACGATGTCGCGATAGAAGTCGTCGGCGCTGCCGTCGCAGAGCGCGTAGCTGCCCCAGGAATTGTTGACGACCTGCGGGCGCAGGTCCGGATTCGGCGCGCTGCCGTCGGTCTTCGTCGGCGCGAGCATGAACTCGCCGCACGCGGGCAGCGCGAACTCGTTGCCCTTGATCGGCAGGCCGAGGCAGGCGATCCAGCGCGCGCCCGGCGCGACGCCCGTGCGCAGCCGCTGGTTCGCGTCGGAGGCGCCGTTGTCGCCGACGATCGTGCCGGTCACGTGCGTGCCATGACCCTCGCCCTGCGAACCGTCGGGCTCGGTGGTCAGCAGGGTCGGCGCATACCAGTTGTAGTCGTGCGAGAAGCCACCCGCGCCGAGATTGCCGCGATACTGCTGTACGACGGCCTCGTGGCGAAAGAACACGCCGTCGTCGATGATGCCGACGGTCACGCCGTCGCCGGTGGTGCCGTCGGCCCAGGCCTGTTCGGCGCCGATCCAGGCGACGTTGTCGGTGGTGCCATCGGTGCCTGCGGGGCGCGCCGTGCGTACGGGCGGCCGTCCGGGTGCGATGAGCTCGGCCTTCGGCAGTTCGCGGATGCGCGCGACGCCGGGAACCTGCGCGACGCGCTGAAGCAGCGCGACATCGCCTTGTTCGACCAGGATCGCGTTCTTGATCCAGTACGCGTGGAATGCGATGCCGCGCTCGCGCAGCAGCCGGCGCACGCCGGCCTGGCTGCGTTCGGCGGTTTCGCGCAGTCGCGTATACACGTAGCGGCCGCGCGTGTTCCAGTCGAGCGTGCGCGCGGCGGACAGG
Organism: Dokdonella sp.; assembly: GCA_035760865.1. Taxonomy (GTDB): domain Bacteria; phylum Pseudomonadota; class Gammaproteobacteria; order Xanthomonadales; family Rhodanobacteraceae; genus Dokdonella_A. Next base: position 4,560 of record DASTSE010000080.1, read on the forward strand.
TCGGCGTGCTCGCGAAACTCGATTGCGAAGCCGCTGCGACCGCCCGCGGCGAGGCGGCGCTGCAGGGCGGGCGCGATCTCGACCGTGGTCGTCGCCGCGCCGGCCGGAGAACCGGCGCCGCGCACCTGCGCCATCGGCGTGCGGATCGCGCCCGTTGCGGCGAGCAGGCCGTTGCAGAACACCAGCAGGGCGACGCCGAACACGCGCGACCAGAACCGGCGCGGCGACAGCGGGGGACGTGCGCGCGGCGTGCGCGCGGGTACGACATCGTGCATGGAAGTGTCTCGTCGTTGCTTCGGCAGCGGGGATCACCGCGACGACGGCGCCATGGCACGGACCGTCGCGAAGAGCCCCTCGTCGCAGCCTAGGCCGGTGCGCGCCGAACGCGCATTCGCGGACCCTGTGTGCGCCCTGTGCTGTCGCTGAATCGCAGCGGCGACAGTGCCTTAGCGGGTCGGTGCGCGCACCGGCTCGCGCGTGAATTCGACCGGCACGATGCGCTCGCCGGCGAGGCGCCGCGCACGGTCGAGCGCGTTTCGCCACGGTTCGACCTGGGCCAGGGCGTGGTAGAGACGCAGCTGCAGCAACGCCGCCTCGTAGTCCTGCGCGGCCCAGCTCGCTGCACGCGCTGCGACCGGGCCTGCGCGCGCGAGGTCGCCGCGCGCGAGCAGCGCCTGCGCGTACGCGCCGCAGACGCGCAGGAGATCGTCGGGAACGCGCTCGCGCTCGGCCAGCGCGAGGGCGGCGAGGAAGTCCGTGTCGGCCTGCGCCGCGAGTCCGCTCGCCATCGCGTGCTCGGCGCGCGCGAGCGCGGCATGGAGCGCGGCGACCGGTGCGCCGTCGCGTTCCGCCCAGCGCGCGAGCGCGGCGACGTCCTCGCGCGCCGCCGCGAGGTCGCCGCGCGCGATGCGTGCGCGCACGAGCGTGAGCCACGCCCCCGCCTGCTCGCGCGGCGTTTCCGCCTGCCAGCTCGTCTTCAGCACCTCGCCGGCCTCGTTCGCCGCGCGTGCCGCATCGCCGTCGGCGAGCGCCTCGCGCGCGGCGATGATTCGCGCCGAGCCGAGCAGGGGTGCGTCGCCCGCGCGGGTCGCGTCTTCGAGCACGCCGCTCAGCAACGCGCGCGCCTCCGTCGTACGCCCGTTCGCGCCGAGCACGTCGACGCGCGCGAGCGTCGCATAGCGTCGCCACTGCGGATTCGGCTCGCGCTCGACGAGCTCGCGCAGGCGCGCCTCGCCCGCGAGCGCCGCGGCGGGGTCGAGCAGGTAGAGCTTCGCGTACGCGGCGGCGACGCGCGCGAACAGCTCGCTGGTGCGGTCGTGGAAATTCGCCAGTTGCGTCCCGCCGCGCTCGAGCAGCGGCAGCGCGTCGGCGTAACGGTCGCGGCGCGCCTCGAGGATGCCGAGGTTGGCGTCGATGCGCGCGAGGCCGAGGCGGTCGCCGACGCTCTCGAGCACGACGCGCGCCTGCGCGAAGTCGGCGACCGCGTCATCGAAGCGGAACTGCGCGCTGCGCGCGATCGCGCGACCGGTGAGGGCGCGCCCGAGCTCGGGCGACGGCGCCGCGGTGCCGAGCAGGGCGACGACGCTGTCCGAGCGGCGCTCGACGGCGGCGTAGTCGTCGCGGCGCAGCGCGACATTGCCGAGTCCGTTGAGCACGCGTGCGCGAAACAGCGGGTCGTCGTCGGCCGAGCCGGCGCCGAGCAATGCGTCGAACGTCGCCTGCGCGGCGTCGAGTCGGCCGCTCCGGAAATCGATGTCGGCGCGCCGGAAGCGCACGTCCGGTCGCGCCGACTGCTCGCCGTCGAGCGTGTCGAGCAAGGCGCGCGCGGTGTCGAGCTGGTCGGCGAGCATCGCGGCCTCGACCTGCTGCAGCACGCCGTTGAGCGCGCGCTCGCGCGGCGGCAGCAACTCGTCGTCGCGCGGCGGATCGAGGCCGAGCTTCACCGCGGCGCGATCGGCGGCGATGCGCGCGGCCTCGAGCAGCTCGCGCGCTTCGCCTTCGACGAACAGCGCCGGCGTGCGACCGCGCAGGCTCTGCACGCTCACGCGCCAGTAGCCTCCCGAAAGCGCCGCGCGCGCGCGCAACACGAGCGCGGCCGTGGAGGCTTGTGCGATCTCCTGCAGCTGGGCCGCATCGGGCTCGGCGGTGCCGAGTTCGCGCGCGAGCGGGATCACGTTGTCGCTCGGCACCATCGCCTGGCCCGCGCCGCGCAGCCGGTCGGCGATGAGATCCATCACGCCGAGCCGCGCCCAAGCGTACTTCGCGTCGGCTTCGACGACGACGGGCAGCAGCAGGGCGAGGCTCGCGTGCGATGCCGAAGGCGGCGCCGGCGCGCGCCACCACCACCCCGCGACGACCACCGTACACAGCGCGAAGGCGCCGACGATCGCGAGGCGGAGCAGGCGCGATGGCCGTGCGAACGGCTCGTTCGCGACCGCGCCGGTGCGATCCGCCGCCTCGATCGCGTCGCCGCTCGCGCTCGCGTCGGCGACGGACACCGGCGCGGAGTCCGGCGAGCGCCCGCCCTCCATCACCTCGACCGGTGCGACCCATGCGTAGCCGAAACGGGGCACGGTGCGGATCATGCGCCGCGCTTCGTCGGTGTCGCCGAGCGTGCGCCTCGCGCGCAGCATCACCTGGTCGAGCAGGTTGTCGCTGACTTCGCTGCGGCCCCAGACCGCGGCCATCAACTCGTCGCGGCCGACCGCGCGCGCGCGATGCTCGATCAGGTACGCGATGCAATCGAACGCCTTCGGCGGCAGGCTGAGCAGCGCGTCGCCGCGCCAGAGTTCGCGCCGCGCGGGATCGAGCCGGAATTCGTCGAAGCGGAACTGGAGCACGCGTGCGTATCCCGGCGGTGACGCGCGCGCATCGGGCGCGCGGGCACGATGGTAGCGGCGGCTGCGCCGATGGCGAAGCGCTGCGGCGCCACGGCATCCGGCGCGTCGGATCGCTGGCCGCGACGAAGCGCGCCGACGGCTGCGTGTCCCAGCCGTCATGCGGGCGTCGCTCGGACCGGCGTCGACGTGGACAAGCGTCGCCCTCGCGCGATAGGCTCGCCGCAGCGGAGATGGCATACCTCCGGCCTGCGATCGTGGGCGAACCGCCGCCTCGGCTGATGATGCCTGCCAAGCCCAACGGGCTCGCGCAGGCGTCGTTTTCATCGACGACACCGCTCGTGCCCCTCGACAGGAGGAGCTCGCTACGTGGACGGCTGGTCGGCGCTGTGCATCTTCGTTGGCGCGGGTCTCGGCGCATTGCTGCGCTGGGCGCTCGGGCTGCTGCTCAATCCGGTATTTCCGACCGTGCCGCTCGGCACGCTGGCCGCGAACCTCGTCGGCGGCCTGCTCATGGGCGTCGTGCTCGGCGTATTCGCGGAGCTGCAGACGTTGCCTCCCGCGCTGCGGCTCGCCGCGACGACCGGCTTCCTCGGCGGACTCACGACGTTCTCGACGTTCTCGGCCGAAGCCGTCTCCCTGATGCTGCGACAGGAATACGCCTGGGCGTGCGCGCTCGTCGCCGCGCACGTCGGAGGTTCCCTCGTCGCGACGCTCGGCGGCATGCAGATCGTGCGCCGCTGCTTCGAGTCCTGACGGAGAGTCGACATGACCGGTTTCCACCTGCGCTTCTATACCGTCGTCGGTCGCCGCATCCACCACACGCTCGTCTACGAGTGGCTGCTCGAGCAGGCGATGAAGATCGGCATCCCGGGCGGATCGGTGTTCCGCGCGATGGCTGGCTATGGCCGCCACGGTCGGCTGCACGAGCAGCATTTCTTCGAACTCGCGGAGGAGCCGATCCTGATCGAGTTCATCGTCAGTGCCGAACAGGCCGACGCGCTGCTCGCGCTTGTCCGCCAGGAGGACCTGCACCTGTTCTATGCGAAGTTGCCGGCCGAGTTCGGCGTCGTAGGCCCCGCATGACCGGAGCAGGCGCCGAGCGCGCTGCGGCTGCGCGATGGGCTCGCGACCCCGGCGCGTGCAGCCCGCCACGGGCCTGTCCTTCGACCTGGGTAAACGCGTCCTGTCCTGGGGCAAGGGCTATGCGTGGAATCCGGTCGGTTTCGTGCAGCGGTCGAAGGACGCGACGGACCCGAACCTGCCGCGCGAGGGTTACTGGATGGCCGACGCCACTTACGTGCGCAGCTTCAGTCCGGACCGCCTGGGCCTTGGTCTGGTGCAGACCGTGGGGCTGACCCTGATCGCGATCCCGGCAAACGGATCGGTCAACCAGGACTTCGGACCCAAATCCGACAGCAGCGTCGCCGGCAAGCTCTATCTGCTGGTGAAGGACACGGACCTTGACCTGATGGTGCTAAGCGGCGGCGCGCGCAGCCTGCGTTACGGCGCCGACTTTTCCAGGAATCTCGGCAGCCGGATGGAGGTGCACGGCGAAATCGCGCGAATCGCCCAAAGCGAGCGGCCGGTCCTGGATTCGCAGCAGCAGCCGGTCGTGATTGCCGGGGCGTCCACCAGCTACCTGCTGGGGCTGCGTTACATCACCGAAGGCGACGCGACGATCCTCTGTGAGTTCTACCACAACGGCGAAGGCTTCGCGGCAGCCGAAGAGCGGGCGTTCTTCACGCTGGCGCACCTGGCGGTTGAAACCGGTGATCCTGCGCTGATCGAGCGCGCGAACCGCATCGCTGCCGCGTATCGGCGCCCCTCTGCCCTGCGCAACTACGTCAACCTCAAGGTGAGCCAGAACGACGCGCTGGGCATCGTCTACTTCACGCCCTCGCTGACCGCGCAGGCCAACGCCTCGGACCGCAGCCTGCTGATCCTGCCGGAGCTGCTCTACAAGGGCATCACCAACCTCGAACTGCGCCTGCGCTTGCAGCAGAACGTCGGACCCCGCGAAACCGAGTTCGGCGAGAAGACCGCTTCCACCCGGCTGGAATTCCGGATGCGCTACTACTTTTGATCGGACGTGAGCTGATCCCAACGCGCCTGGCTGACGATCTCCTGCCGGTATGCGGCGTGACAGGAAACGCAGGTCTCCAGTGTCGCGCCCAAGGTGCTGAGCACCTTCTGCGCATTTGCCGATTGGGCGGCAGGCACGATGGTGTCCGCCGTCGCGTGGAAGGCCAGCGCGCGA
>DASTSE010000081.1:0-8374 GCA_035760865.1 Dokdonella sp.
AGGCTCATCGGCACGCCGTTGCCGTAGGTGAAGATCACGAGGTCGCAGGCCCCGGCGCCGGCGGTCGCGGGTTGCGCGGGCGCGCCGGCGCTTTCATAGACGCGACCTTCGCCGAGCGGCATCGCCTGGTCCGGCGCTGGATACGAGGTCAGCCACTGGCCGTCGCCGGGTTCGTACAGGTCCTTGGTCATGTACAGCGCGATCGGTTCGAGGAACACGGTCACGCGGCCATCGACCTTCGCCAGCGCAGCAAGCGTGCGCAGCATCGCCGCCGCGTCGTCGCCGCGGCTCGCGCAGCCGACGACGAGGCCCGGGATGTCGCGCAGTGCGGCGATCGAATTGTCGTTGTGGAAATGCCCGCCGAAGCCGCGCTGGTAGCCGAGCCCGGCGATGCGCACGAGCATCGGGTTGCGGTACTGGTCGTTGGAGAAGAACTGCAGCGATGCCGCCTCGCCGCGAATCTGGTCGCAGGCGTTGTGGAAGTACGCGAGGTACTGGATCTCCGGTATCGGCAGCATGCCCATGTTCGCGTAGCCCTGGGCGAGGCCGAGGATCATCGTCTCGTCGAGCAGCGTGTTGAACACACGCGCGTTCCTGAACGCCTTGTGCAGGCCCTTCGTGACCGTGTAGACGCCGCCCTTCTGCGCGACGTCCTCGCCGAACAGCAGCGTCTCCGGATACTTCGCGAACAGGTCGTGCAACGCATTGTTGATCTGGATCGCGAGATGCCGCGGCGCGAGCTTCTCGGGGAGCTTCTCTTCGCCACCGAACACGGCAAGCCGCTTGTCGACATAGTCGGCGCGCGTCGCTTCGGCAACGACCTTGTCCGGCGTGTACGGCGCGAGCGGCGCGATCACGTCCTCGAGCTTGTCGAGCTTGGGACGGCGATCCGCCTCCTCGGCCGCGGCGAAACACTTCCTGCGGGTGTCCTCGTAGCGCGCGAGCAGCGACTCCTTCGTGTAGAGGCCCGACTCGAGCGCGATCGCCGCGCTGCGCAGCAACGGATCGGTCGCCTCGACCGCGACGAGCTCCTCGACGCTGCGCCATTCGATCTCGAAATCGGTACCCGCGTGACCCATGATGCGCGTCGTGCGCAGGTGCAGGAACGTCGGCCGGCGCGTCGTGCGGCAGTGGTAGACCGCACGCGCGACCTGCTCGTAACCTTCGGCGAGATCGAGGCCGTCGGCGTAGAAGTAGTCGAGGCCGTCGCGATGGCGGAATGCGTTCGCGATCCAGCCTCCCGGCGTCTTCACCGAGATGCCGATGCCGTTGTCCTCGCAGACGAACAGCACCGGCGCCGGCAGTTTCTGGTACGCGGTCCACTGCGCCGCGTTGAACGCGGTCTGCGCCGTCGCATGGTTGGACGATGCGTCGCCGAACGAGCAGATCGCGATCGAGTCGTCCGGGATCGGCAGCGCATGGCCGATGCGGCGCGCCTGCTCGATCGCGACCGCGGTGCCGAGCGCCTTGGGCAGGTGCGAGGCGATCGTCGAGGTCTGCGGCAGCACCCACAGCGGCTTGCTGCCCCAGACCTTGTGGCGGCCGCCCGACGCGGGATCGTCCTTGCTCGCCGCGAACGACAGCGCCGAATCCATGATCGGATCCATCCCCGGCAGCTTGCGGAAGCGCTCGGCCATGAGCGCGCCGCTGCGGTAATGCAGGAACGCCGGATCGGTATGGCGCGTGAGCCGCGCGACCATCGCATTGCCTTCGTGGCCGGACGAGCCGATCGTGTAGAACACCTTGTTCTTCACGCGCAGCACGCGCGCCATCAGGTCGAGGTGGCGCGAGATCAGCTGCGACTCGAACAGCTCGATGAAATCGTGCGCGGTGCACAGGCTGCCCGGCAGCACCGGCTCGTCGGCGCGCGGCGCGCGACGCGGCGTGCCGTTCCAGTTCTGCACGTATTCGGCGAAGTTTTGGTCGCAGACCTCGGCGCGATTGACGTTTTTGTGGCGGGCTGGGATGGGCGTCGCTGTCGCGTTCATCGGTTCAACCGTGGTTCGGGGACAATGCCGGCTTCGCGGCGAGGATTCTTGCAAGGACGTTACGGGTCTCGGCCGCGCCCAGGCCGGCGCCGAACCTGATCGTGCATGGGACCGTCGTCACCTTGGATCGCGCGGCCGCGATGGGAACGAATCGGCTCACGCGGCCGCCGTCCGCAGGGACGCTGCGACCAGCGCAGCGTTCTCGGCCGCGATCGGCGGCATCGGCACGAAACCCGGCTGCCTCTCGATGCGTGCGAGCCACGCGCGCAGCGCCGGGTACGCGGCGAGTGCGATGCCACCCTCTTCCGCGCAGTGCGTGTAGGCGTACAGCGCGATGTCGGCGATGCCGTAGCCGGTGGAGCCGAACCAGTCGTGCGCCGAAAGGTGCTTGTCCATCACCGCGAGCGCCTGGTGGCCGCGCTCGCGCAGGCGCGGCAGGTCGGCGCGGCGCGGCGAGTCGAGCGGCGTCCAGCCGCAGATGAAGCGCGCGACGGCGACGTACGGCTCGTGGCTGTACTGCTCGAAGAACATCCACGACAGCGTCTGCGCGCGCTGCCAGGTGTCGCCGGCGAAGTACGGCGTGCCTTCGGCGAGCCAGTAGAGGATCGCATTGGACTCGACCATGATGCGACCGTCGTCGGTTTCGAGCATCGGCACGCGGCCGTTCGGGTTCTTCGCGAGGTATCCCGGCGTGCGCGTCGCGCCGTGCGCGCTGTCGGTCTCGATCCAACGGTAGTCGCGCCCTTCGACGCGCCCGAGGTGGCCGAGCAGCATGCGCAGCTTGTGGCAGTTGCCCGAGGGCGAGTAGCCATGGATCGTGATCATGCGCGCGCTTCCCCGCGTCGCGCGAACCACGCCTCGCGCGTCTGGCCCCAGATGTCGATCGCGACGTCTTCGAACGGCGGCGGCAGGCGGCCGGCGCCGCGATTGCTCGAACCGAGCCGGCGCGCGAGCGCCTGCGAAGCGGTGTTGCCGGGGTCGATCGAATGGATCACTTCGGTCCAGCCGAGGTTCGCGAACGCCCAGTCGATCGCCGCGGCCGCGGCTTCGGTCGCATAGCCCTTGCCCCACGCGGACGGATGGAAGGCCCAGCCGACTTCGGTTCCGGGCCAGCCCTCCGGCTGCCACGGACCGGCCTGGCCGAGCCAGCGCCCGCTCGCCTTCTCCACCACCGAAAACATCGCGTAGCCCTGCAGCATCCACGCGCCCGGCATCTGCAGGAACTTGCGCCACGCGGGTGCGCGCAGCAGCACGCCACCGATGTGGCGCGACGCCTCCTCGTCGGCATGCATCTCGGCGTACGCATCGAAGTCCTCGATGCGCGGCAGGCGCAGGATCAGCCGATCGGTTTCGAGCTGGATGTCATTCGGACTCACGCACACGTCCCTCGGGATCGCGACGACGATGGGCTTCGCGCACCGCAACGACGGAGCGCGGAGCGGCGCGGCGCCGGAGAGGTCCGGCGCGCGGCGCACTTCAGAACGCGTTGATGCCCGTGACCTCGCGCCCGACCACGAGCTGGTGCACGGTTTCCGTGCCTTCGTAGGTGATGACCGATTCGAGGTTCAGCGCATGGCGGATCGGGCAATGCTCGGTCGTGATGCCGGCGCCGCCGAGGATGTCGCGGCACTCGCGCGCGATGTCGATCGCCATGCGCACGTTGTTCCACTTCGCGAGCGACACCTGGGTCGGCTGCATCGCACCGGCGTCCTTGAGCCGGCCGAGTTGCAGCGAAAGCAGCTGCGCGAGGGTGATGCGGCGCGCCATGTCGGCGAGCTTGATCTGCACCGCCTGCGTCGCCGCGATCGGGCGCTGGAACAGCGTGCGGTTCTTCGCGTATTCGGTCGTTTCGGCGAAACATGCGATGGCCGCGCCGATCGGTCCCCAGGTGATGCCGTAGCGCGCCTGCGTGAGGCAGCCGAGCGGCCCCTTGAGGCCCTTCACGTTCGGCAGGCGGTTCGCCTCCGGCACGCGCACGTTGTCGAAGAACAGCGCGCTCGTGACCGACGCGCGCAGGCTCATCTTCTTGTGCACTTCCTGCGCGGTGAAGCCGGGCATGCCCTTCTCGACGAGGAAACCCTGGATGCCGTCTTCGGTCTGCGCCCAGACGATCGCGACATGCGCGAGGTTGCCGTTCGTGATCCACATCTTGGCGCCGTTGAGGATCCAGTCGGCGCCGTCCTTCTTCGCATTCGTCTTCATGTTGGCCGGATCCGACCCGCCGTGCGGCTCGGTCAGGCCGAAGCAGCCGATCACCTTGCCGGCGGCCATGTCCGGCAGCCAGCGCTTGCGCTGCTCCTCGCTGCCGTAGGCGTAGATCGGATACATGCAGAGCGAGCTCTGCACGGACGCGAAGCTGCGGATACCCGAGTCGCCGCGCTCGAGCTCCTGGCAGATGAGGCCGTAGCTGACGCCATTCATGCCCGCGCAGCCGTACTCGGTCGGCAGCGACGAGCTGAGCAGGTCGAGCTCGGCCATTTCGGGAATGAGTTCGATCGGGAAGCGCCCCTTGTCGAAGCAGTCGCCGATGATCGGCAGCACGCGCTCGTCGGTGAAGCGCGCGACGGTGTCCTGCACCATGCGCTCTTCTTCGGTGAGCATCGAACGGATGTCGTAGAGGTCGGTCGGGTTCAGCGGGGTGGCGGGCATGGGTCGGTCCGGGCGCGGGGCAAAGCGCGCCATTGTAGCGGGCCGCCGCGTGGCGGGCCATGTGTTTGCGCGGCATCCTGCCGCATACTGGCCCGTCCGCACGATGCCGCCCGCCATGCGCGTCCCCGTCCTCGCTTACCACTCGAACAACGTCGCCGGAAACGATTACGCCGACAACGACCACGTCGCGCTCGCCGCCGACCTGCGCCTGATCGCGCGGCTCGGCCTGCGCATCGTGCCGCTCGCGACCGTCGTCGACGTGCTGCTCGGCGCGGCGCCCGCGACTGCGGTCGAGCGCGCGGTCGCGCTGAGCTTCGACGACGGCTCGTGGTTCGACTGGCACGACATCGATCACCCGACCTGCGGCCCGCAACGAGGTTTCGCCGGCATCCTGCGCGATTTCGCCGCCGCGACCGGTTCGCCGGCGTACGCGACGAGCTTCGTCATCGTGTCGCCGCAGGCGCGCGCGACCCTCGATCGCACCTGCCTGGCCGGTCGCGGTTGGTGGGACGACGCGTGGTGGCGGCCCGCGCAGGAGGAGGGCCTCGTCACGATCGAAAGCCACAGTTGGGACCACAACCACCACACCCTGCCCGTCACCGCGCAGCATGCACGGCTGAAAGGCACCTTCCGCACGATCGACACCTACGCGGACGCCGACGCGCAGATTCGCCAGGCCGCGGACTGGCTCGATCGCCGCCTCGCGCCGCATCGCGCGACGCTGTTCGCGTTCCCGTACGGCGAGTCGAACGACTACCTGTTGGGCGAATACCTGCCGCGCCACGCGAACGAGCACCGCGTCCGCGCCGCATTCGGGACCGAACCGGCGCCGATCGAGCCGACGTCTCCACGCTGGAACCTGCCGCGCTACGTCTGTGGCTCGCACTGGCGCTCGCCGGCCGAACTCGAGCGGCTGGTCCGCGCGCGCTAGCCGGCGCCGCGCGGTCGACTCGCGTCAGAACGGGCCGATCGCGTGCGCCTGCGCGACGAGTCGCGCCCGTTCGGCGGCGGCGAGCGCCCCCGTCCAATGCACGAGCAGGTGTGCGTGCCCGGTCGGCTCGAAGCCGGCCGCGAGGTCCACGCGCTCGGCCAGCGCGTCGCCGCAATAGCCGAAGATCGCCTTGTAGCCCGGCGCGAAATGCCGCACTGCCCACTCGAGCGTGAGGCGGTAGAGCCCGCCTGCGGCGCGGATCCGTTCGCGCAGGTCCGCCGCCATCGTGCGCATCGCGCGCCGGTCGACGCACGCGCCGCCGCCGAGCAGGAGGTCGGCGACCGGCGTGAAGTGCACGTAGCACGCCGGCGTTTCGATGCCGCTCGCATCGCGGTGGAACGCGATCACGTGGTGCGGAAAGGACGGCGGATCGTCGCCGAAGTGCCGCCGGAACAGTTCGCGCGCGCGCTGCGCGCCGTCGGCGGCTTCGCGGATGTCGAGCACGGATGCGGTCACGGCGCGGGGCGCTTGCGGCGCGGCACATGCCCGGTCGCGACGTGCCGGCGCGCCGACTCGACGTTGGCGACCGAATCGTCGAAGAAGATGTCCGCGCCGAACGCCTCGAGGAACGGCCCCTTCGGCCGGCCGCCGAGGAACAGCGCCTCGTCGATGCGCACGTCCCAGTCGCGCAGGGTCAGGATCACGCGCTTGTGGGCAGGCGCGGAGCGCGCGGTGACGAGCGCGGTGCGGATCGGCGAATCCTCGCTCGGAAACGCCTGCTGCAGACGGTGCAGCGCGTCGAGGAAGCCGCGGAACGGGCCTCCCGACAGCGGCTCGCGCGCTCGCTCGGTCTCGTGCCGGTGGAACGCGTCGATGCCCGCACTCTCGCTCACTTCTTCCGACTCGTCGCCGAACAGCACCGCGTCGCCGTCGAACGCGATGCGCACCTGGTCCGACTGCCGCTGCGGCGCCTTCGACGGCAGGATCGTCGCCGCGGCGATGCCCGCGCGCAACGCCTGCGCGACGCTGTCGGGGTTCGCCGACAGGAAGAGATCCGCGCCGAACGCGTGCACGTACGGCGAGGTCGGCGCTCCACGCGTGAACGCGGCGCGCGCGATGTCGAGTCCGTAGTGCTCGATCGAGTTGAAAATGCGCAGTCCGGTGTCGGCCGAATTGCGCGACAGCAGGATCACCTCGACGCGCGGAGCCTCGGGCGCGGCGCGGTTGAGGTGCAGCAGCTTCTGCACCAGCGGGAACGCGATCCCGGGCTCGAGCAGCTCGTCCTCGCGCTCGATCTGGTGGCGCGCGAACGCATCGACACCTTCGCGCTCGAACAACTCGTGGCTGTCGCCGAGGTCGAACAGCGCGCGCGAGGAAATCGCGACGACGAGGCTGTCGCCGCCGTCTCCGGGCGCGCGCTCGTCGGGGCGGCGGTCGGTCGAAGGCATGGCCGGGTTCAGAGGCTGCGGCCGTCGAAGGCGCGGATCTCGAGCGAGCGCAGGTCGACATCCTCGAGGCAGCGCACGTTGATGGCGAACGTCGCGTTGCCGTCGCGATCGGTGCCGCGCCCGAACGGCGCGATGCCGCACACCGGGCAGAACTGGTGGCGGATCCGATGCGTGTTGAAGGTGTAGGTCGACAGCGCCGATTCCGGCGTGTGCAGCACGACCTTCCCGGCCGGCACGAACGCGAGCAGGTGACCCTTCTTGCTGCAGATCGAGCAGTTGCATTCCACCGCCGAGCCGATGTCGGCCTCGAGCTCGAACGCGATCCGGCCGCAGTGGCATCCACCCTTGTGATTCATGTGCGACTCCTCGATGGCGTGAGCGGATTGTGGTCATCCCGACCGCGCTTGCAAGCGCACGACTACCGCAGGACGGGCCCCAGCAGCTGCGCGAAGAACGCGCCGAGCAGGCGCGGCTCGACCAGGATGGTGACGACGACGCCGTACACGGCGCCCCACAGGTGCGCGCTGTGGTTGATGTTGTCGGTGCGCTGGCGGTCCATGTAGATCGTGTAGGCGATGTACGCCACCGCGTAGAGGATCGCCGGCACGGGCAGCACGAACACGTAGATCGTCGTCCACGGATGCCAGAGTATGAATGCGAACAGCACCGCGGACACCGCCCCGGAGGCGCCGAGACTGCGGTAGCTCGGGTCGTTCCGGTGGCGCTGCCAACTCGGCAGCGAGGACACGACGAGGCCGCCTACGTAGAAGAGCAGATAACCGATCGCGCCGGTTTCCAGCGTGTAGAAGCGCTCCATCGGCGCGCCGAAGAAGTAAAGCGTGATCATGTTGAACAGCAGGTGCGGCGGATCGGCGTGGATCAGGCCGCAGGTCGCCAGGCGCCAGTATTCCTTGCCGCGCGTGATCGCAGGTGGCCACAGGATCAGCCGGTTCACGAGCTGCGGGTTGGAGAACGCCATGAACGACACGATGCAGGTTACGGCGATGATCGCGACGTTCACGACGGCGGTGGCGATGGGCATTGCGGCGGGGCTCGACGGCAGGCGGGTGTGAACGATATATGATGCACGCGCCACCGCGCACAAGAGTGGAAGCGCCTGCATGCTGACCCGCCACGTTTCCGCCGCCGCAACGGCCGGCGCGGGTGTCGTCGACGCCGACGGCAGCTGGTTCGACCTCGTCGGCAGCGACGCCGCCGAGCGCGCACGCGTCGAAGCCGCGACGGGCGTTCCGCTGCCCGATCGCGGACACCTTGCAGGCATCGAGCTGTCGAACCGTGTCGACGTCGTCGGCGACGTGCTTCGCCTCGGCATTCCCTACTTCAGCCACGACGACGCG
>DASTSE010000082.1:0-12983 GCA_035760865.1 Dokdonella sp.
CTCCGGGGCCCGCGAACACGAGCGTGTGTTCGCCGACAACATCGCCGCCGCGCAGGGCATGGAAACCGATTTCGCCTTCGGCGCGCTCGCCGGTGCGACCGCTGCGCCCGTGCACGGCGCGCCCGGCGAGTGCGACGCCACGCCCGTCCGCAACCGCTTCGCCGAGCGACAGGGCCGTTCCCGAGGGTGCGTCGAGCTTGCGCCGGTGGTGCATCTCGACGATTTCGCAGTCCCACGACGGCAGCGCGCGCGCGGCGCTGCGCGCGAGGCGCATGAGCAATGCGACGCCGAGGCTGAAGTTGGATGCCCACATGAGCGGGATGCGATCGGCCGCGTGGTTGAGGCCTCGACGCTGGGAATCGGCGAGGCCGGTCGTGCCGCTCACGAACGCCGCGCGCCGCTCGAGCGCGAGCGCGAGTGCGGCATCGAACGCATGGGCACCGCTGAAGTCGACGAGCACGTCGACCGGCGTGTCGGGATCGAGCGCGTCGGAGAATTCAAGGTCGGGAACGCCGACGCCGTGCACCTCTCGCAGCGTGCGCCCGGCGAGGTCCGAGCCCGCACGCACGAGCGCCGCGGTCACGTTGACGCCCGGCTCGCTGCCCGCGGCGCGCAATAGCGCCTGGCCCATGCGGCCGCCGGCACCGTACACCGCCATGTTGATGATCGCCGCCGGCATGCGCATTCCGTATCGGGAGGGCGATCGATTGTAGACCGTCGCGAGCGCATCGTAGGAGCGGCCGCGGCGCAGGCGTGCGGGGCGCGCGGAGCGGCGCTATGGGCTCGGCGATAGCCGCGCACCTCCGCCGACACGCGGGGAGCGCATCGCGACTTCGCCGCTCGCACGGCACGAATGTCCGCGGCCGGGCGGCTTCAGGACGTGACGCGATCCCAGAAGCGCTTGACGCCGTCCAGCCAGTTGCTTTCACGCGGCGAATGCGTGGCCGCGTCTTCGCCCGCGAACGTCGCCTCGAACTGCTGCAGCAGTTCGCGCTGCGCCGCGGTAAGGCGCACCGGCGTCTCGACGACTGCGCGGCAGATGAGATCCCCCGTGCGGCCGCTTCGCACGGACTTGACGCCCTTGCCGCGGAGCCGGAACACCTTGCCGGACTGCGTCTCGGCGGGAATGCGGATCTCGGCTTCGCCGTCGAGCGTGGGCACCTTGATCTCGGCCCCGAGCGCGGCCTGGCCGAAGCGCAGAGGAATCTCGCAATGGAGGTCGTCGCCGTCGCGCTGGAAGATTGCATGTTCGCGCACGCGCACTTCGACGTAGAGGTCGCCGGGCACGGTGCCGGCCGGGCCGGCCTCGCCCTGCCCGGCGAGGCGGATGCGGTCGCCGTTGTCGACGCCTGCGGGGATCTTGATCGACAACGTGCGCTCGTCGTGCACGCGACCTTCGCCGTGGCACTCCGTGCACGGGTTCGTGATCACCTTGCCGCTGCCGGCGCAGTGCGGGCACGCCTGCTGGATCGAGAAGATGCCGTTCTGCATGCGCACGCGGCCGTGGCCCTTGCAGGTCGAGCAGGTCGAGGTCTTGCCGTCGGCCGAACCGCTGCCCCTGCATCCGCCGCACTCGACCAGGGTCGGCACTTCGATCTGCTTGTCGGCACCGAACACCGCCTCTTCGAGATCGAGCTCGATGAGGTAGCGCAGGTCCGAGCCGCGCCGTGCGCGGCCGCGGCCTCCGGCGCCCATGCCGAAGATGTCGGAGAAGATGTCGCCGAAGATGTCGCCGACGTCGCCGTTGAAGCCGCCCGCTCCGCGCCCGCCCATGCCGTGTTCGAACGCAGCGTGGCCGTGCTGGTCGTACAACGCGCGCTTCTGCGCGTCGGACAGCACCTCGTAGGCTTCCTTGGCCTCCTTGAACTTCTCCTGCGCGGCAGGATCGTCCGGACAGCGGTCGGGATGGAACTTCATCGCGAGGCGACGGAACGATTTCTTGAGTTGCTCGTCGTTCGCGGTGCGCTCGACGCTGAGCACCTCGTAGTAGCAGCGCTTGCTCATGGGGACGTCATGTCGTTCGTTCGATGCGGCGATCGGGGATGAACCATAGCGCCGCGACGGCGGCGTACAGGATGGACGAAACAATGGGCGCGAAAAACGCGAACGCAATACCGGCCGCGTAGAGGATCGGCGAGACGACCGCCTTCCAGTCGGCGCGCGGACCGATCGCGCGCGCAAGGCGGCTGTGCGGCCCGCCGTTGCATGCGATCAGGCTGCGACTGAGCGGCACCCACGAGAGTGCGGCCATCAACAGCACGATGCCGTACGCCGCGCTGGGCACCGACGAGGGCGCCGGCTCGACCTCGCTCAGCCACGCGGTCGTGAACGGGAACAGCGAGAGCCAGAACAGGAAGAACAGGTTCGCCCACATGACGCGGCCGTCGACGCGTTCGACCGAATGCAGCATGTGGTGGTGGTTGTTCCAGTAGATGCCGACGTAGACGAAGCTCAACGCGTAGGCGACGAACACGTGCCAGTCGGCCGCGAGTGCCTGCCAGGTCGGTTCGTGCGGTGGCTTCAGCTCGAGCACCATGATCGTGATGATGATCGCCATCACGCCGTCGGTGAAGGCTTCCAGGCGCCCCTTTTCCATCGATCCCCCGTCGATCGCCGGCTCGCGGCGGACCGCGCGCCGGTTGCCGGCGCGCGACCCTCGATGCCTTACTTCTTGTCGTCCTTGACCTCGGTGAACTCGGCATCGACGACGTCGTCGTGCTTGGCCGAACCACCCTGCTGCGCGCCGGCGTCGCCTGCGGGCGGCGACTGCTGCGCCGCGGCGAACAGCGGCCGCGCGACCTGCTCGAGCGCGGTCGTGCGCGCTTCGATCTGCGCCTTGTCCTCGCCCTTCATGACCTTCTCGAGTTCGGACAGCGCTTCCTCGATGCGGCCGATCTCGCCCTGCACCTTGCCGCCGTGCTGCTTGATCGCGTCGCGCGTCGCGTGCACGAGCTGGTCGGCCTTGTTGCGCACGCCGACGAGTTCGTGGAACTTCTTGTCGTCTTCCTTGTTCGCCTCGGCGTCGCGCACCATGCGCTGGATCTCGTCCTCGGACAGGCCCGAGCTGCCCTTGATCTCGATGCGCTGTTCCTTGCCGGTGTTCTTGTCCTTCGCGCCGACGTGCAGGATGCCGTTCGCGTCGATGTCGAACGTGACTTCGATCTGCGGCATGCCGCGCGGCGCCGGCTGGATACCCTGCAGGTCGAACTTGCCGAGCGACTTGTTGTAGCGCGCCTGCTCGCGTTCGCCCTGCAACACGTGCACGGTGACCGCGCTCTGGTTGTCCTCCGCGGTCGAGAACACCTGCGACGCCTTGGTCGGGATCGTCGTGTTCTTCTCGATGAGCTTGGTGAACACGCCACCAAGCGTCTCGATGCCGAGCGACAGCGGGGTCACGTCGAGCAGCAGCACGTCCTTGACCGAACCGGACAGCACGCCGCCCTGGATCGCCGCGCCGACGGCGACGGCCTCGTCCGGGTTGACGTCCTTGCGCGGTTCCTTGCCGAAGAAGTCCTTGACCGCTTCCTGCACCTTCGGCATGCGCGTCTGCCCGCCGACGAGGATGACCTCGCTGACGTCGGACACCTTGAGGCCCGCGTCGTTGAGCGCGGTGCGGCACGGCGCGATCGTCTTCTCGACGAGGTCGCCCACCAGCGCCTCGAGCTTGGCCCGCGTGAGCTTGATGTTGAGGTGCTTCGGACCCGACGCGTCCGCCGTGATGTACGGCAGGTTCACTTCGGTCTGGTGCGAGGAGCTGAGCTCGATCTTCGCGCGTTCGGCGGCGTCCTTCAGCCGCTGCAGAGCGAGCGGGTCGTTCTTGAGGTCGACGCCCTGGTCCTTCTTGAACTCCTCGACCAGGTAGTCGATCACGCGCTTGTCGAAGTCCTCGCCGCCGAGGAAGGTGTCGCCGTTCGTCGCCAGCACTTCGAACTGCTTCTCGCCGTCGACTTCGGCGATCTCGATGATCGAGATGTCGAACGTGCCGCCACCGAGGTCGTACACGGCGATCTTGCGGTCGCCGCCCTTCTTGTCGAGGCCGTAGGCGAGCGCGGCCGCGGTCGGCTCGTTGATGATGCGCTTGACCTCGAGGCCGGCGATGCGGCCGGCGTCCTTGGTCGCCTGGCGCTGCGAATCGTTGAAGTAGGCCGGCACCGTGATCACCGCTTCGGTGACCGGTTCGCCGAGGAAGTCCTCGGCCGTCTTCTTCATCTTCATGAGCACCTTCGCCGACACTTCCGGCGGCGCCATCTTCTTGCCGTCGGCCGTCTCGACCCACGCGTCGCCGTTGTCGTGCGCGATGATCTTGTACGGCACGAGGCCGATGTCCTTCTGCACTTCGGCATCCGTGAACTTGCGGCCGATGAGGCGCTTCACCGCGTAGAAGGTGTTCTTCGGGTTCGTGACCGACTGGCGCTTCGCGGTCGCGCCGACCACGACTTCGGCGTCCTTGAACGCGACCACCGACGGCGTCGTGCGATCGCCTTCCGAGTTCTCGATCACGCGGGCCGAGTTGCCCTCCATGACCGCCACGCACGAGTTCGTCGTGCCGAGGTCGATGCCGATGATCTTGCCCATTTCTGTACTCTCCCGCTCTGAATGTGTGTGCTGTGGTTGCGGCGGCGGCGCCCGGGTTCCGGCTTGCGGAACGTCGGCAGCCGATGGCCGCGGCTGGCGCGAAATCTGGGGTTGCGCGCCCCTGTTTCAAGCAAAAGCGTGCTGCGGACTACCTGGAAACCGACACCAGCGCGGGCCGCAGCAGGCGATCGTTCAGCACATAGCCCTTCTGCATCACCGCAACGACCTTGCCCGATCCGAGCTCGGCGGCCTCGACCATCGACATCGCCTGGTGGCGTTCGGGATCGAACGCCTCGCCGACGACACCGACCGACTTGAGGCCGTTCGCGTCCACGACGCGGCCGAGTTCGCGCAGCGTCAACTCGACGCCCGCGCGCAGCGCCGCCGCGTCGCTCCCCTCGGCGGCGAGGCCGCGTTCGAGATTGTCGACCACCGGCAGCAGGTCGGCCAGCAGTTTCTCGTTGGCGAAGCGGCGGGCCTGGTCGAGGTCGCGCTGCAGGCGCTTGCGCTGATTGTCGAGTTCCGCGCGCTCGCGCAGCACGGTTTCGCGCATCTCGGCGAGCTTGGTTTCGGCCTCGCCGAGCTGGCGCGACAGGGTTTCGAGCTCGCTGTCGACCGCCTGGTCGTTGGCGGCCGCGGACGCCTGCGGCGTCGGGTTCGGGTCCATGGTCTGCATACCTTCCTCCACGTCAAAACAAGGCCGTCCGCCCTGCGGCGGAAGCCGACGATCCTGCGCTGGGCCGGCCGTGCCGGCGCGCCGCATGGCGGCGCGAGCCCCCGCTCCGGCCCGCACTATTGGGGCGGCTGGCCCCGCTTCAAGGCGCCGGAGATGATCTGCGCAGTCGCCTGAACCACGGGGATAACGCGCTCGTAGGCCATCCGCGTCGGCCCGATCACGCCGAGCACGCCGAGCACGCGGCTGCCGACGCCGTACGGTGCGGTCACGAGGCTGTAGCTGTCGAGCGCGGCGAAGCCCGATTCCTCGCCGATGAACAGGCGCACGCCCTCGGCCCGCGAGCAGCGTTCGAGCAACTGCAGCAGGTCGCGCTTGCGCTGGAACGCCTCGAACAGCTCGCGCAGGCGATCGACATCGGTACCGTCCTGCCGCCCCATGAGATTGGTCTGGCCCGCGACGAGCATGTCGTTGCCGGCGCTGTCCTGGAACGCGGCTTCGGCGACTTCGACCGCCGCGCTGAGGAGGCGGTTGAGGCGCGCGCTTTCATCCTGCATCTCGCGCAGCAGCCGGGCGCGGATCTCGTCGATGCGCATCCCCGCGTAGTTCGCATTGAGGTAGTTGGCGACCTGCTCGAGCTCCGACGGCGAATAGGCGCGCTGCGGCGCGATCACGCGGTTCTGCACCTGGCCGTCGGTGAAGACGAGGATGACGAGCACGCGACCGCCTTCGAGCTGCACGAAGTCGATGTGGCGGAACGGGAATTCCTCGCGCCGCGGGACGCTGACGACGCCGACGAAATGGGTCATCTCCGACAACAGCGAGGTCGCGCTGCCGAGCAGGTCCGGCGTCGCCGCATCGGTCGGCAGCTCGCGGCGCAACTGGTCGACTTCCGGCTCGCCGAGAGGCCGCATCTCGAGCAGGCTGTCGACGAAGACGCGGTAGCCCTGCGCGGTCGGCACGCGGCCCGCCGACGTGTGAGGTGCGGCGACGAGCCCGAACTCCTCGAGGTCGGACATGATGTTGCGGATCGTCGCCGGGCTCACGTCGAGGCCGGACGCCTTCGCGAGCGTGCGCGAGCCGATCGGCTGGCCCTCGGCGATGTACCGCGCGATCAGGGTGCGCAGCAACTGGCGGGCGCGGGCGTCGAGGTGCTGGGACGGGCTGTTCATCGTCTTCCGGTGGCGCGTTCGCGCCGGTCATCGTTGCACGCTAACAAGCGTCCTTGGGCCGATCAATAGCGCGGTCGGACCGGCCGCATCGGCACGTGGCTGCGAATCGGTCCAGCTTGCGCCGCGGCAATCCCGGCGATGGCCGGCTCGCCGCCGGGTCGGGCGCCTGCCCCTCCACATGGGCGCGCGGATGGCGGAATTCCACCGTGACGACGCAGCGGAAGCGACGTCCGTCTCCCGCCCTGCGACGACACGCGCGGAGGATCGCGGCGTCGCCTTGGCCGCTGCATGTGCGCATGCTAGCGTTCGGCGGTTTCGAGGACAGCCCCCGCGCCCATGCTGGAAAGTCTCTACGTGAAGGATTTCGCGATCGTCGGCGAGGCCGAGATCGCTTTCGGCCCCGGCATGACCGTCGTCACCGGCGAAACCGGTGCCGGCAAGTCGCTGCTCGTCGACGCGCTGCTGCTGCTCGCGGGCGGTCGCGCCGACGCGTCGATGGTGCGCCACGGCTGCGAGCGGGCCGAGCTCTCGGCAACCTTCGACCTCGGCGGTCGCGCCGACCTGCGCGACTGGCTCGTCGCCGAGGACCTCGACGAGGACGGCGCCTGCCAGTTGCGCCGCGTCGTGCGCAGCGAAGGCAGTTCGCGCGCATGGATCAACGGCCGCCCCGTCACGCTGACCCAGCTCAAGGCGCTCGCTGCGAGGCTCATCGAGATCCATGGCCAGCACGAGCACCAGGCCTTGCTCGACCGCGCCCAGCAGCTCGCCCTGCTCGACGCGTTCGGCGCCCACGATGCCGAAACGGCCGAGGTCGCGCGCACCGCGCGCGCCTGGCGCGACACGAACGCGCGCATCGCCGAACTCTCGCGCGGCGAGGATCACGCCGAGCGCATCGAGTGGCTCGGCCACCAGGTCGAGGAACTGGACCGCCACGCGCTCGCGCCCGACGACCTCGCGGCGCTCGAAGAGCGCCATCGCCGCCTCGCCAATTCGGGCCAGCTGCTGCAAGGGTGCGCCGCGCTCGCCGAGCGACTCGACGGCGACGGCGAGTTCGCGCTGCTGCGCCTCGTCGCGCGCGCGCAGCACGAGACCGCCTCGCTCGCCGCGCTCGACGAGCGCCTCGCGCCGGTCGGCGAACTCATCGACGCCGCGCAGATCCAGCTTTCGGAAGCCAACGACGCGCTCGCGCGCTACCAGAGCACGCTCGACCTCGACCCCGACAGCCTCGCCGACGCCGAGGCGCAACTGGGCAAGCTGCACGAACTCGCGCGCAAGCATCGCGTGCGCATGGCCGACCTCAAGCCACATGCGGATGGCCTGCGCGAGGAATTGGAGACGCTGCGCGGTGCCGGCGCGAGCATCGCGACGTTGCGCGAGCTCGAGCAGCGCCAGCGCAAGGCGTGGCAGGCCGCTGCGAAGGCGCTTGGCCAGCGGCGCACCGCGACCGCGAAGGCATTGTCGGACGCGGTTTCCGCGCTGATGGGCGAACTCGGCATGCGCGGCGGCCGCTTCGAAGTGCAGCTCGAACCGAACGACGAGGGCGACCCCGACCCGCAAGGCGCCGAGCGGTGCGAATTCCTCGTCAGCGCGAACCCGGGCCAGCCGCCGCGCGCGCTGCGCAAGGTCGCGTCGGGTGGCGAACTCTCGCGCATCAGCCTCGCGATCGAGGTCGCCGCGCTCGGCAGCGACACGATCGGCACGATGGTGTTCGACGAAGTCGACTCCGGCATCGGCGGCGCGATCGCGGAAGTCGTCGGCCAGAAGCTGCACGCGCTCGGCGCCCGTGCGCAGGTCCTCTGCGTGACGCACCTGCCGCAGGTCGCCGCGCAGGGCGACCGCCACCTGCGCGTGAGCAAGTCGAGCGATGGCGATTCCACCGAGACGCGCATCGACGTGCTCGACGGCAAACCGCGCCAGGAGGAAGTCGCGCGCATGCTCGGTGGTATCGAGATCACGCGCGAGACGCTCGCGCATGCGAGGCAGATGTTGGGGAAGCGAGGGCTGAGGGCTCAGGGCTGAGGCGCTGCTGGCTTTGCCGTGCTCGGCTTTCGATGTGTGGGAGCGGCTTCAGCCGCGATCGCGCCGGCGATTTCCTCCACGCAAGCGCGCGCGCAAACTGTCGCCTGACCGGGCAATCGGCGAGATCTCGGCGCAAGCCGTACCCATCTGTCGGAAGCGCGCGGCCACGCCGCGGACGCCACAGCGAACAGGGGCGCATCTATCTCGTCACGTTCGCAACGAGGAAGCGAGAACCCATCTTCGCTGTCCGGGAACCCGCCTGCGCCGCCGCGCGCACCGTCGCTGCATTACCCGGGCCAGGCTTTCGCTTGCATTGCTGGGTATTGATGCCGGATCACCGGCACGGTCTTCTCGAGCTCGCCGGCGACAACCTCTGCGAGGCTGCGCGATCCCTCAAAGGCCGCTCCGCTCGTGCCGCCAACCTCGTGCTGTCGCGAACCGGCCATTCCGTCTGGGCAGATGGATTCCACGACCGAGCCTTGCGCGCAGAAGATGATCTGCTCCATTCGCAATCCAGTCCGTGCAGGCATCGTTACGAAGTGCGGCGAATATCCGTTCCGGGATACGGCATGGCTGAGCCGCGATGCGACGCATCGCGGCTGAAGCCGCTCCCACAAGCCTGCCTACTTCTTCCTGATCGGGCGCACGTAGAGCACGAGGCTGTGGTCCTCGATCGCATAGCCGTGGCGCGCGGCGATTTCGTGCTGCAGGCGCTCGATCTCCTCGCTGGTGAACTCGATCACCTTGCCCGACTCGATGTCGACCATGTGATCGTGGTGCTTGCCGCGGTCGAGCTCGTAGACGGCCTGGCCGCCCTCGAAGTTGTGCTTGAGCACCATCCCCGCAGCCTCGAACTGGGTCAGCACGCGATAGACGGTCGCGAGGCCGATGTCGTCGTGGTGTTCGAGCAGCTGCCGATAGATGTCCTCGGCCGTGAAATGCCGGCCGTCGTGGCTGTCGAGGATCTCGAGGATCCGCATGCGCGGGTGGGTGACCTTGAGTCCTGCCTTGCGCAGTTCGGTCGATTCCATGCTCATGCCTCCAGTGCCCTTCCCTGTCGATGGCCTTGCGATTCAGGCCGCTAGTGTATCATCGGCTCCTTTAACGGCTTCCGGATCCACCGCGCATGCGTCTTCGCTGGCTCGCCCTGCTCGCCCTCGCTCCGCTGTCCGGCTGCGGCCTCGTCTACAAGGTCGACGCCCAGCAGGGCAACCTGTTCGACAAGGCGACCGTCGAGTCGCTCAAGCCCGGCATGAGCAAGCGCCAGGTGCTGCTCGTCATGGGTTCGCCGTCGGTGATCAGCCCGTTCGACCAGGATCGCTGGGACTACGTGTCGACGATCCGCCGCGGCCGCAACAAGATGGCGAGCAAGGACCTCACGCTCTACTTCGAGAACGACCAGCTCGCGAAGATCGACGGCGATTACTTCCCCGAAGATCCGGACCAGCTGATCCGGGACGCGCGCAAGTACAAGCGCGAGTACCCGGACGAAAAGCGCCCCGACGACGAGAAGAAAAAGAAGCGTCGCGGCGGCGACCAGGGCCAGGGCTGAACGGCCTCAGCGCGTCGTCGCCCTGGCGCGTTCGGCGCGACGCCGGCGGCTTTCCTTGGGATCGGCCTTGAGCGGGCGGTAAAGCTCGACGCGATCGCCGTCGCCGAGCACGGTCGTGCGCGGTGCCGGTTTGGACCAGATCCCGCTCGTGAGCGTCGCCGGATCGATCGCGCACGCCGCGGCGACGCCGGACGCCTCGATCGCATCGGCGATCGTCGCGCCCGCGTCCAGTTCCAGTCGGCGCAGGAAGTGCCGCGACGGCTCGGCGTACGCGACCTCGACCGTGATGCGCTCAGCCATGGGCTTTCATGGCTGCTGCGCAGAAGTCGTCGACCATGCGGTTGGCGAGCCCCTGGAAGCCGAGCCGCAGCGCGCTGCCGCTGAGCCGGCCCGAATAGTCGAAATCGAGCGCGAGCGCGATCTTGCAGCCGTCGTCGCCGAGCGCGGCGAAGGACCACTCGCCCTCGAGCGCGCGCAGCGGCCCGTCGACGAGCTGCATGCGCAGGCGATGCGGCCGATCGAGCGTGTTGCGCGTCGTGAACCCCTGCGTGATGCCTGCGAAGCGCAACTCCAGGCGCGCGACGAGTGCGGCGTCGCCGTCGCGTTCGAGCACGCGGGCGCCGGCGCACCAGGGGAAGCGGCTCGGGTATGCTTCGACGTCGTTGACGAGATCGAACATCCGTTCGGGCGTCTGTCGAATCAGGGCGTGGCGGCGAATCTCGATCATGCTTTTCAAGTGCGGCCCGGATGGCCGCTCCGATCTTCGCGTTCAGGGAGGAACGCAAAAATACACACCCACATGGCAAAGACCAAGTCCAACGACAAGAAAGGCGACTCGACGATCGCGCTGAACAAGCGTGCGCGTCACGAGTACCACATCGACGAGCATTTCGAAGCCGGCATCGCGCTGCAGGGCTGGGAAGTGAAGAGCCTGCGTGCAGGGCGCGCGAACCTCGGCGACGCCTACGCGATCGTCAAGGGCGGTGAGATCTTCCTGTTCGGCGCATCGATCGTACCGCTGATCTCCGCTTCGACCCATGTCGTGCCCGAGGATCGGCGCACGCGCAAGCTGCTGTTGCATCGCGAGGAGATCGACAAGCTCGTCGGCGCGATCGAGCGCAAGGGTTACACGCTGATCCCGCTCGCGATGTACTGGAAGAACAACCGCGCCAAACTCGACCTCGGCCTCGCGCGCGGCAAGCAGGAACACGACAAGCGCGATACCGAGAAGGAACGCGACTGGAACCGCGAGAAGCAGCGCGTGATGCGTGCGAAGAACAAGCAGGCGTGATTCGCCTGCGGCGAAGCTGACCATAGGGTGGGCCCCGGCCCACCGACCGGCGCAGGTCTTCCGTTCGACGAACCCGACGCCTAGGCGTACCCAGCCGGCACGTAGCCGAACCGCTGCATCTGCTCGCGATGCGCGCCGATCACGCGCTGTACCTGATCGCGGCTCAGCGCCTCGCGCCATTCGTTGACGCGGCCCTTGCGGAAGAAGCGCGCGCCCTTGTCGGACGCTTCGACGAAGCCGTGCTTCTTCTCCATCGATGCGAGGCTCTGGAATCCCGCATGCTTGATCGCACGCTCGATGCGCAGGCGATCCTGGCCGAGACCGACGAGCTTGGCCACCTTGGCGAACGATTTCGCCGGTTTCTCGAGCATGTCTTCGTAGCGCATCACGAGCACGCGCTCGTTGGCCATGTCGGCCCAACCCTTCACGTGCAGGGACCACGAGCCGAGGATCTGGCTCACGAACAGCGCGTCGTTGCCGGTTGCGACGTTCGGATCGGCGAGCCGCTCGATCGCTTCGTCGAGGCCGATGCCGAAATGGTGGGTCATGCTGACCGCGACGTCGAGCGGATTGCGCACGACGACGATCGCGCCCGCGCTCACCTGCCAGTTGTGCAGCGGATGGCCGTCGAAGCTGCCGGCCATGTTGTGGGTCTTGACGAAGCGCGTGCCCTGCGCGCGCTGCGCGATCGCCGCGTGCACCTGCGGTCGCAGCGCGGCGATCTCGGCGAGATCGAGCCCGGCGCTCGGCTGGCCCGCGAGTGCGGAGAACAGGTCCGGGTTCGCCTCGTCCTCGGCGTAGCGCGAAAGCTCGTTCAGCGGTACAGGCTCGGCGCGGTTCGCGACAAGGTTGGCGAGGAACGCGCGCACCCAGGTGTTGCCGGATTTGGGGTACGACGCGAGCCAGACGATGTTGCCCATGGACGCGGATTCGATGAACGGAAACCGCGCATGCTAGCAGCTCGCCACGGATTTCCCTTGATTTCCTCCGCCCCTGCCACCACTATCCCTGCTCCCCGGGGGCGACATGGTTTCGACGGGGGACGCGAAGTAGTCTGGAGCATGCCGAGGGCGTCATCTTCCTCGTTAATCCGGTGGCAAAAAACTAGACGCGAACGACGACGTCTACGCTCTGGCCGCTTAAGGCCTAGCCCCGAACCCACTTGTGCCTGTGCTCGTGGATGTAGGGTCATTATCACGGGATCGCTCGAAACCGGCGCCTTTCGGCTAGAGCTAAAACCAAGAGGCTGGTCCAGCGGTGCGCCTCGCACGTTGTGTTGCCGCCGGACGAGACCAAACAGCGTGACAAGCATGTAGCGCCGGGCGCGGAGCGCCTTCGGACGCGGGTTCAATTCCCGCCGCCTCCACCAAAAAGCAGAAGGGCCGCCGCAAGGCGGCCTTTCTGCTTTTTGGTGGTGCCGACGTGGATGCGATCCCTAGCGCGCGCGCAGCGCGCCGCGGGTTCACTGCGCAGGCAGGACAGGCTGCGCGAACATCGCCGAAAGGCGATGGCCCTCGCGCACCGCGCGAGGGTGAGCGCCATGGATGGCGCGAATCATTCCCGCCGCCCGCCACTCGCCGGCACGCGGCCTTTCTGCTTTTTTGGCGGTGCCACCGTGGATGCGATCCCTAGCGCGCGCGCAGCGCGCCGCGGGTTCACTGCGCAGGCAGGACAGCCTGCGCGAACATCGCCGAAAGGCGA
>DASTSE010000083.1:0-3174 GCA_035760865.1 Dokdonella sp.
GACCTGCACGGCAGTGCCGATGCGGTCGCCGCCGGCGACTGCGCGGCGATCGCGGCCGCATGGTCGCCCGGCGGCTACTGGAACGAAAATGCGGCGGTCGACCTCGCGCCGCCCGCGGGCGGACTCTACGGCGTCGAGTACGTCGTCGACGTCGCGCGCGGCACGATGTTCGGCGTCGACGCGGTCGCGATCGACCGCTTCCGCTCGGCGCCGCTGCACACCGCACCCGGCGACGCGGCGCCCGATCTCGACAGCGCGAGCGCCGCAGCCGACGCCCGCTACGCGGCACTCGTCGTCGTCGACGGCGCACCGCGGACGCTCGAGTACGCCGACCCGGTGGATGCGGTCAGCGCGCTGTTCATGACCTCGTCGCTCGAAGGCAACTACACGCGCAACCCGTCGATCGGTGCGCGCACCGACTGGATCGTGACCGCGCCGACGAAGCGCTGGTACGTCGATCCCGCGCTCGCGGGCGGCAGCGCGAAGGCGCCGTTCGAAGTGGGCTTCGTGCAGCCGTACACGAGCGGCCAGATGTCCAGCAACGGCGTCGTCACCGAGCGCTGGGCGAGCGCGTACCCGTACGCGTGCGCGACGGTCGGCGCGGTCGGTTACGGACACGACGGCATCGCCGTTCCGCTCGCTGCGGCGAACTCCGGCGGCGCGGTCGACGGGGTGGGCAGGGCGGCGAATCCGGCGCTCACGCCGTGCCTGGAAACGTCGGTGCTCACCTTCGCGACCGCCGCGGATCCGGCCGGCATCGACCTGCCCCTGTCGGCGACCGGCTCGCGCCTGACGAACGCGACCGACCCCGGTGCCCATGTCTCGCGCAACTTCACGGGTATCGAGCGGCTGCCGTCCGCCGGCAACCTGTCGCTCGACCTCGCGCACGACATGACCGGTGCGCCGGTCCCGTCGCGCGCGCTCGCCGCGGCATCGAACGGCGACGTGCTCTCGGGCCTGCCGGTCGTCGCGTTCGCGGCGACGACGTTCGTGAATGCACACGTCGCCGACGGCGTGCTCGCGAACTACGCGGCGAGCGCCGGCGTGCGAAGCCGCGTCGCCTGCGTCAACGCGGGCGGCTCGTGTCGCTGAGCCCCGTCCTTCATGCGGAACGCGGCGGCAGCTTCACAGCCAGCGCCGCTTCGTTCCGGCGAGGATCGAGAGCATCTGGCCGCGCACGTACGGCAACCGTCCGAGCGGTCCGAGGAAGGCGTCGCGCAGCGGCGCGAGCGTGCGATGGTCGGACTGGAACAGTGGCGTCAGCCAGCGGCTGAGTGCCTGGTAGATCGCGACGTGGCGCGCGCGCCGGCGCGCGTAGTCGGGCAGCGCGGCGGCGACATCGTCGCGCTGCGCGACGAGCGCATCGGCGAGCGCCTGCGCGTCGAGCAGCGCCATGTTGACGCCCTGGCCGAGCTGCGGGCTCATGCCGTGGGCGGCGTCGCCGATGCAGACGACGCGGTCGCGCCACGGCCGGCGCAGCACGACGTCGCGGTAGCGTGCGCGATTGAGCTGCGCAGGCGCGTCCAGCGCGCGCGTGCGCTGTGCGAGCTCCGGCCACAGCCGCTCGATTTCACGCTGCATGCGTTCGAGCGCCGCGGCATCGAAGGCATCGACCGCATGGCCGGGCAGGCTGTAGTAGAACGTGAGCCAGCGCCGATCGCCGTCGCCGGGACGGCAGCCGACCGGCAGTACGCCGAACATCGTGCGCGTGCCGTCGTAGCGCTGGCGCAGTTCCTGCGCATGCGGCCAATCGCGCGCGGGGAGCAGGCACCACATCGCCCCCCACGGATAGAGCGGATCGCGCACGACGCGGTCGACCTGCGCGCGTAGCGACGAATGGCTGCCGTCGGCGATCACGACGAGGTCGTACGGGCCGTGCGTCTCGCCGCCGGCATCGACGAGGCTGCGGCCACCCGCCACCAACGCGCGGATCGCGATGCCAGTGCGGATCGTGGCGATGCGTTCGCACGCGGCATGCAGCAGCGCGAACAGCGCGCCGCGTGTCATGCCGAGGCCGAACAGGGTCGGCGAGAGGTCGGCGTAGCGCATGTCCATGATCGCGCGGGCGGCCGCGTTCACGCCGTGCAGGCGCTCGATGCGCGCGCCGCTCGCGAGCGCCGCATCGGCGAGACCGAGCTCGACGAGCACGCCGAGGCCGGTCGGTTGCAGCAGGAAGCCGGCACCGACGGGCCGCAACGCCTCGCTGCGCTCGAACACCTCGACCGCGTGGCCTCCGCGCGCGAGGAACAACGTGGCCGCCTGCCCGGCCGTGCCGTAGCCGACGATCGCGATCTTCATCCGTCCCCTCCCGCGAACGAGGGTAGCCGCGTCGACCGTCGCCGCGGAAGGGAGGACGGCGCAGACGCGGTTCGAGCCGCGCGCGGAGCGCGATGACGGCCCGTGGGAACGGTGGTCGCACGGCGGGGAACGTGTTTCAATGCGGATCGAAGCGGGGGTGCCGGCGGTGGTCGGCTGAGAGAGTCCCTTCGAACCTGATCCGGCTAGCACCGGTGTAGGGAGCTTTGAGGCCGTGGCGCACCTGGACGCAGCGGTCGGCGAAGGCCGCGCATCCCCATGCGCGGTCTCGCGCGAAAGCTCCCGTCGCACCGACCATCGAGGAGCTTTGCAATGAATGCCGTCCCTTCCGACCTGCTGCGCCAGACCGCGGAGCTGTCCGAGTCCGTGACGCGTCCGATCGCGGGATCGCGCAAGATCCATGTCCAGGGGTCGCGCGCCGACCTGCGCGTGCCGATGCGCGAGATCGCGCTCGCCGACACGCCGTCGATGTTCGGCGCGGAGAAGAACGCGCCGTTCACCGTGTACGACACCTCGGGCCCGTACACCGATCCCGCCTACCGCGTCGACCTCGCGGCGGGCCTGCCCGCGCTGCGCGCACGCTGGATCGCCGAGCGCGGCGACAGCGAGCCGCTCGCCGATTTCAGCTCGCCGTTCACGCGCCGCCACGCGAGCGCGCCGTCGCTCGCCGAAGTGCGCTTCCCGGCGATCCCGAAGCCGCGCGCGGCGAAGTCGGGCATGAACGTGTCGCAGATGCACTATGCGCGGCGCGGCATCGTCACGCCGGAGATGGAATTCGTGGCGATCCGCGAGAACCAGCGCATCGAGGCGATCCGCGAGGCGCACCTGCTCAAGCAGCATCCGGGCCAGTCGTTCGGT
>DASTSE010000084.1:0-7043 GCA_035760865.1 Dokdonella sp.
GTTCGATGCGCTGCTCGCGCGCAAGGGCATGAAGGCCAAGCACGTCGCGGCGCTGATCGGCGTCAGCGAGACGCAGCTGTCGCTGTTCCGTTCCGGCAAGGTGCGAGGCGTGCGTTTCTCGACGCTCGCCAGGCTCTGCGCGGTGCTCGAATGCCAGCCGGGCGACCTCATCGCCTACGACCCGGACCCAGTGGACCTCGAAGCTGCCGACGACGGCACCGACTGAGCATCGCCGCCGCAAGTGCACAGCACGATCGAAGGCGCGTGCCCGCGATCGTCGGCACCGCGGCGCCCGCATCGCCGTGCGACCGGGCGACAGGGCGATCGCCCTGCGCGTGCCCGCCGCGACGGCGAGACGATCCGCACCGACGGCTCGACGCGCAGCGTCGGCCCGCCGAGCGGCACCGCCCTCCCGGTTCGACACCGCACCTCGAACGACGCTCGCGGCGCGGGCGAAGCGGCGACCGTGGCCGCGCGGCCGCCACCGCCGCGGGGCATGCGACCTCATTGCGGGACCTTCGTCATTTCAGTCCCTGTTCTTTCCGCCCGACCGCGACGCCCGGCCCGGGCGTGCCGGGCGTTCGGCCGATAACGGCAGTGTCTGCCGGATGCGGTCGAAGCGTTCCCACGGGTCACGTTTGCGACGCTTGATCTTCGCGAGCGCGGAACGGATGTCGTAGGCGGCGCCGCCGCGCAAGCGCGCGAGTTCGCTCCACTCGATCGGCATCGCGACGGGCGCTCCTTCGCGCGCGCGCAGCGAGTACGAGCCGACCGAGGTCGCGCCGCGTGCATTGCGCAGCCAGTCGACGAAGATGCGCCGCTCGCGCTTCTGCTCGCCGGCCACGCTCACGAACGTCTCGGGCCGCTCGCTCGCGAGCGTGTCGGCGACCTGCTCGGCAAAACGCTTCGCGTCGGCCCACGCCACCGCGGGCGCGAGCGGCACGACGATGTGCAGCCCCTTTCCGCCAGACGTGCGCAGGAACGATTCGAGACCGATCGCGGCGAGCGCATCGTGCACCGTGCGCGCGGCCTTCTTGACCTCGGACCAGGCGACCGACGGGTGCGGGTCGAGGTCGAAGATGATGCGGTCGGCTCGCTCGAGAGCATCCGCACGCGCGCCCCAAGGATGGAACTCGAGCACGTTCATCTGCACGAGCTGCAGCACGCCGGTCGCGTCGTCGACCGCGAGGTAGCGATCGCTGCCGCCGCCCTTCTCCTTCACGTCGACGGAACGCACGTGATCGCCCCAGCCGCGGCCCGTGTGCTTCTGGAAGAAGCACGCTTCGCCGATGCCGTCGGGGCAGCGCAGCACCGACAGCGGGCGATCGCCGACATCCGCGAGCAGGAGCGGCGCGACGGCCGCGTAGTAGGCGGCGACATCCGCCTTGGTGATGCCGGAGCCGGGGAACACCTCGCGATCCGGATGCGTAAGGCGGACCGCGCCGGCCGGCGCCGACGTGCGCGCCGCGGTACCGTTCGGCGTGCGCGGCGCTTCGGCGTGCACCGCGCGGGTGGCCTTGCGCTTCGGGCGCGCAGCGCCGCGCTTCGCGTTGCGCGCATCTTCGGCGAGGTCGTCGAGCGACTTGTCTTCGCGCACGGTCTTCAATGCCGGGTGGCGCAGCAGTCCCTGGCCGCCGAGGCCCTGATGGTAAACCTCGACGACGAGCCTGGGTTCGACCCAGGTCGCGGCCGCGCGATCGGCGCGAGTCATCCTCGACACGTCGGCCGCGGGCTCGTCGACGCGCGAGCCTGCGAGATCCTTGCGCAACGTGCGCAGCTGCTCGTCGCTGAAGCCGGTGCCGACGCGACCGATGTAGTCCAGCCCGGTCGGACCGGGGCGCGCGAGCAGCAGCGCGCCGATGCCGCTACGACGGCCCTTCGGCTCGGTGAAGCCGATCACGACGAATTCGTCGGAAGGACGCACCTTGGTCTTGACCCAGTCGCCGTTGCGCGTGCCGCGATACGGGCTCGCGACGCGCTTGCTGACGATGCCTTCGAGCCCCGCGCGCACGGCCTGCGCGTAGACCTGCGGGCCGTGTCCGACCTGGTGCGCGGAGTAGCGCAACACGCCGTCGCGGTGCGGCTCGAGCAAGGCTTCGAGCAGCGCCTTGCGATCCTGCAGTGGCAACTCGCGCAGCGAACGACCGTCGAGGTACGGCAGGTCGAACAGCATGTAGGCGATCGGCGCCTTCCGCTCCGCCGAGAGGCGCGCCTGCAGCGCATTGAAGTCGTCACGCCCATCGCGCAGCGCGATCATTTCGCCATCGAGCTGCGCGCTCTTCACGTCGAGCGACCGCAACGCCTCGACGAGTTCGGGCAGCTTGCGCGTCCACTCGATGCCATTGCGCGACCACAGTCGCACGCGCCGACCCTTGATCGTCGCGACGATGCGGTAGCCGTCCCACTTCGCTTCGTGCAGCCAGCCATCGCCGTCGGGCGCCTTCGGCACCGGCTTGCAGAGTTCGGGCGCGAACGGGCCGTCGTCCAGCGGCGCGTCGGCGCCGCGCAGCGCACCCCCTTCGTTCCTGCTGCGCACGCGCGGCGGCGGCTTCGGATCCTTCCAGATCTTCTTTCGCTCGCGCGGCGCGAGCGGCCGGTCCGATCGCGGATCGACGAAGTCGTCCGCCTCGCGCTCGCCCGCATACGCGTCGCGGTGCTTGATCAGCAGCCATTGCGGCTTGGCGGCGTCCTTGCGCGTGCGCACGAGCACCCACGAACCGCGCAGCACGTCGCCGTGCAAGGTGAACTTGAGCTCGCCCTTCTCAAGCCCTTCACGCACGCTGCCGACCGGCTCCCACGTACCCTGGTCGAACACGTCGACGTGACCGGCGCCGTAGTTGCCTGCGGGGATGTCGCCCTCGAACCCCGCGTACGACAGCGGGTGGTCCTCGACCTGCACCGCCATGCGCTTGACCTTCGGATCGAAGCTCGGCCCCTTCGGCACGGCCCAGCTCTTGAGCGTGCCGGCGTGTTCGAGGCGGAAGTCGTAGTGGCGGCGGCGCGCATGGTGCAACTGGACGACGAAGATGCCATGGCCGCGATCGCCGCCGCCGGATGGTTCGGGCGTCGAGCGGAAATTGCGCTTGCGCTTGTATTCGGCGAGTGCCATGGCTGCCTCCGTTGCCGCGAGCCGCAGTATCGGCGCGCCGAGCTGAATACCGTCCGAGACGCGGCGCCGCTCAGGCGCGCCTGCGCGCCGCCTTCTTCTTCGCCGTGGCCTTCTTCCTCGCGGCCCGCTTCGCCGGCGCCTTCTTCTTCGCCGCGGGTGCGCGCCGCCCCTCGGCAAGGCTCTGCTTGAGCAGGGAAACGAAATCCACCACGTTGGTGGACGTCTCCGCGGGGGCCTCGTCGTCCGCCTCGACCTCGACCGTCTTCTTGCTCTTGAGGCGTTTCGCGATCACCTTCTCGAGGCGTTCGCGGAATTCGTCCTTGAAGTCGGCCGGCTTCCATTCGCCCGACAGCGTCTCGACGAGCTTTTCCGCCATCGCGAGTTCGCTGCGGCTGACGCGCTTCGCGGTTGCCGGAAAGTCGTATGCGCTCTGCGGGATCACTTCCGACGGGTAGCGCAAGAGGTTCATCAGCAACGCCTTGCCGCGCGGCAGTACCGCGCAGAGGTATTCGCGCGTGCGGATCACGACGCGGCCGATGCCGATGCGCCCGGTCTTCTCGAGCGTCTGGCGCAGCAGCACGTAGCCCTTTTCGGCGCGCTTGCCCGGCACGAGGTAATACGGCTTCTCGAAGTACTCGGGACCGATCGCATCGGCTTCGACGAAGGTCTCGAGATCCACCGACTCGTGGCTCTCCGGCGCGGCGCCCTTGATGTCCTCGGGCTCGAGCACGACGTAGCTGCCCTTGCGGTACTCGAACGCCTTCACGACGTCCTTCCACGGCACTTCGTGGCCGGTGTCCGCATTGACGCGCTCGTAGCGGATCGGCTTGTTGTCGCGCGCATCGAGCATGCGGAAATGCAGGTCGGTCGACCGCTCGCCGCTCATGACGGCGACCGGAATGTTGAGCAGGCCGAACGACAGCGTGCCGTTCCAGATCGGGCGAGCCATGGCGTTCCTCCGCAGCGACGATGGCGGCAGCGTAGGGAGGAGCGCGCAACGCCGCAATGAAGCGCTCGCGCGCGCGTTGGCGCGTGTTCAGTCGCGTACCGTAGACACTTTGCGCGACAACCGTGCCGCTGCGTCGAACATGCCGCCGAACCGCAAACCGCCGTCGCTGTCCACGCTCGAGAGGTCCGCGCGCGCGTGCCGCGCATGCGACCTTTGGAGAGCCGCGACGCAGACCGTGTTCGGCGAAGGGCCGGCCGACGCCAAGATCGTCTTCCTCGGCGAGCAGGCGGGGGACAAGGAGGATCTCGAAGGGCGCCCGTTCGTCGGACCGGCCGGGCAGCTGCTCGATGCCGTGCTCGCCGACGTCGGCCTCGACCGCGCCGACGTCTACGTCACCAATGTCGTCAAACACTTCAAGTTCGAGCTGCGCGGCAAGCGGCGCCTGCACCAGCGTGCGAACGCGGCCGAGGTTGCCGCGTGCCTGCAATGGCTCGATCGCGAGCTCGCGCGCATCCGACCGCGCTGGATCGTCTGCCTCGGCCGCCTCGCGGCGAAGGTCGTGCTCGGGCCCCGCTTCCGCCTCATGCGGCGCCGCGGCGAATGGATCGAACGCGACGAGCATCAGTGGGCGCTCGCGACCGTTCATCCCGCCTACGTGCTGCGCGCGCGCATCGGCGCGCGGGGCGAGGAGGAACTCGCCCGCTTTCGAGCCGACCTCATGAAACTGCGCGATCCACCCGGCTCCTGACATTCCCGGAGGCAGGCATGCAAAGCAAGACGCTGCGATTCACCCAGGGCTTTCGCCTCGCGATGCGCAATCGCCGCGGCCAGGCCGCCGAGATGACGATCGCGCGCGGCGACGCCGAAGGCGGCCCCGACAATGCGCACCGCGGCGCGGACCAGTGGCTGTTCGTCGTCGACGGCGAGGGCGTCGCGATCGTCGAGGGAAGGCGCCGGCGCCTGCGCGCCGGCACGCTCGTCCTCATCGAGAAAGGCGAGCGACACGAGATCCGCAATACCGGCGCCGCCAACCTGCGCACGCTCGTGTTCTACACCCCGCCCGCGTACCGCACGTCGGACGCGCGCCTGCCCCGAGGCCGCCCGTGACCATCAGGCCGGGCGCACGCGGAACGCGAGGCTGATGCGCGGACCGACCGGCGCCTTCGTCTTCGGGATGCCGTGGAGGTAGTGCAGCTGCGATGCATGGTTCATCACGAGCACGCTGCCACGCTCGAGGTCGATCCTGCACGTCGTGCGCGGTGTCGCGCGCGTCGCGATCGTCATGCGCCGCGTCGCCCCCAGCGACAGCAACGCGATCGGCTCGCCGGGAACGAGCTCGGCAAGGCGGTCGTGATGCATCGCGACGCTGTCGCCGCCATCGCGGTAGAGGTTGAGGCCGACGCTCGTGAACGGCGCCGGGACGACCCGCGCGACCGCCGCATGCGCCGCGCGGATCGCCGCGGGCACGCCCGCGTCGGCGAGCGCGTAGTGCGCGAGCAAGCGCGGCACCGCGACGTCGCGCTCGTACATGAGGCGACGGTCGGAACGCCAGGGAACCTGCGCGAGCAGCGCCTCGAACCACGCGTCGGCCGTAGCAGCGTCGCAGACCTGCGGCCGGTAGTCGATGCGCGCGGTCGGATGGCCGACGAGCGCCACGCCGGCCTCGAGCAAGGGCATCTGGTGCATCGCATCCAGATGGGGGCGCCGCACGCGCGGCGCAACGCCCGGAAGGCCGCGATTCATGCGCGCGGTGATGTACTGGCGGCTCGATCACATGCGGAATCGCGATGGATGCCGACGACAAAACCTGCGCCAACCCGTGGTGCAGCTGCGCCGTTTACGGCCACGACGAATTCTGTTCCGCCGCATGCGCCGAACAGGCGAGCGAGGGCGTGAAGCCGCCGTGCAACTGCGTCCACCAGGGCTGCGACGGCACGGTGCACGAATCGCTCGCGGAAGGTTGACGCGACGGCTCGCCGCGACCGGTGTGTCACGCAGGCGACGTGAAGACGCGACGATGGGCAAGGCACTCACATCGACACACGCGAACCCGGCGACGATGCGAACCGCCGACGCACGCTGGTCCGGTCGCGCCACGCGCACGAGCCACGCGCTCGACCTGCGCGAGGGCGTGTTCACGCTCGACGACCCGGCCGCGATCGCGCGCTCGCTGCTGCAGTCCGCGAAGCGCAGCCGGCGTCGCAAGAGCGATCCGTATCGTTCCGCGATGTCGATGCTCACGTTCTACATCAATCGCGCGGGCAGCGCGCTCGGCCGCCGGCGCCGCTCGATCCTCGAGCACGCGAAGGACGAATTGCGCGCACTGAAGCCCGCATCCAACGGCCGGCGCGCGGATGCAGCGAAGCGCGATCGCCGCCGTTCGAAGCGCTAGTGGGCCGTCGAGGCACGCCCGGCGCGATCCATGCACGGACGTTCACCCGTCGCGCAGGCCGCTACCGCACGTCGATCGCGCGTATCGACTGGAACGTCGCCCGCTCGCCCACGGGCAAGCGGCAGTTGCGCGACAGCGTCCTCGTGTCCTGCACGCGGGTGGCGGTCGCATCCTGCACGTTGACGACGACGCCGAGCGTATCGCCGAGCGGCTCCAGCGCGCGGCAAACCGCGTCGATCGTCGCCATCGTGCGCCATCGCTGGCCGGCCACCATCACCATGAAGTCGTCGCCATCGAGCCAGAATGCCGATCTCACGCCGCGGAGTTCCATCGCCGTCGCGCGCGCCCTGTCATGATCGACTCGCCGCATCGGATCAGGGATGCGCGCCCAGTGCAGGATGGCAGCGACGCGCTCGGCGAGCGCGGGAACGAACGGCACGAGCGCGACGGTCGCGACGACAGCGCCGAGCACCGCGCCGACGATCCAGCGCGTCGCCGACCATCGCCGCCGCGGCGCGCGATGCCGGTCGACTCCGGCCCGCGCGGGATCGGTGCGCGCGAGCGCCGTCGACGGTGGCGGCAGCAGCCAGGCT
>DASTSE010000085.1:0-4354 GCA_035760865.1 Dokdonella sp.
CGCCCGTCGTACTCGGGTTTCGACAGGCCGTAGCGGTGCGCGAGCGCGAGCATGAGCGCGCCGTCGCGCAGGTTCGAGCCGTAGTCGCCGAGGTACCACGGCCGCTCCACCTTCATCGCGAACGCGTCCGCGATCGCCTTCTGCGCGCGTGGTTCGTCGCCCATGAGCTTGAGCGCGATCGCGAGGTGGACGAGCGGCAGCGCGGTGATCGACTTGGCCTTGTCGTTGTCGTAGAGCGCACGCAAGGTGCCGAGCGGGGCGCGATTCACGCGCGCGAGCACGTAACCCGAGTAGGCCTCGTTGGCGAAGCGCAGGTGGTCGCCGTGCTCGTAGCCGTAGAACGGGTGGCCGCCCGAGAGCAGGTCGTCGTTGAGGCGCTTGAGCGCCTTCTGCAGCATCTCGTCGGGTACGAGGAAGCCTTCGTCGCGCGCGTCCTCGAGGAACTCGACCACGTACGGCGTGATGTACTCGTTGACGTAGCTGTCGCCGCCCCACATCGAGAAGTGGCCGGAAGGGATCTGCATCGAGGCGATGCGGCCGATCGCGCCGTCGACGCGCAGCTTGCGCTCTTCGGCCGACAGGCCGTCGGTGTGCAGGTTCGCGGCGGTGGCGTCGTCGAGCAGCAGCGCGCCGTAGCCCTTGCTGGTCGTCTGCTCGATGCACCCGTACGGATACTTGAGCAGGTCCTGCAGCGCCGCCGCGAACGGCAGCGGCGGCAGGCTCGACACGGTCAGGCGCGCCGCGACCGAGTCGGCGAGCAGGCCGTCGATGGCTTCGCTGCCGAGCGTCACCGGCGCGAGCGTTTCCAGCGAGCGCGCATTCGAGCGCATTACGCTCGGCCATGCCGCGCGCACGACCATCTCGAAATGACGGTCGATCTTCAGCTCGCCGCTCGACGCCTGCACGGCGATCTTGCCGACGCCGTAACCGTCGAGCGCGGCGAGCGGGAAGGTGAGCGTGGTCTTGGCGCCGTCGGCGAGCTTGACCTTGCGCTCGCCCTTGTCGATCGCGAGCGGCTTCTGCGTCGACACCTTGACCGCGAACTCGCGCTCGCTGCCGGAGAAGTTCTGCAGGTCGAGCGTGAGCGCCGACCGGTCGCCGGGCGCGAGCACGCGCGGCGTCGAGATTTCGGCGACGAGCGGCGCGCGCACGATCGTCTCGGTGTCGGCGCCACCGTACTGGTTCTCGCCGAATACCTGCGCGACGACGCGCACCGTGCCGTTGAAGTCAGGCATCTTCAGCGCGACCTTCGCCTCGCCCTTCGCGTCGAGCGCGACGACGCCGGAGAACAGGTCCACGGTCAGTACCTTCGCGGTCGGCCGGCGCGCCTGCGGCAGTGCACCGAGCGCCATGTCGCCGCCGTAGCGGAGTTTGGCGGTGTTGCCGTCGAAGCTCTCGATCACGCGACCGTACAGGTCGTACGCGTCGATGCCGAGCGCGCGCTGGGCGAAGAACCAGGCGTTCGCGTCCGGACGCGCGAAGCGCGTGATGTTGAGGATGCCGACGTCGACCGCGGAGACGGTCACGTACGCCTTCTTGCCCGCGAGCGCCGGCGCCTTCACCTCGACCGGCAGGTCGGTCTCGGGCTTCATCTGCTTCGGCGCTTCGATGGCGACGTCGATCTTGCGGTTGGCGCGATCCATCGGCACCCAGGCTTCGCCGACCGCGCGTGCGGGCGTGATCTTGTCGGTCGCCGAACCGCCGCGGAACACGAGCGCGGTCACGTAGACGTCGTGGCGCTCGAACTCCTTGGTCACCGGGATCTCGAACACCGCGCCCGGCTGCGCGTCGATGTTCTTCGAATAGATGAGGTGGTCCGACTCGACCAGCAGCAGGCCGGGGCCGCCCTGCGGCGGCGTGATCGTGACCTTGAGCGTGTCGCCCTCGTGGTAGCTCGGCTTGTCGAGTGCGAGCTTGACCTTGTCCGGGCGCGCCTCCTTGCCGCGGTTGTCGTCGTTCCAGCTCCAGCCCGCGAAGAACGGCAGGCGCGTCGTCAGCCCGGTCGCGGGATCGAGGATCTCGACGCGATAGTTGCCCCAGTCGACCGGCACGTCGAACTTGGCGACCTTGCCGGCCTCGATGTCGATCTCGCGCTGCTCGCTGTCCTCGTAGCGCTGCACGTATTCGAAGTGCCAGCCGCTGTCCTTGTCGAACGTCCAGTGGTAGTCGCGGTGCTCGCGCACGAGCGTGAGCTTGAGGTGCTGGCCGGCGACGAGGTCGCCCGCCGCATTGCTGCGGATCAGTTCGAAGCCGGCACGGCCGCGCGCGTCGGAACCTTCCTTGAGGTCGAACAGCGGGCGTATGCCGACCAGCACGTCGGCCGGCCACACGGTGCGCTTGAGCGTGCGAGTGACGGTACGCCCGCCGCTTTCGTAGACGCTGCCCGACAGCAGCGCCGCGATCGGTGTCGTCGGCTTGGCGGCTTCGGCGATCTCGATGTCCTGTTCGAGCTTGCCGTCCTCGTCGAGCGCGTCGTCGACGACGTCCTTCGCCTCCTTCGGCAGTTCGACGGTCGGGTCGCCGAACCAGAAGTCCTTGTGCGCGTCGACCGGGTGCTGGTCGACGGCGACGGTGAGTCGCGCGGTGAAACGGTTGCCCGCGGCCGGCGCGCCGTAGAGGTAGTCGCCCTCGACGGCGAGCTTGAGCGGCTCGCCCGGCTTGAGCACGGCCTGCTCGGTCGAAAGGTCGAGCTTGAGGCGCTCGGGCAGGAATTCCTCGATGCGGAAGGTGAGGCCCTGGGTGACTTCGCTCGACTTCGGATCGGTGCGGAACTCGACCTGCCAGCGCCCGGTCGGCGCGTCGACCGGGATCTCGCGCGACCACTCGAAGTAGTTCAGGTCCTTCGGATCGAGTTTCGT
The DNA here is from genome assembly GCA_035760865.1 of Dokdonella sp. Taxonomy (GTDB): domain Bacteria; phylum Pseudomonadota; class Gammaproteobacteria; order Xanthomonadales; family Rhodanobacteraceae; genus Dokdonella_A. The sequence continues at coordinate 2,859 of DASTSE010000085.1, forward strand.
TTCGGCGTAAGTGCGACCGTCCGGCTGCTTGAGCGTGACGAACAGCGGCTGCGGCTTGATCGGGTTACCGTCGTGATCGCGCAGCAGTGCCGACAGCGCGATCGTCTCGCCGGGGCGGTAGAGATCGCGGTCGGACCAGGCGAACACGTCGAACCATGCCTGCTTGCGGCCGGCGACCGCGAAGTCGGACAGGTCGAGCGCAGGCTGGTTGAACGGCAGCAGGGAGACGTCGTTGCCGCTCTTGGCGACGAGCACCTGGTCCGCCTTGAGCGCATAGGCGAGCTGCGCGTTGCCGTTGCCGTCGGTCTTGCCGGCGACGATCGATTCGCCCTTGCCGTCGAGCACGGACAGTTCGACGCCCGCGAGCGGCGCGCCGCTCTTCAGCGACGCCGCGTGCACGAACAGCGCCTCGGCGTACGCGCGCGTGTGCAGGCCGATGTCGCTGACGAAGAAGAAACTCGTCTCGTACTCGTCGTTGAACGTGCCCGCGCGCTTCATGACGGCGAAGTAGAGGCCGGGTTTGGCGAGTTCGGAGATCGACTGGATCGGCAGGTAGTTGACCGCGCGCTCGTTGTCCTTGCCGGCGAGCGCGAAGCGGTTCGAGTAGACCGAATCGGCGATCTGCGTGATCGGCGAGCCTTCGCGACCCCAGCCGTAGCGCGGGTCGAGCTCGTACGAGCTGCGCTTGCCGTTCTTCTGGTACGCGGCGAAGAAATTCGCGACTTCCTCGTCGCGCACGCGCATGAACTCGACGTCGACCTCCTTGACGTTGACCGAGATCACGGGCAGGCCGCGCGTCTCGCGCGCAGGCAGCACGTTGCCCTGCGAGGCGAATGCCGCGTTCGGTTCCATCGGGCCCGTATAGACGTCCTTGGACAGCTCGCTGCCGAGCGTCTTGCCGTCGGCGGCGGCGAGGTCGCCCTTGATCTTGACCGAGTAGCTCCGGTCGGCCTGGATGAACGGGAAGTACAGCGTCTTGCCGTCTTCGGCGAGCGACCAGCTGCCCTCGACCGCGGCGCCCTTCGGATCGCTGACGCCGATCAGCGTGTCGAACGCCTGCGTGCCGACGAGCGGCTGGCTGAACTCGAGCGCGAGCGAGAGCTGGCCGTCGTGCTGCTCGGCGCGCGCGGAAGCGAGCGCGAACCCTTCGACCTTGGCGGGCTTGGCCGATTCCGCTGCGATCGGCTTCTTGCCCTGGACTTCGGGCACCTGGTCGGCGGGACGGTTGCAGGCGGCAAGGCCAACGGCGACGAGCAGGGCCGTGCCGACGAGTCGCAGGCGCGACGCGGGCGAACGCAGATCCATTGTGAACTCCCCGGGTGAATGGCGGGCGCAGTATACGCGGCCGATTATGGCCGGCTGCGGGCGGCCGCGGGCGTTACGCGGTCGATGCGGCGACCGTGTCCGGCGGCGCACGCGTCGCGTGCCGGAGTTCACGCAGGCGACGTGAACGACTGCACGGTCGCGGCGCGCCGGCGCGGCCGCGCGCTAGTCGC
>DASTSE010000086.1:0-4141 GCA_035760865.1 Dokdonella sp.
CATGCCGCAGGGCGTCATGCACTTCGTCTACCCGAGCCGACGCGGCCAGCTGCCCGGTCTCGCTCGTGCAGACGATCATCGCGCACGTGCTGCCCGACTTCCTCGCCGCGCATCCGAAGGTGCAGGTGCGCGTGCTGTCGAGCAATCGCCGCGTCGACGTGATCGGCGAAGGCTTCGATCTCGCGATCCGCGTGCGCGACAAGCTCGACACGGACGCCTCGCTCGTGCTGCGCACGTTCGGTCATTCGCGCGCGCTGCTCGTCGCGTCGCCGCAGTTCCTCGACGCGCACGGCCGACCGGCGCATCCGGACGAACTCGAGCGACTGCCGTTGCTCTCGATGCTCGAGCACGAGGGCGCGCAGATCCTCGAGCTGCACGGTGCCGACGGCGCGAAGGCGAGCGTCGAGATGCAGGCGCGCGTGATCTGCGGCGACTTCGCGCTGCTGTTCGAAGCGGCACGGCGCGGGCAGGGCGTGGCGACATTGCCCGAGTTCGTCTGCGCGCCCGCAGTCGTCAAGGGCGAACTCGAGGTCGTGCTGCCGGACTGGGCCATGCCGCAGGGCGTCATGCACTTCGTCTACCCGAGCCGACGCGGCCAGCTGCCCGGGGTGCGCGCGCTGGTCGAGTTCCTCGCCGAGCGGCTGCCGTCGGCGGTCGAGCACAAGCACCAGCAGTGCTGCGAGAAGAAGACGAACGCGAAGAAGAAGGACTAGGCGTGGAGCACGCGAACGCGCGCAACCAAAAGAGGAAAGATTGAAACACTCAGCACACGGAGCACACCGAGGAAGAGCTCTTTGAATTTCTGCTTTCTCCGTGTGCTCCGTGTGCTCCGTGTTTCAATCCTGGGATCCGGCTTCGACGCGATCCGCAGCGGCCTTGCGTTGCCGCGTGTCCCAGCCGATCGCGCCGATCAGCACGACGCAGCCGATCGCCTCGAGCAGTGCGGGCAGGCGCGCCGCCGGTACGGCCCAGGCGGCGACGATGCCGTGGCAGAAGTAGAACAGCGCGACGATGCCGATCCAGAGCAACGCGCGGCGCGGCCGCGCGAGCGCGAGCAGCGGCAGCAGCAGGGGCGGCAAGGTCAGTGCGAGCGCGTAGAGCGGCTTGCCGTTCGCCGGCGGCGCGAGCCAGAAGTACCAGAGCGGCTGCAGCAGCGCGAGCGCCGCCCACGCGCCGTAGCCGAGGCGTTGCGGCGTCATGCGCCGCGTCCGAGTTTCGCCGCGACGTCCGCGACGCGGCGGCCGAGCACGCGCGCGAGCGTGCGCTCGTCCTCGTCGATCGGATGCTCCCCGGACGTGCCCGCGACATGGCTTGCGCCGTACGGCGAGCCGCCGCCGCGCGTTCGATTGAGCGCGGCTTCGGTGTAGGGGATGCCGACGAGGAGCATGCCGTGGTGGAGCAGCGGCAGCATCATCGACAGCAGCGTCGTTTCCTGTCCGCCGTGCATCGTGCTGGTCGAGGTGAACACGCCCGCGGGTTTGCCGACGAGCGTACCCGACGCCCATTCGGCCGAAGTCGTGTCGAGGAAATGCTTGAGCGGCGCAGCCATGTTGCCGAAGCGCGTCGGGCTGCCGAGCACGAGCCCGGCACATTCGTCGAGGTCCGCGCGCGCCACGTAGGGCGCGCCCTCTTCGGGCTCGGGCGGCGCGGCGGCCTGCGTGACCGGTGCGACCGGCGGCACGCTGCGCACGCGCGCGCGCATGCCCGCGACCTCCTCGACGCCGCGCGCGACGAGCCGCGCGAGCTGCGCGACCTTGCCGCCGCGGCTGTAGTAAAGGACGAGGATTTCGCTCATTCGGCAGGCCCAGGAAGATGGGGGCCGATGATAAGCGACGCTGCGCATGCTTCGCGCATCGGGCGAGCTGCCGTTGCGGGAGCGGCGGAAGCCCTGATGCTCTTGGGAGCCGCAGGCGGCAGGCGGCAAGCGCATCGCGGCTGGGCCGCTCCCGCGGGTCTTTCGCGTCGTGTGGAAGCGACCGACGCCGCGACGCCTGGCAGCCCTCGGCCCTGGGCTCTCGGTCCTGCCGGGCTGTCGCTCCGCGGCGCCTGCCGCACATTGGCCAGTCAGCCGCGCTGCGCTAGGCTCGGCGCATGCTGCTCGATCGCCTGCTCCGGTTCGTCCATTCGCGCTACGACCGCGAGCGCATCGTCGCGTTCCTCGAGTTCACCTGGCGTCGCTTTCTCGAAGACCGTTGCCTGCAGACCGCCGGTGCGCTCGCGTTCACGACCGTGTTCGCGCTCGTGCCGCTGACCGCGGCCGTGCTCGGCGTGCTCGCGGCGTTCCCCGGCTTCGCCGGATGGCGCGAGCAGGTCACGCGCTGGGTGTTCGAGAACTTCGTGCCCGCGGCAGGCAGCACCGTGCAGGGCTATCTCACGCAGTTCGCCGACAACGCGAGCCAGGCGACCGCGGTCGGCGTGCTCGTGCTGCTGTTCAGCGCGGTCTCGCTGATGATGAGTATCGAAGACGCGTTCAACCGCATCTGGCGCGTGCAGGTCGCGCGGCGTGCGGGCGCGCGCTTCATCGTCTACTGGACCGCGCTCACGCTCGGGCCGTTGCTGCTGGTCGCCGCGCTCGCGATCAGTTCGTACGCGTTCGCGCTGCCGTTCATCGATGCCGCCGAGGCGCAGTTCTCGATCAAGGCGCGCGTGCTCGCGGTACTGCCGTTCCTGCTGGTCTGGAGCGCGCTCGTCGCGGCCTACGTGGTGATCCCGAACCGCGGTGTGCGCATCCGCCACGCGTTGTTCGGCGCATTGCTCGCGACGACGCTGTTCGAACTGGCCAAGCGCGGCTTCGCGCTGTACGCGACGCGCTACGCAAGCTACCAGCAGGTGTACGGCGCGCTCGCGATGGTGCCGATCTTCATCTTCTGGATCTACCTGTCGTGGGCGATCGTGCTGTTCGGCGCGTCGATCACCGCGTCGCTCAACGCGTTCGACTATCGGCCGGCGGCGCAGCGCCTGCCGCATGGGCACGAGCTGACCGGCCTGCTGCGCGTGCTCGGCCATTTCGTCCAGGCCCAGCGCGACGGCCGCGGCCTGCACAGCGCGCAGTTGAGCGCGCTCGAGCCGTTCCTCACCGACGACCTGCTGCAGCGCTACCTCGGCGACCTGCATCGCGTCGGCGTGATCCGGCGCGGCGAACTGGGCGAGTGGGTCGTCGTGCGCGACCTCGAGCGAGTGCAGCTGCTCGACCTCGTCGACGCGGGCGGCTACCGCGTGCCGCTCGACGAGGCCGCGGTCGACGGACTCGCGACGCCTGCGGTCGCGCTCATTGCGCGCCTCGGCGCGCGCTTGCGCGATGCGCTCGCCGTGCCATTGGCCGCGCTGTTCGCAGCGGATGTACCATCGTCGGCCGACCTCCCTGCCTCGAAACCGACGGAGCACGCATGAATCCGATCCGCCTCGCCCTCGCATTCGCGTTCGCCGCCGCGGTCGCGGCCGGGCTTGCGCGTGCCGACGAGCCACATGCGACGAAGGCGAAGCCCGGGCTGTCGATCACGACGCTCGACGGCACGACGTTCGAGCTTTCCGCGCAGCGCGGCCGTTGGGTCGTCGTCAACTTCTGGGCCACCTGGTGCTCGCCGTGCATCAAGGAAATGCCCGACATCTCGGCCTGGGTCCGCGCGCACGCGAAGGACGCGAGCGCGATCGGCATCGCCTGGGAGGACACCGAGCGCGCCGAGATCGATGCGTTCGTGAAGAAGCATCCCGTCTCGTACGCGCTTGCCCAAGGCGACGTCTACAACCCGCTGCCGGACTTCGAGGTGCCGCGCAACCTGCCGCTCACGTACATGATCGCGCCGGACGGCACGGTCGCGAAGAAGTTCACCGGGCCGATCACCGGCGACGATCTCGACGAGGTCGTCGCCGCGGGCGCGCCCAAGCCGATGCGATGAGCGGCGCGCGCTTCCACGTGTCCGGGCTCGTGCAGGGCGTGTTCTTCCGCGCTTCGACCCAGGCGCGTGCGCGCGAGCTCGGCCTCGCGGGCTGGGCGAAGAACCTCGCCGACGGTCGCGTCGAGGTCGTCGCCGGCGGCGATGCCGCGGCGCTCGACGAGCTCGAACGCTGGCTGCAGCGCGGTCCGCCGGGTGCGCGCGTCGACGCGGTCGAACGCGAGGCGTTCGACGCCCCGCCGAGCGAC
>DASTSE010000087.1:0-13730 GCA_035760865.1 Dokdonella sp.
CGCGGTTCGAGATGACGTGACCGACCGCGGAGCAAGACCTGCATCGGAGTTTCGTAGGGCGGTACGCGCATCGCGCGTGCCGCCGCGGCCTCACGGCGCCGACTCGGCGGGATTCGCCACGTGCGGCTCGACCGGCCTTACGCAAGCGCGCGAACGCTGAAGGCTCGAAAGCAACCATCCCTTGGCTGGCGACGTCGGTCCATCCTGGACCGATCCCAGCGACGCGCACGTTGCCTGAGGGCGGCGTGCAAGGGGCCTTCTCAAGCAGCCGTCCATGGAGCTATCGCCGTCGGTCCATCCTGGACCGACCCAAGTGACGAGCGTGCGATGTCGGATGACATCGCACAAGCGCTCGTCACTTGACCTGGCCGGCGATCCACTCGACGGTGGCCTTGACCTGTGCGTCATTGAGCGCCGGGTTGCCGCCGCGCGCGGGCATCACGCCCGACTTGCCGGTGTAGCCTTCGATCGCATGCTTGACGAGCGTATCGAGGCCTTGCGCGACACGCGGCGCCCAGGCCGCCTTGTCGCTGATCTTCGGCGCGCCGCCGGCGCCGGTGTCGTGGCAGCTGTGGCAGAGATTGCCGTAGATCGTCTTGCCGTCGGTCGTGCCGCCATAGGCGACCTGCGCCGCGGCCGCCTTCGCGGCCGCTTCCTGCGCGGCCTGCATCGCCGCGCGACCGGTATCGCCGGCGTAAACGCCGCCGACCGGCGCGATGCGCTCGGCGACGACCTTCGCCCGGTCCGGGTTCTCTTCGGGCGGATGCTTGGAATAGATGTACGAGCCGAGCGCGATCAGCAGCACCGCCACGAGCATGAGGAAGCCGATCAGCTGTGCGAAGTGCTTGAGGAAGACCACGTCGGTCTTGGGAACGGGATTGGTCACGGATCCACCTCGAAAAAAGCGCGATTCACCGGGCCGGGGCCCGTTCGGCGTACAAAAAAGTCTCGGGATTATAGCGGGCGCGCCCCGGCCCGCGGAAGGCGCCCGCCGCCCGGCCCTCCCTCCCCGTGCGCGTGCCGGCCCGGACCGCGTCGGTCGTCGGCTATACTCTCGGCCCGCCGGCGGTTCGACCGCCGGTTGTCGCGACGATGCGCCCGTAGCTCAGCTGGATAGAGTACCGCCCTCCGAAGGCGGTGGTCGGAGGTTCGAATCCTCTCGGGCGCGCCATTTTCCCGGCCGGCTGCACGCCCCGCGTGCAGGCCCCTGCTTATCGTCCGTTCATTGCGCCGCCTTCGCGAGCGCACCGTGGCCGTGCGCGGCCGGGTTCATCCAGAGATCCGACGCGCCGCGCAGGCCGCTCTGCGCGACGAGGTGCGCACGCCGCGCCTCGGGGCAATCGTCGAACGATGCGCGCGTGCTCATCAGGCTGTGCACGAGCAGCTCGGCGAGCACGTCCTCGTGCCGGCGCGCGTCGGCATGCAGCGCCTGCAGCATCTGCGCCGCAGCTTCGGGTTCGCCACGCGCCTGCGCAAGCAGTGCGTGCACGGTGCGCAACCGGCGCATCTCGTACCAGTCGTCTGCAGGCACGAGCGCGCCGCCGAGCGCGGCTTCGCGCGCGGCGTCGTCGAGGCGAGCGTCGGCGAGTGCGATCTCCGCGCGCGTCACGCGCGCGTCGGCCACGATCAGGCGATAGCCGGAACGCTCGAGCGCGGGCAGCATCTCGTCGAGCAAGGCGCGCGCGACGTCGAGTTCGCCGGCGCGCGCGAGCAGCGGCGCGATCTCGATGGTGAGGTTCCAGCGATCGACCTCGTTCGCCTGCGCGCGCAAGGTCTCGCGCATCGGCTCGAGCAGCCGGCGCGCCTGCGCGAGGTCGCCGGTGTGGATCGCCAGTTCCGCCTCGGCGATGTCGGCGAAATGATCGAGCACGGGCACGCCGGACGAGCGGCAATCGCGCACGTCGTCGCGCGCCTCCGCGGTGCGTCCCTGCATCATGTGCACGGCCGCGCGCATGCAGCCGATCGTCGACGCGTGCGGCGCGCGACCGCGGTCGCCGTCGCGCACCGCCGCTTCCGCTTCGGTGAGCCGCGCGAGCGCGCCCTCGAAGTCGCCGCGCAGGTAGGCGAGCCGCGCGGCCTGCAGGCCGACGCCGACCGCGATGCCGCCCTGCGGCGCCTCGGCGCGCAACGCGGCGAGGCGGTGGTCGAGCATCGCGAAGTCGAGCCGCAGCGCGTCCTCCTGAAGCAGGTTGAGGTCGAGCTTGCGGCGTTCGTAGGCATTGCCGGCCGTGTCGGCGACCGCGGCCGCCTGCGCGAAGCGCTCGCGCGCGCGCGCGATGTCGCCGGCGCGATCGTGGAACAGCGCGGTACGGCGCAGCGCGTCGATCTCGACGTCGGTGTTGCCGGCGAGCCGCGCCTCCGACAGCAGTTCGTCCAGGTGCGCGGGCTCGCGCGCAGCCGCTTCGGTCCCCTGCAGGTCCGCCTGCAGGCGCGCGCTCAGCGCGCCGAGCCGATCGCCACTGCGTTCGTAGTCGGTCGCCGCGCGTTGGTAGAGCGCCGGATCGGGCGCATCGCCCTGCGCGAGCCGCGCATCGGCGAGCAGCAGCGTGGCCTGCGCGCGGTCGTGCGGCCAGTCGCGGTGGTCGGCCAGCGCGATCGCGTCCTCGGCGGCGGTGGCGGCGTGCTGGGGATCGCGATTCGACAGCGCGATCTCCGCTTGCCGGATCAGCCAGCGCACGCCCGACGCGCCGGCCGGCGGCTCGCCTTCGACGCGCACGGCCGCCTCCTGGATGCGGCCGGCGCGGCGCAGGCTGTCCGCTTCGTCGAGCCGCACCGGCAGGTTGCGCGCGTACGAAGACTGCAGGCTCGCGAACGCGGCTGCGGCCGCGGCATAGTCCTGGCGCAGGAACGCCTGTTGCGCGCGCGCGGGGCGCTGCAGTGCCGGCGGCAGCGCATCGAGCCACGACAGCGCGCGTTCGAGCGCGCGTTCGGCGCCGCTGCGCTGGCCTATCTCCGCGAGGCTCGCGGCGAGCCGCAGTTGCACCCAACCGAAGTCGGCGTCGCGCTCGGCGATCGCCGCGTAGGCGCGCACCGCATCGCCCCAGCGATGGCGGCGCTCGTGCGCAAGGCCGTCGACGACGTCGCGCGCGGTGGCGGCATCGATCGACAGCGCCGGGAACGCCGCTGCGTCGATCGAGGGCTCGAGTTCGTGCAGCGCGGCGCGGCCGACCGCGTCGATCGCGCTGACGAGCTGGCCCTCGCTGCAATGCTGCTCGATGTCGTCCCTGCGCCCGTCGCCGCGGAAGCGCGCCGCGACGCGCCACTCGCCGTCGCGGCGCGCGGGTGCGTCGACCTCGAGCAGCACGGCGACCTCGCTGCAGGCGCCGCACGCGTCGCTCGCGTCGGCGGCGAGGAGATCGGGCAGGCTGCGCACCTGCCAGTCGAGCCATGCGCGCAGCAGCAGCGCCGGCCACGGCGCCGTTTCGCCGCCGGTGCCGTCGGCGAGCACGAGCGCGACGCGAATCGGCGCGCGCGATGCGCCGCCGCGCAACACGGTCATGCTCGTCGCGCACGCGACGAGCGCCGCGAGCGCCGCGACCTTCGCCCACCGCTGCACGCGCGGTCGCGCGGCGAACGCGGGCTCGCGCGTGTCGTCGTCGGCATCGAGCAACGCGAGCGGATCGACGATGTCGGACGGCGCGATGCCGGCGTCGCCCTCGACGAGGCGGATCTCGCACGGCGGGTCGAACACGTAACCCTGCTTGGAGACGGTGCGGATCCACTGCTTGGCGTCGTTGCCGAATGCGCGGCGCAGCATCCACACGCAGGTGCTGAGGCTCGCATCCTCGACGATCACGCCGGGCCATATCTTCGCGAAGATCGCCTCCCGCGCGTGCAGCACGCGCGGCTCGCGCAGGAACAGGCTGAGCAGGTCGAACGTGCGCGGATTGAGTTCGTGAGCGACACCCATGCGTCGCACCACGCGATAGCGCAGGTCGACCTCGATGCCGCCGAGCACGATCTTCGTCGCGTCGGCGGGCCATGAAAGCCCGATGCGTTCGGTCATGGCTCCTCCCCAGGAGCGATCCCCACTGCTACTCCGGCACGAACCACCCCTGGTCGCGTGGCCGGAGCACCCTCGATGTTGCGCAAGGAAACCTGTGAACGTTCGGGTATAGCGCAGTCGCGCGGTGCGCTCAAGGGGAAGCGCGTGAAGCTGCGGCGCACCGCACGCTCGCCGGCGCATCCACCATGCGACGCCGCATGGACGTCCATATCCGGGTCGACGCGTCGACCGAATCCCGCGCGAATTGCAGTGCGGCTGCAGGGTGCGGCGGTCGCCGGCGCCCATGAAGAGATATTTCAGAGAAATCCGCAGAGGCGGCGCGCGCACCGATGTGCGACACCGATCGACGCCAGCCTGTCCGCAGGGATCCACGTACGGCTCGCCGCCCGGTCGCGTCCAGCGCGCGCTGGGCGGCTGTCCGCGTTTCCCCCTCGAGCCGGCGGCACCCTGATACGACGCAATTCCTGAGGGAGAGAGCCCGATGAATCGTTTGTCATCCACCCGTGACCGCTCGACGCCACTGCGGCGGTCGGTCCCGATGCTGCTGCAACCGCTGCTGTTCGGCCTGCTCGCCGTGGGGACGGCCGCGCAGGCGATCCAGCCGGTCGAGTCCGCGAACGAGGCGCCGCGGCTGCGCCACGCGTTCGTCGCGCCAGAACTACAGGTCCAACCCGAACTCGAGGCGACCACCACGTTGGGCGCGAAAGCGGGCCGCCACGTCGAGGCGAGCGATTTCGCGCGGCGCAACCCCGGCGCCTGGGAGATGCGCTGGGACCGTCGCGCCGATCGTCCCGACCTCGTCCAGGGCGCGGGCGTGCCGCTCGTCCCCGGCGGCGGCAACGCGCTCACGCTCGCATCGCTCGGCCTGCGCGCGAGCGAGCATGTCGACATGGCCGTCGTCGAGACGCGCCTGCTCGACTTCATTGCGGCGAACCACGCATTGCTGAAGACCGACGGCCTGGAGTTCCAGCTCGACGAAAAGTCGAGCACGGCCTACGGCAAGGGCGACTCGCACTGGTTCGTCGAGTTCGCGCAATCGAAGGACGGCGTGCGCGTGCAGGGCGCGAACCTGTTCTTCCGCATCTCGCACGGCAACATCGTGCAGTTCGGCAGCCACCTCGTCGCACCCGTCGCGATCGACACGCAGCCGGTGTCCTCGCGCGAGAAGGCGTTCGAACTCGCGTTCGCCGAACTCGACTTCACCACCGGCACGCGCGTCAGGGAGATGCTCGAGCCGGGCGAACTGCTGCTGCTGCCTTACGCGGCCGACGGCAAGGGCGCCGGCGAAGGCTTCAGCGGCGCCGACGGCACCGGCTACGCGCATCGCCTCGCCTGGCGCTACGTGTTCCGCGTCGCCGGCGACCGCGTCACGTACGAGGTCATGGTCGACGCTAAGAGCAATCGCGTGATCGAGGTGCGCGACCTCAACGACTACGTCGACGCGACCGTCGACGGCGGAATCTACGCGACCGGCGTGAACACCGGCCCCGAGACGATCGTCGCGATGCCGTTCGCCGCGGTCAGCAACGGCGGCGCGAAGGTCACCGATGCGCTCGGCATCTACGACTACTCCGGCGGCACCGCGACGACGGCGCTCGACGGCAAATACTTCAGGATGGTCGACTCCTGCGGGTCGATCTCGCTGTCGAACTCGAGCGACGGCAACCTCCACCTCGGCACCGACACGAGCACCGACTGCGGCGCGGCCGGCGGCGCCGGCGGCAACGGCAATACGCGCGCGTCGCGCAACGGCTTCTACTACCTGACCAAGATCAATCGCAAGGCATCGGGCTTCCTGCCCGGCAATTCGTGGATCGCCTCGAAGGTGACCGCGAACATGAACGTCAACGACGTCTGCAACGCGTACTGGGACGGCAGCTCGCTGAACTTCTTCAAGTCCGGCAGCGGCTGCTCCAACACGGGCGAGCTCGCCGCGGTGTTCCTGCACGAGTGGGGCCATGGCATGGACACGAACAGCGGCGGCGCGGCGTCCGAGTACGGCACCGGCGAAGCGGTCGGCGACAGCTTCGCGTTCCTCGAGACGAAGGACGGCTGCATCGGCAACAACTTCCGGCCGGGCGTGCCGTGCGCGAACTGCTCGTCGAGCTGCACCGGCGTGCGCGACGTCAACGCGTTCAGCACGCACGGCGCGGCGGTCATCTCCAAGCCGTCGAACGTGACCAACAATTCCGGCATCAACTGCGACCAGTACATCGGCCAGGGCGGCGTCGCCTGCCCGTACATCCATCCGACCGCCGGCGTGCCGTACCAGGGCCCGATGGGCTACGAGGGGCATTGCGAAAGCTACATCGCGAGTTCCGCGAACTGGGACCTCGCGCAGGCGCTCGTCGCGCAGTACGGCAGCACGCAGGGCTGGGCCGAGATGGATCGCATCTGGTACGGCAGCCTCACCCCGAGCAAGAGCGCGTACCAGGTCGCCTCGGGCGGCAAGTGCAACGCGAGCGCGACCGTGAACGGCTGCGGTTCGAACAACTGGTACACGGTCTACCTGGCCGCGGACGACGACGACGGCAACCTCGCCAACGGCACGCCGAATGCCTGCCGCATCTGGGACGCGTTCAACGCGCACGGCATCGCCTGCGGCACGCGGCCGGCGTGCTCGACCGGCGGCGGCAACGTGCCACCGGTCGCGAACTTCGGCGCGACGACGAACGGCCTCACCGCGAACTTCACCGACAGCTCCACCGACAGCGACGGCAGCATCGCCTCGCGTTCGTGGACCTTCGGCGACGGCGGCACCTCGACCGCGACCAACCCGAGCCACACCTACGCCAGCGCGGGCACCTACAGCGTCTCGCTCACGGTCACCGACAACGGCGGCGCGACCAACACCAGGACGAGCTCGGTGACGGTCTCGAGCGGCAGCAACGTGCCGCCGGTCGCGAACTTCACCTTCAGCACCAGCGGCCTCACCGCCAGCTTCACCGACAGCTCCACCGACAGCGACGGCACGATCGCCTCGCGCGCGTGGACGTTCGGCGACGGCGGCACCTCGACCGCGACGAGTCCGAGCCACACGTACGCGAGCGCAGGCACCTACAGCGTCGCGCTCACCGTCACCGACAACGGCGGCGCGACCAACACGAAGACGAGTTCGGTCACCGTCAACGCGAGCGGTGCGACCGTGCTGCAGAACGGCGTGCCCGTGACCGGCCTTTCCGCCGCGACCGGCGTCGACAAGCTGTTCACGCTCGCCGTTCCGGCCGGCGCGACGAACCTCAGGTTCGTAACCTCGGGCGGCAGTGGCGACGCGGACCTCTACGTGAAGTTCGGTTCGGCACCGACGACGAGCGTGAACGACTGCAAGTCGGAAGGCAGCACCACCGCCGAGACGTGCAACATCGGGACGGCGCAGGCCGGCACCTACTACGTGCTCGTGCACGCGTGGGCGAGCTACTCGGGCGTGAGCCTCACCGGCAGCTATTCGACCGGCGGCGGCACGCAGACGTACAGCAACACGACCGACTATCCGATCGCCGACTACGCGACCGTCGACAGCCCGATCGCCGTGTCCGGCCGCAGCGGCAACGCGCCGAGCAACGCCTCGGTCACCGTCGCGATCGTGCACACCTACATCGGCGACCTCAAGGTCGACCTCGTCGCTCCGGACGGCTCGCTCTACAACATCCACAACCGCACCGGCGCAGGCACCGACAACATCAACAAGACCGTCACCCTGAACCTGTCGGGTGAAGCGCTCAACGGTACCTGGAAGCTGCGCGTCAACGACAACGCCGGCCAGGACACCGGTTACATCGACAGCTGGAGCATCACCTTCTGAGTGCTGCGGGCCGGCCGGATGCGGGAGAGACATCCGTCCGGCCCGATCCAGGGACGGATGCGGCGGGTGCGACGCGCGTCGCGACTCGCCGCGCAATGGCGGCAGCCCCGGCCCCCGCCGGGGCTGCCTTTTTCTTCTCCGTCGCTCCGCTCGCGCGCGCGCCGACGGCCATCCAAACGCATGAAGCCGAGTTGACGCGGATCAAGGCGCGCACCAGGGCGGTCTCCGACAATCCACGCGATGCAACCGCAGGCGGGAATCCGCCGAGGAGTGCCGCGATGCGTGGCCTGTGCCTGCGCTTCTACTTCTGCGACAGCCCGAGCGAGTCCGGATCATCGCGCTACGAATGGCTGCTGCAGCACGCGCGCAGCATCGGCATGCCCGGCGGTTCGGCGTTCCGCGCGGTCGGCGGGTTCGGGCGCCACGGCGGCCTGCACGAACCGCGCTTCGGCGAGCTCCCCGCCAGCCAGCCGGTGCTGGTCGAGTTCGTGTTGCCCGAGGACGAAGCCCGGCGCCTGCTGGATTCGCTCGCGGGCGAGTCCTTCGCTCTTACGTTCGTGAGCTCCCCGGTCGAGTTCGGGCTCGTCGGCGGGCGTTCCTGACCGCTTCGGAGAACCCGCATGCGCTGGAAGAACGACGCGCACCGCTACAGCTCCCCCTCGATCGCGCTGCACTGGGCGATGGTCGTGCTCGTCGTCGGCGCGTACGCGAGTGCCGAGTTGCGCGAGGCGTTCGCGCACGGCAGCGCGCAGCGCGTCGGGCTGATGTCGGCGCATGCGCTCGCCGGCCTCGCCGTGTTCGTGCTCGTGTTCGCGCGGCTCGCGCTGCGCGCGGGACCGCGGCCCGGGATCGTGCCGGCGCCGTCGCGGTTGCAGGCGATCCTCGCCGTCGCGATGCACGTGCTGCTGTACGCGTTCATGGTCGCGATGCCGCTGCTCGGCTGGCTGCTCGTGAGCGCCGAGGGCACCGACGTCGCTTTCGGCGCGTTCCGCCTGCCGCCGCTCGTCGCGCCGGACCGCGCGCTCGCCGAACTCGCCGAGGATCTGCATGAAGGCATCGCCACTATCGGCTATGCGCTCGTCGGCGGCCACGCGGGCGCCGCACTCGTGCACCACTACCTGATGCACGACGACGCCCTGCGGCGCATGCTGCCCTGGCGCGCGAAACGACGCTGACGCGACCGCGCGGCGAGCCGACCGCGCGATGGAGGCTCGCATGACCGACGCGGACATCGCCCGAACCGAAGACGCCCGGGTGGCGACGCGCTACGGCCTCGGCACTGCGGAAGCGGATCGCCGGATCGCGCGCGACGGGACGAACGAACTGCCTGCGACGCGCCGCCGCGGGGCGCTCGCGCGCACCGTCGCGGTGCTGACCGAGCCGATGTTCGTGCTGCTCGGCGTCGCGATGGCGCTGTACCTCCTGCTCGGCGATGTCGGCGAAGCACTCGTGCTGTCGGCTTCGGTCATCGTCGTCGTCGGCATCACGCTCCACCAGGCCGGCAAGTCGGAACGCGCGCTCGATGCGTTGCGCGACCTCTCGGCGCCACAGGCGACCGTCGTTCGCGACGGCCGCCGCGTGCGCATCGATGCGCGCCGGCTCGTCGTCGGCGACCTCGTCGCGCTCGGCGAGGGCGACCGCGTGCCGGCCGATGCGCGCCTGCTCGAGGCGACCCAGCTCGGCGTCGACGAATCGCTCCTGACGGGCGAGGCGCTGCCCGCGCCCAAGCGCGTCGACGCGGCGGGCGTCGAGACGGCCGGGCCGACGCGCAGCGATCACGTGTACTGGGGCACGCTGGTCGTGCACGGGCATGCGCTGGCCGAAGTCGTCGCGACCGGCGCGCGCACGGCGGCGGGACGCATCGGCGCGTCGATCGAGCGCACGACCACGCCGCGCAGTCCGCTGCAGCGGGAGATCGACCGCGCCGTGGTGTTCTTCGCGGCAGCGGGTCTGGCACTCTGCGCGATCGTCGCCGCGCTGTATGCGCTGCTGCGCGGCGGCTGGGTCGACGCGCTGCTCGCGGGCGTCACGCTCGCGATCGCGAACGTGCCGGAAGAGTTTCCGGTCGTGCTGACGGTGTTCCTCGCCCTCGGTGCATGGCGGCTCGCGCGCGACAACGTGCTGACGCGGCGCATTCCCGCCATCGAGACGCTCGGCGCGATCACCGTGCTGTGCGTCGACAAGACCGGCACGCTGACCGAGAACCGCATGCGCATGGCGGCGCTGCGATGCGACGGCGCCCGATGGGACGCCTCCACCGGAGCGCCGATCGGCGCGGCATTCGAACCCTTGCTGCGCGCGGCCGCGCTCGCCTGCCGCGTCCATCCGACCGACCCGATGGAACGCGCGATCGTCGAGGCGGCGCCCGAGCCGATCGACGCGGGCGAGCGTTCGCTGCTGCGCGAGTACCCGCTCATGCCGGCCCTGTTCGCGCGCACCCAGGTGTGGCGCACGCGCGACGGTCTCGTCGGCGCGTGCAGCGGCGCGCCGGAGGCGATCGCGGACCTGTGCCGGCTCGCGCCCGCGCGGCGCGCGCGCCTGCTCGCGGAGGTCGCCACGCTCGCCGGCGCCGGCCTGCGCGTGATCGCGGTCGGCGCGCTCGCACCGCACACGACGCTGCCGCTACCGGAACGCCAGGACGATCTCGCGTTCATCGAAGCCGGCCTCGTCGCGTTCTCCGATCCGCTGCGCGCGGGCGCGGCCGCGGCCGTCGCCGAAGCCGCCGCCGCGGGCATCGACGTCGTCATGCTGACCGGCGACTACCCCGCGACGGCGACCGCGATCGCGCGCGAGGCCGGCATCGACGTCCGCGACGGCGCGCTCGGCGGAGCGGACCTCGCCGCACTCGACGACGCCGAGCTCGCGAACGCGTGCATGCAGCGGCGCGTCTTCGCGCGCGTGAAGCCCGAGCACAAGCTGCGCCTCGTCGAGGCATTGCGCGCGCGCGGCGAGGTCGTCGCGATGACCGGCGACGGGGTCAACGACGCGCCGGCGCTGAAGGCCGCGGACGTCGGCATCGCGATGGGACGCCGCGGCACCGACGTCGCGCGCGAGGCGGCCGCGCTCGTGCTGCTCGACGACGACTTCGCGTCGATCGTGCGCGGCATCCGCCGCGGCCGCGCCATCCACGACAACATCGTGCGCGCGATGCGCTACATCCTCGCGGTGCACGTGCCGATCATGGGCATGGCGCTGTTGCCCCTGCTGAGCGGCGGGCCGCTCGTGCTGTGGCCGATCCATATCGTGTTCCTCGAGCTCGTGATCGATCCGGCCTGCGCGCTCGTGTTCGAGCGCGAACCCGCACCGGCCGACATCATGCGGCGCAGGCCGCGTGATCCGCGCCGCGCGGTACTCGGCATGCGCCTGCTCGCGGGCGGCATCGCCGATGGAACGCTGATGTTCGCGGCGACCGCACTCGTCTACGGCATCGGCCGCGCGGTCGGCTGCACCGACGCGGCGGTCGCCGCTGCCGCGTTCGTCGCGCTGGTCGCCGGTAACATCGGGCTCATCGCGCTCAATCGCGACGACGGACTGCTGCGCATGCGCAATCGCGCATTCTGGATCGTCGTCGCCGCAGCCACGGCCGGGCTCGTCGCAACGCTCGGCCTCGCGCCGGTCGGGAGGTTCTTCCGCTTCGAGGCGCCGCCGCCCGGCATGCTCGCGGTCGCGGCCGGTTTGCCGCTTGCGGCGCTCGTGCCGATCTTCATCGTGCGCATGCGCGCGCGCCATCGCCGCGCACGACGCGCCTGAGCGGGTCAGCGGTACACGAGTACCGGAATCGTGCTGTGCGTGAGCACTTTCTGCGTCTCGCTGCCGAGCACGAGCGCGCCGAGGCCGCGCCGGCCGTGCGACGCCATCAGGATGAGGTCGCAATCGTTCATCTTCGCGGCGTGGATGATCGCGCCGGCCGGGTCGTCGGTCGTCGCGTGGCGCTTGTCGCACGGGACGCCGAGTGCGTGCGCGACCTTCTCGGCGAAACGCAGGTGGTCGTCCGAGTACACCTGCGCGGCCTTCGCATAGTCGCCGCGGCTCGTGCCGAGCAGGTCCATCATGACGTCGCTGGTGTGGAACTTCGGGATCGCGTGGAACACCGTCACGCGCGCCTTCAGTGCGCGCGCGAATCGCATGCCGTTGCGGATCGCCTTCTCCGACAGCTTCGAACCGTCGGTCGGAATGAGGATGTGCTCGAACATGACCGGCCTCCGCTCAGCGATAGACGAGCACGGGCAGCGTGCTGTGAGTGAGGACCTTCTGCGTCTCGCTGCCGAGCAGCAGGCTCTGCAGGCCGCGGCGTCCGTGCGAGGCCATCAGGATGAGGTCGCAATGCTTGCGCTTGGCCTCGCGGATGATCGCCGCGTACGGCTCGTCGCTCGATGCATGCACGGTGTCGCAGGAGACGCCGGCCTTGCGCGCGTCGGCGGCGACCCCGGCGAGCAGTTCGCGCGCGTGCGCGATCGATGCCGTGCGGTATCCGCTCGCGGTGCCTTCGAGCATCTGCGTGTCGAACGTGAACGTGCGGAACTTGGGGATCGCGTGGAATGCGACGAGGCTCGCGCCCGTCCCGGCGGCGAGCTTGATCGCCGCGCGAACGGCCTTCTTCGACAGGGCCGAACCGTCGGTCGGTACGAGGATGCGCTGGAACATGGCAGTGCTCTCCGGTGGACGGCGTTCGCCGTTGCATTCGAAGGTACGCCGCGGCGCCCGCGCTTCATTGACGTGCGTCAACTGCGCGCACCGCGATCGGCGCGCCGCCGCGGCGCTCGCGTGGCCCGTCGAACGATCGCTGCGGCCGCGGCGCGCGCCGCCGCGCGGCGTCAGTGCGCGGTGCGGTAGAGGATCAAGCCGAGTGCGGCGACCCAGCACAGCAGGATGAACAGCGCGCCGCCCCAACCCTTGACGACGCCGATGCCGCGGCGATGCGTCCAGTACATCGTGCCGGCGACGAGCGAAGGCACCGCGACGAGCGCGACGACCAGCAGCAGGACTCCGTTCGCGTTCTGCATGGCGCGCTCCGTCAGTTGCGCATGAGGACCGGCAGCGTCGCTTCGTGCAGCACCGTGCGCGTGACGCCGCCGAACGCCCACTCGCTGAAGCGCGAGCGGCCGTACGCGCCCATCACGAGCAGGTTCGCGCCGACCTCGCCGGCCGCGGCGAGGATCGCTTCGCCGGCGCGATCGTCGGGAGCGAGCATCGGCTTCACGGTCACGCGGATGTCGTGCCGCGACAGATAGGTCTGCACGTCGAACGGCGGCAGCCAGCCCGCCTCGATCTCCGGCGTGCGGTGCGCGCCGTCGAGCAGGATGACGGCCGCGGCGTGATGCAGCAGCGGCAGCGCGCAATGCAGCGCGCGCACGGCTTCGGCCGAACCGTTCCATGCGATCGCGATGCAGCCGAGCGCCGCTTCGCGGCAACGCGGCGGCACGACCACGCACGGCATGCGCGAGGCGAGCACGACCGCGCCGAGATCGGGCGGAGCGCCCCACGGCGCGTCCGGATTGCGTTCGAGCACGAGCAGGTCGTGCCAGTTGCCGATGTGCGCGAGCGTCTCCGGCGCGCGGCCTTCGGCGACCTGCCAGAATGCCTGCCGCACGCCGATCTTGGTCGCCCATGCGACGAACGCGTCGCGCGCGGCGTAGGCGGACTGCTCGACGTTGCGCGCGGTCTCGAAGATCGCCTGGATCACGTCGCCCGACGCGTACGGCGGCATCATGTACAGCGGCGAGGGATGCACGAACACGCCGGTGAGCGCGCCGTCCACGCGCGCGGCGAGATCGGCCGCATATTCGGCGCCGTTGCCCCACGCGTCGTAGCGTCCAGAGTGGACCATGATGTCGCGCATGTTCGTTCTCCGAGTCGGGACGTCGTCGTGGCACCCCTGCACGCTTCGCACGGCGCCTGCGCACCTCGGTCCCACGTTCGAAG